>JAJEQR010000002.1 GCA_020687485.1 Hominifimenecus microfluidus | reverse complement strand
TTCAGACTAAGCAATCTGTACTAACCTGTACTAATCTTTTTTTGACTATGCCAAAAATTGGTCAAATCTTGGTCAAACCCCCTTGACCAACTATATATTTTAGTACATCCAAGTGCTGAAACCCTTGGTTTTACTGGGTTCTTACTTTTCTAACGACTTCATTGTCGGGACGATTTAGGACATCGTTTCAATTCTTGCTATAACCCAACATAGTTCAAAATAAGTCTCAAATCAGATTTTTTCAAAATCCTACTTTACTTTATTTTCGATTAGTTTCGTGGGGGCTTTGTGTAAGAATTGATGTAAATGATGTAAATGCTTTTATTCACCAACTATGAAGTCCGTATCAATTTAATCTGTCAAACCGACACTTTATTATACTCATTTTTGAAGTAGGAGTCAAGACCTTCAAATTCGGACTTCCTCAGCTCCTTTGTTACATCGGTATAGATGTTGAGCGTAGTTGAAATATCCTTATGACCGAGCGTGTCCTGAATAACCTTAACATTTACCCCCGCTTCGCACATTCTTGTTGTGAAAGTGTGCCTTAAAGAATGACAGCTAAAATGCGGGAGCAATACTTCTGCGTTTTCATCTTTCAATAACTGCTCGTCGTTGCAGTCACGAATAATGCGGCGGATTGCTTTGTTCAGGGTTGCCTGATGTTGAGGCTGACCAAAACGGTTGATGAAGATAAAATCGGTATATCCATCGACAGTCGCTTCGCAGTGAAGGTCGAGCATTTCCTGCCTTTCCTTTTCCATTAAGAATGCTTCTTTGACGAAACCGAGCATAGGCACTTTTCTTCTTCCTGCCGGAGTTTTTGTCGTATTAACATTGAAGTAACAGCCACGCTTACTGCCCTCGGTACGGTGGTCATAGTAAACCAGCGTGTGGTTCACATCAATGATACCTTCTTCCAAATCAATATCGCACCATCTTAACCCTGTAACCTCTCCAACACGAAGCCCCGTACCAATCATAACCGCAAACACCGGATACCAATACTTTGATGTCGGAGAGTTTTTCAGATAGTCAAGAAACAACTCTTGCTCCGGCTTTGTTAAGGCTCTACGCTTCTCGGTCTGAAAACAATGGGACTGTTTCAACTCTTTAAGCACATTGTTTGACGGGTTATTCCTGATGTAGTCATCATCGACCGCCATATCCAAAATCTGATGGAGAACCGTATGAATATTATCAATGGTTGCCGGCTTCAGATGGCGTTCGTCTGCAAGGTAATTATAGAACCTCTTTATATCTGTTTTTCTCAGAGAAGATACAATCTTTGAGCCTATCTGATGACGGACAAAGGTCTCATACATATACTTGTAGTTTTCAAAGGTGTTGTTTTTCAGTCCTCGCTTCAAATCCTTCCAAAGCTCATATATGTCATTGACCGTTGTGTAACGAGCTTCTGCCTTAATGCCATCGCTCTTGTCTTTTGCGATTTGTTCCTCTTTGTATCGCAGTTCATCAAGTGTCTTGGCATACACATAACGCCTTTTGTGGTTGGCGTCAGTCCAACTGAAATGGTATGTACCATCGGCTCTCTGTGATTCGCCTGTACGAAGCACTACTCTTGATTTGTCTTTTCTTTTTGTTCTTGGCATAATTTTTCCTCCCTTAAATGCGAAATTGCTTATCAAGATAATCAATAAATTTGTCTCGGATTACACAGACCTGAACACCGTTAGTGACAGCAAAGGGACAATCACACTTCATTATGATTTGCCTGATTTTTGTCCTACCTATACCGGTGTACTCGGCTGCTTCCTCAACAGTTAGAACATTCTTCTCCCAAAAGGGAGCGTTTTCTTTACGCTTTTCGAGTAAGGCTCTGTAAGCTAAAACACCGTTGTCCATAAGCCCTCCTTCCTATATTGAGTACATTTTCTCAATGTACTCATCAAAAACTCGTCTCTTAATCATTCGTCTGTTTCCTACCCACAGCACGAACGGACATTTTTCTTGGCTTGTCATCTCATAAAGTTTGTCTCTGCCTATGCCTGTGTAAGCGGTCGCTTCATCAATCGTAAGGTAAGGCTTAACCCAAACCGGCACGGTTTCCACCCGATTGCCTGAATTATTCAATTCAGTCTGCTTATTCCCCATAACACCACCTCCGTCAGAGGGAATACTGCGATGACAGGTATTCCTCAAATTGTTTTCTTTTAATCAATCGCTTTGCTCCGTTCCAAAGAACGAAAGGACAATCTTCGCTATTCGATAGTTTTTTTATCTTTGATGTGCCAATGCCCGAATATTCCGAAGCTTCTTCAACCGTAAGATTCATTTTCTTCCAAATTGGGACACTCGGCATATTGGATTTAAGCTGTTTGTCAGACATACACTGTAACCTCCTTCCTTTGGTGATTACAGCATACTCAAAAGTCTGCGGTAAGCCAATTATGCGAATCGGCTCATCGCAGACTTGACTTTTTTCTTAAATCGAGTATTGCCTTTCAATAAATTCGTCAAAGACTTTCCTTTTAATCATTCTTCTGCTACCAATCCAAAGAACAAAAGGACAATCCTGACTTTCCGTCATTTCATAAAGCTTTCCCATTCCAATACCGGAATAAGCTGCCGCCTCCTCAATAGACAGGTTTGGCTTACACCAAAGAGGAATATCGTAACGCTTCTTCTTTTCACTGCTATTTGACATTCCTGCACCCCTTTCCTTTGACCGAGGTGTGTTTGTCATAAACGATATAATCCCAACCGCTGTTATTACACTTATCGCAGTTATCTTTACTTTTTGCAAAAGGGTCAAGACGCCTGACAATATAATTTGGGTCGTGGATATAGTCGCTCAGGCACTTGGGACATAAGCAGCGAACATCTCCGTTTCTGTCTGTGTTGTAAATCCATAAACCGAAAGTCTTTTTTAGAGCTGCGTTAATTTGCTTCCAAAGCCTTTCATCGTTTACCGAACCAATGTAGTCTGTTAGTTCGTCCTTATTGACGGTTTGTATCTGTTCAAGAAGAACCATTGACAGCTTCTTCAGACCGAAGTCCTCACCCAAAATGATGTGTGAAGGAAGATACTTCTTTTTCATCACAGCCGTAACAGCCGCAACAATAATTGTCGGAGCATTGGCATTAAAGTTGTCTGCCTGAATTACCATTACAGGTCTCTCTCCCGACTGGACAGACCCTTCTCTTTTTCCAAAATCGTAGTAGAATAAATCTCCACGCTGAATTTCTTTTCTCTGCATATATGTATAACCTCTCTGTTCATTTAGTCTTGAAAGTGCATTTCGTATCCGGAATTGAAATAACCCCTTCACTCATTTGGACAAAGGGGGTCAAAATGCACACCCAAAATCAGAGGTTTTCATAAAATTTCTTGAAATTTTTTCTTGCAGCGGCAATCGACTTATCTACAACGCTGTAATATACACCTTCTTCCTTTGCGATTTTTCTTGAACTCATACCTAACAGAATTGCTTTTATCAGTCGTTCTCTCTGAACCGGTTTCAGCATTTCCAATACCTTTCTGACTTTTGCAATTTCTAACTGGCGGAGCTGTTCCTTTTCTTCTTCAATCCGTTCTTCCTCCGCTTGCTCAAACGGGTCAACAAACGGAGTAATCAGTTCCCGGTGGAACTGTTCAGAGATGTCATCTTCATAGCCGTACACATCGATTGTTCTTTTTGCTCGCTTTTCGTACTTATCGTTGTTTCTGTATGACTCGTCAATCACTTCGCCCTGAGCCATAGAAAGAAGAATGAACGGAGTGTACCGACGGATAACATCAGGGTATTTAACCCACAATTCTTCTTCCGCCAGTTCTGTTACAATCGCCCATTTCTCCGTGCCGGTGTAACCGTGGTATTCATACCGAAGATTGATGAGCTTGCAGTCGTTCGCAAATAATAATTCCTGCTGTTCTAATGTAAGTTTTGTCATTGTCGTAATCTCCTTGAATTTGAATTTTTGAATTTGGCTGAAATCAAAAATTCGGAGATTACGGATACTTGGCGATATAAGCCAGCCACTTATATGTCACGGTCTTGCTCCTTTCGGGAGCGACAAAAAAGCCGGACACCAAGAACATTAGGATATTTCTATCCCGTAATTCTCAGCGTCCGGCAATTTGATGACTCAGGAGCTTTCGCTCAAGGACTCGTGGCTCGGTACATCTGCCCGATATTTAATTGTTCGCTCTGTTATTGCTTCTTGCTAATCTGTACTTGACCGTTCCTTTGCGGAGGGACAGGTCAACCTCTACTACTCTGTGGCAGTTAGGACATTTCAGTTCAATAACGCCTGTTGTCATTGTTACCTTGTCAAAAATACGCCAGCCACAGTTTTTGCACCTTACGATTATCTTTTGTTCCAACGATTTCATAGCTCGCTCACCTCCGGATAAACCGTAACCAAATCAAAAGGATTATCAAGATACTCCTTTTTCAAAAGTCCGAGCTGTTTCATTCGTATGGCAAGAGCCTTTTTGGAACACCCTAAAAAATCAGCAAGTGCGTCAAACCTTTTATATACGCCCGGAAAGTATATCTTGTTTAGACACTCAATCTTTTCTCCAAGACTGAACAGATACATTCCCTGCTTTATAAGGTTTTCGGGAAGAAGGATAGCTGCTCCAAGCGTATTTGCCTGCCATTCCTCCCAATCGGATATAGGCTTATTCCTCTCGGAATTTGCCTTGTAATAATGTACTCCGGCAGATTTCTGTGTCACGCCGTAATCATTCGGGAACAACATCTTAAATATCTGATGGCTGCCCTCGTGCATTAAGGTGAAATTCTTTCTGCCTTTCAGCTTGCTGTCAAAGTTCAAGTCCTTTTCCACGAGAACGGTTTTTCCGTCCAAAAAGAAAAAGGCTTCGTTATCATCATCTTCAAATACCTGAACACCCATTTCCGTAAATGAGGTCATTCCGAGAATACTCCCGTCATAGGATAGGTGCTGGTATTCGACATTCAAGCCGAGAACCTTCTCCAAGAGAAGCTCCGGGTCAATTCTGTATATTTGTGTGTTGCGGACATCGGGAAGTGCCATATATGCCTGAACATATTTGTCGGCAATCGCTTCGATGTCAAATCTCGATAAATGTTTCAAGTTACAAAACCTCCTACCATTAGGATTTTGCTTCTACAAACCACTTTCCGTTTTCTTCGTCGAACAGAAATGTGGGCTTGCCGCAAATCTGTACCGTGTAGCGGATACCGGTTCCTCCGACTTTGGTGGAAGCCGCACGGCATTTCTGAATTACACGGTCTATCTCATATTTTTCATCATTCTCAAACTTGATGAAATTCGGACGAGCCGTTCCATCAGGTCTGTGTGTTACATTTACTTCAACATAAACTTTTCTTCTATCGGATTCCATTTTTATACCTCGTAATTTCTCAAAGTCAAAACCAATCTTCCCAAGTGCTTGTATCCGTCGATGTTCTTATCCGACACCCTGTACTTGGGTCGGTCATCTCCGGCAGTATTGATGTAACAGGAAAGCCTTCCTTTCTTAAAGCGTTTTTTTCGGTCAAAGAACAGGAACATTCCTTCATATATACCGTAGTCGGTAAAATGGTTTCCGCCGTCCGCACGGAAGATAACAATATCTTCGCTGCACCCCTGCAAAAAGCAGTCGGGTATCGTAACATAAGCCGTAACCTCTTTTTCGTCAATCACATTTAGCCCTCCTTAACCGACCATACCTGTCGGCATCGTGATTTCGGCTTTTTCCGGTGGTAGCCGCAGGTTCTGACACAGAACCCCATTCCTTATGCTGTCCTTTCCGAAACGCCGTCTGATTTCTTCAACACACTTTTCCATTCTCTCCAATTTGTCCTGCTTGGCGGCGTCCATAAACATATCTATTTGACGGGGCGTGTCTTGTGGAACAAGATTTATGGCTTGTACCGTCACAGAACGGATAGGGTTATTCCACCCATATCTTTTTTCAAACAACTGAAAAGCGGTCTTTGCAATAATCATCGGAGACTGTGTAGGAAGTGCAATCTTCGTCTGCCATTGCCTTGTATTGAGTGTGTTGTCTCTAATATGTATTGCGACACCTTCTGCACTCAGTCCGTGAACACGGAGCTTGTGTCCGATGTCTTGGGTCAATTCGAGAAACACGGGCCACACCTGCTCCGGTTTCTCTAAGTCTGCTACCGTTGTTATACCGTGTCCTACGCTTTTTATAGGAGAAGCGAAGTCTTTCTTGGCAACAAGGGAAAGGTCGTTACCATTGGCATAGTCCCATAAAACTACTCCGTTCTTTCCTAATCTTCTGCGTAAGAACTCAGGGTCGGTATTCGCTAAATCCCCGATGGTACGAATACAATAGCTGTCAAGCACTCGCTGGGTTGCCCGTCCTACACCGAGCAGGTCAGCGGCAGGAAGTCCCCAAATCTTTTCTCTGAATGTGTCCTTTGGAATTACGGTTACTGCGTCCGGTTTCTTCATATCCGAGCCGAGCTTCGCAAATATCTTATTAAAGGAAACACCCACAGAAATCGTCAAGCCGAGTTCAAACTTCATCGTTTCACGAATTTCATTTGCCACCTTTTCCGGCGAACCGAAAAGGCTTTCTGTCCCGCTAATATCCAGCCAACACTCATCCATACCATACGGTTCAACTTGGTCGGTATATCGCTCATAAACGCTTCTCGCAAGCTTTGAGTATTTGATATACTCCTCATAATGGGGCGGTACTACAACCAAGTCCTTGCACTTCTGTTTAGCCTGCCATACTGCGTCCCCGGTTTTCACATCAAAAGCCTTTGCTTTGTAGTTCTTCGCAAGCACGATACCGTGTCGTTCCTCAACAGAGCCGCAGACAGCAATCGGATATTTCTTTAATGCGGGGTCGAGCATACATTCGACGCTGGCATAGAAGTTGTTCATATCACAATGAAGTATGCTTCGTAACATTTTTTGAACCCCCTTGACATTTTGGGTAGTTTGGTGTACACTATGTGTAGTTCAACTTCCCAATTCATATTATATACACTTAAACTGTACTTGTCAAGAGCAAATGGGTAGTTCAACTGTAAATATTCTTTTAAGGAGTGAAATCACAATGACATTCGGTGAAAAAGTCAAGGCTGAGAGAACAAAGCTTGGTATGAGTCAAGATGAGTTGGCAGCTAAAATCGGCGTAACCCGACGCATAATTGGTTCTTATGAAAATGATAAATCCCGTCCGAGAGGAATGGAAAGATATAAGAAGCTGGCGGAATCCTTAAATGTAAATGTGAATTATCTGCTGTCTGAGGATGACGCTTTCATCGCCGATGTAGAGGATAAATACGGACGCAGAGGGGCAAGACAGGCTCAGGAGTTGCTTGCAGAAGTTACCGGTCTGTTTGCCGGCGGCGAAATGGCTGACGAGGATATGCGTGAAATGGTTGACGCTATTCAGGAAGCATATCTTATTGCAAAGAAGAACAATAAAAAATACACCCCGAAGAAATACCGCAAAGACGAGTAATCCTCAAAGTGAACTAAGTCCAATATATGGGACACATAATAGTTTATAATTTATTATAGGGTTAATATCCGATATACTATAATATGGGAGGTGAGCCGGATTGGGGTATTACACTACGGCTGAGATTGTGAAAATCGTAAACAAGCTCATTGACCGCTGCGGTACTCGTGACCCATACAAGGTCGCAAAAGAGCTTGGTATCAATGTCATCTACCGGAATTTTGACAAGCAGCGTGGAGCATACAAGGTTATTCTGAAGAACCGCTTTGTTTTTCTTAAAAACGGTATGCACCCGGTCGTGGAGCAGATAGTGCTATGGCACGAAATCGGGCACGATGTTCTACACAGGCAAGAAGCGGTTGCTGTCGGCGGGTTCAAAGAGTTCAACATCTTTGATATGAGAGAGAACCGTATGGAGTATGAAGCAAATATCTTCGCTTCTCAGGCTTCGCTCCCGGACGACACCATTTTGGAATACATTGAAAACGGCTATGACATTCAGCAGATTGCACGGTCAATGTGTTCCGACATAAACCTAATTGCTCTGAAAGTAGATACGCTGATTGCACAAGGCTATCAACTTCGCAAACAGGAACACCAAAACGATTTTCTAAAATACAGTAAAAAAATATAAGACCGTCAAGTCTCGAATGTTGAGATTTGACGGTCTTTTCGTTATTTATTACATTTTTCTTTATAATCTTCGCCCCAACTCCACATAGCGTCGAGAATAGGTTTCAAGCTTTGTCCCAATTCTGTCAGAGAGTATTCTACTCTCGGCGGAACTTCAGCATACACTTTTCGATTAACGAGTCCGTTTTCTTCCATATCACGAAGCTGAGCAGTCAAAACCTTTTGAGAAACGCTGCCGATTGATTTTTTTAATTCACCGAAACGCTTTGTACCCGGCAGTAATGCTCATGTACGGTAAGGAAGCAAGCAACCGAAAACAAGAGATAGACCGCCAGCACTACACTATTCCGAACCAAAGACCAAAAGATAAGCATTGTGGGAAAATCTAAACTTTTGGATTTTCCTACAATGCCAACTACGGCGGAATCCCTCCCACTCCTTATATCTTTCTGTATACATTGAATTTGTATTTAGTAAAATGCAGACAACACCACGGATCGGCTTTTGGCTGGACAATTCCAACCAAACACCACAGCAGACAGCAGAAACCATTCTGAACGCCAGGAAGCCGGTATGATTGTTACATATAAGGGGAAGAAAAATTTCTTTTAGGTACTTGCTTTCCTAAAACTGATGTGATATAATAGTTTCATTCTAGAAAAGGAGTAAAAAATATGCGGCAAGGTATTCTTAAATAAAACTATAATCAAATAGTGGGAACAAAGGATTATGATAGTTCCTTTTGTGGGGGCTTGATTTTTTGTACCCAATTTAAGAATACTTTTGCCTTATCAATTTTGACATATCCAAAAAAACAGCAGTCACAAATAGGTGTATGCTGTATATGTGTATGTCCGCAAATTATAATCCCCAGTGGTAAAAGTATTTTACTGCTGGGGATTTTTGTGCCCTTTCGGGCTGTAAAAGGAGGACAATCACATGAAAATAATCAATATTGGAATTCTTGCCCATGTAGACGCTGGAAAGACGACCTTGACGGAGAGCCTGCTATATGCCAGCGGAGCCATTTCAGAACCGGGGAGCGTCGAAAAAGGGACAACGAGGACGGACACCATGTTTTTGGAGCGGCAGCGTGGGATTACCATTCAAGCGGCAGTCACTTCCTTCCAGTGGCACAGATGTAAAGTTAACATTGTGGATACGCCCGGCCACATGGATTTTTTGGCGGAGGTGTACCGCTCTTTGGCTGTTTTAGATGGGGCCATCTTGGTGATCTCCGCTAAAGATGGCGTGCAGGCCCAGACCCGTATTCTGTTCCATGCCCTGCGGAAAATGAACATTCCCACCGTTATCTTTATCAACAAGATCGACCAGGCTGGCGTTGATTTGCAGAGCGTGGTTCAGTCTGTTCGGGATAAGCTCTCCGCCGATATTATCATCAAGCAGACGGTGTCGCTGTCCCCGGAAATAGTCCTGGAGGAAAATACCGACATAGAAGCATGGGATGCGGTCATCGAAAATAACGATGAATTATTGGAAAAGTATATCGCAGGAGAACCAATCAGCCGGGAAGAACTTGTGCGGGAGGAACAGCGGCGGGTTCAAGACGCCTCTCTGTTCCCGGTCTATCATGGCAGCGCCAAAAAGGGCCTTGGTATTCAACCGTTGATGGATGCGGTGACAGGGCTATTCCAACCGATTGGGGAACAGGGGAGCGCCGCCCTATGCGGCAGCGTTTTCAAGGTGGAGTATACAGATTGTGGCCAGCGGCTCATCTATCTGCGGCTATACAGCGGAACGCTGCGCCTGCGGGATACGGTGGCCCTGGCCGGGAGAGAAAAGCTGAAAATCACGGAGATGCGTATTCCATCCAAAGGGGAGATTGTTCGGACAGACACCGCCCATAAGGGCGAAATTGTCATCCTTCCCAGCGACAGCGTGGGATTAAACGACGTATTGGGGGACAACACCCGGCTTCCTCGTGAAAGGTGGCGTGATGCTCCCCTCCCCATGCTGCGGACGACGATTGCGCCGAAAACGGCAGCGCAAAGAGAACGGCTGCTGGACGCTCTTACGCAGATTGCGGATACTGACCCGCTTTTGCGCTACGAGGTGGATTCCATCACCCATGAGGTCATTCTTTCTTTTTTGGGCCGGGTGCAGTTGGAGGTTGTTTCCGCTTTGCTGGCGGAAAAGTACAAGATTGAAACAGCGGTGAAGGAACCCACCGTCATTTATTTAGAGCGGCCGCTCAAAGTGGCCAGCCACACCATCCATATCGAGGTGCCGCCCAACCCGTTTTGGGCATCCATCGGACTGTCTGTTACGCCGCTCCCGCTTGGCTCCGGTGTACAATACGAGAGCCGGGTTTCCCTGGGATACTTGAACCAGAGTTTTCAAAACGCTGTCATGGATGGTATCCGTTACGGTCTGGAGCAAGGCTTGTGTGGCTGGAACGTAACGGACTGTAAGATTTGCTTTGAATACGGGCTTTATTATAGCCCGGTCAGCACGCCGGCGGACTTTCGCTCATTGGCCCCGATTGTATTGGAACAGGCATTGAAGGAATCAGGGACGCAGTTGCTGGAACCTTATCTCTCCTTCACCCTCTATGCGCCCCAGGAATACCTTTCCAGGGCTTATCACGATGCGCCGAAATACTGTGCCACCATCGAAACGGCCCAGGTAAAAAAGGATGAAGTTGTCTTTACTGGCGAGATTCCCGTCCGCTGCATACAGGCATACCGTACTGATCTGGCCTTTTACACCAACGGGCGGAGCGTATGCCTGACGGAACTGAAAGGGTATCAGGCCGCTGTCGGCGAGCCGGTCATTCAGCCCCGCCGTCCAAACAGCCGCCTGGACAAGGTGCGCCATATGTTCAGTAAGATCACTTGATACACCACAGCGAGGAAGGTTATTGCATTTCCCTGTCTTTCGTGGTAAAATGTAGTTGTAAACCACCAGAGAAACCAATCTAATTTTATCGTTGATAGCCATTTCCTTGATAGCCAAATGATAGCAAAAATTCGGCAAGCCCATAGGATAAGGATAATAGGTATCAGGAAAAATCAAATGATATCAAATCTCCCAAACAAAAGCGTTTAGAATTAAGTTTCATTTTGCGATTTTGAATAATGTACTTGATGGCTACTCAATCGAGCAGCCATCTTTTTTTAATATGCCGGAATACCGTATCCGTAGATAACAGAGCTTCCGACAGGGTATGTTTTGGTTCTGCAAGTATCGCCTGAGTTGCCCTCGACGGTATAGACTGTACCGTTCTCGCATCTTTGAACAATACCGGTGTGGTCTGTCACACCGTCGCCCTCCCAATCAAAGAAAATGATTGTACCGGGCGAAGGCTCATACGAACCGTCTGCCCATTGTCCTCGGTCTCTGAACCATTGTACGCCGTTTACGCAACCGGCATACTTCGGAATAATACCAGCGTCGATATATCCGCACTCGTTGGCACACCAAGAAACAAAGCAGGCACACCACTCTACACGGGAGTCAAACCCGTACCAAGACCAGTAAGGCTGACCGCCCACATTACCTACCTGAGACAGAGCAACCGTTACGATTTGGTCGTCGCTGTATCCGATACCGTAAAGTACCTGCGACCATAGCTGGTTGTTTTCGTCCTTTAGCAGCTCGGCAAGATAATCTTTCTGCTCTTGATTAAAGCCGTACATAGCCGCCATTTCATCAACAGTCTTGTGCGTTACCGTGATATACAGAAATGTTTCGGTTACCGTGGTTTCAGTCTGTACGATATTGCCGTGTCCGTCGTCGCTTTCCTCGATTTCGGTATGGGTTTTCGTTTCCGTTTGGGAAGAAATATCGTTCATCTCCCAAAAAATATCCGACAGTAGCTGCTTCTTGGTTTCGTCAACCGTGGCAACCTCCATCGGATTATCAGGGTCGGTATTTACTTTAACAGAATAGACCGCAAGAACCTCTTTCCACACAGCTCGGCTTCCACTCATTTCAAGCACATCATAGCTTACAGAGTTCTTTTCCTGTTCCAATCGGTCATCATATTCTTGATTGATTTCCTGAACGACTGTCTGCATAGACATTCCCGTGCCGGAATCCTCTCCCGAAAAGAAGATACCAAACACAGAACCGGCAATTAATCCGACAAGACACAGAACAATAATAACCACCACCGCAACCCAGCCGCCGGCAGCAATGGCGGCAACAAGACCTTTTACCGCCGCAATGATTGCTTTTACTGCGGCAACGGTGGCTTTGGCTGCGGCTTTAATCGTAGCGGCAGTTGCTTTGGCTGTGGCTTTTGCCGCCTGTGCCGCTTTCTGCGAAGCCTTAACTGTCGCCTGAGCTGTTTTCTGTGCCGCTTTTGCCGCTTGCTGACTGGTTTTTATCGCAGTCTTTGCAGTCTGCTCAGCCGTCTTAACCGATTTCTGTGCAGTCTTTGTTGCTTCTTTTCCGGCAAACTTAATGGTTTTCTTTCCGGAGGAAGTGGCAGACTGCTTTATGGTCTTTTCCGCCTTATCGACAGTCTTAATTGCCGAGCTTGTATTCTGCGAAGCCTGTTTTCGTAAAGACTGCTCGGCTCGCTGTTGCTTGAAACGCTGAATACCGTCCTTTGCGGTGCGGATATTCTCTTTTGTGGTTTCTACACCTTTTCGTCCCGCCTTATCGAACGCATAAGCACCATCGTGAACCACCTCGTCAATACCGCTTTCCAGCTTATCGGAAGCATATTCCTCGGCAGAACTGCTGTTGGCATTTACCGACCGCTCTGCCTTTTCTTTTGTAGCGATATACGCCTGCTTCATTCGTTGGGTTGCAACGGCAGCCTTATCTATGGTTCGTATCGTACCTTTTGCATTGTCTTTCGTTTTAATATCAGCCATACAATCCCTCCTTTCTATGCAGGCTGAACCATATCTGTTGCATTATTCGTTTATTAGCTTCGCCACTACAACAAGTCTGCCGTTTGTCCGGGAATACTCACAGGTGGAAAGGGTCAGGAGCTTGTCGCCGTATTCGGCGGTTACGCCGGTATCGTAAAGCGACAGTTCCTTGCACTTCTCAACATAGGCTGTGAAATCCTCGGCATTCTCCGCATTGACGAACTGATAATATTTGAAGCTTTCAGGACTGTCCGTATAAACCACGGTTTTGAACACGGCAATTACTTCATAGGTCTGTCTGTCGGTCAGCGTATCAAAGGATATTGTTTTGTGCTTTTCCCAAAAGTTCTTGTCCTTGAATTTCATAAGACCGGCGAACATAGAGCCGTCGTTCATATGATGACCGTAGATGATGATATTGTCGCTTTGTAGCTCCATATCGCAGTTTTCCTGAACATAAGGACAGCCGTAGTCGGTGTATGCCTTATCAAAGCCGTGCTTCAGATAGAAGTTCGGGTTGTCCTTTGACTGCATAACCGGATAATTGATTTTTGTGTCCTCAACCTTAATCCAACCGACCATATCGTTGTTTTGCAGATAAAGCTCCTGATACTCTGGGATAAGGGTTTTTTCTTCGGAGTAGTTCATCGGCTCTTTGGTTTCTTCAGGCTCGGTCTCCACAACCTCAATCAGATTGTCGTACATCTCCGCCTGCTTTGCAGAGTCGTAATAGTGCTTGATGAGAAAACCTGAACTGACGGCAAATACAATGCTGAAAGCACAGATTATGGCAATATAGATTTTGTTTTTCATAGGTGTTTCCTTTCTCATATACAGAATAGGGCAAGGGTTATACACCCTCGCCCGGTTTGGTTGTCATCAGCTTATACAGTTTCGTATTCTTCGGGAACTTATTTGCAAACGGCACAAGCGAACTGCCGACCTTAATCAGTCCGTGTCCTGCGTCAACATTCGTGATATATGAAAGCTGGAGGTCGGAAATGTTAAGGAGCTTGGCAAGCTCAATTCTGTCGGTTGACGCCTGATTGAGCATAATCAAAAACTCGCTGTTTGCAAGCATAGTTCTTGCCGTATGGCTCTGCAAAAGGTCGTCCACATTCTGCGTAATGCCGGTGGCGTAAGCACCGTACTTTCTCACACGCTTCCAAAGAGTAAACAGGAAGTTTGCGGAGTATTCGTGCTGGAACAGAAGATAGATTTCATCAATGAAGATGAATGTCTGCTTACCCTTAGCACGGTTCTGTGTAATACGGTTCAGAATAGAGTCAAGGACAACAAGCATACCGATAGGCATAAGCTGCTTGCCGAGGTCAAGAATGTCATAACAGATAAGTCGGTTATCCGTATCAACATTGGTCGGCTTTGCGAAGGTATTCAAAGAGCCGTGTGTAAACAGCTCGATAGCAAGGGCGATTTCTTTTGCTTCCGGCTCGTCCTGTTTCAAAAGCTCCGCACGGAAGTCCTGCAAAGTAGGAACTGTGCCGGTATAACCTCTCTGCTGATAGTCTCGGTAAACGCTCGCCGTACAACGGTCAATGATAGACTTCTGCTTTGCTCCGAGGTTTGTGCCGCCGATAAGCTGTTCGCAAAGGGACATAATGAACTCGGATTTCAGGATAACCGGGTTTGCACCGTCGCCGTATTCCTTGTTCATATCCATTGCATTGATATGGCTCGGAGAAGTAGCGGAAATATTGATGATTTCGCCGCCGAGAGCCTTTACAAGCTGCGAATACTCTCGCTCAGGGTCTATGATAATAACATCTGCGTTGGAGGAAAGAATGATATTTTCAATCTCTCCCTTTGCCGCAAAGGATTTACCGCCGCCGGATACGCCGAGAATAAAGGAGTTACCGTTGAGTAGCTGTCTGCGGTCGGCAATAATCATATTTTTACTGATGACATTCTGACCGTAGTAAATGCCGTTTTCGTGGTAAATGTCCTGAACCCTGAACGGAATAAAGACCGCAAGGCTTTCTGTGGTAAGGGTTCTGAATGCGTCAATCTTGCGTGTTCCAAAGGGCATAGCCGTATTCAGTCCGTCCATCTGCTGATACTTGAGAATGGCAAACTGGCACAAATGCTTTCTTGCCGTAGTAAGCAGAGCTTCGGTGTCGTTATCAAGCTGTTCTTTGGAGTCCGCAGTATGAACCATAGTGAGTACAGCGAACATCATTCGCTGATCACGAGTGGTAAGGTCATCAAGGAACTCCTTCATTTCCTTTTTCTGCTGTTCCATATCATACGGAACGGTAGCAGAAAAGTTATTGTTCTGATTCTGCTTTCTCTGCCAGTTGGTTATATTCGTCTCAACCCCAAGCAGTCTGCTCTCTGCTTCTCGCACCGCTTCATCGGTAGGAACAGGTACGATGTCAATGGACATCATCAGATTGCGGTTCAGGTCGGTAAGCTCAGCTACCATACTGTCCTTGATATAGGAAGCGTACTCACGAAGAAAAAGGACTCTCCCGTAACGGTTTCCCATTTTGAAGTAGTCCTTTTCAAATTCCATTGTATCCGGGCAAACATAATCCTTGAAATCGTGTCCCTTTTTTCTCGTTTCCTTAATATTGAAGTGGTAGGCGGTTTCCTCACCGACACGGAAGAAATCGTGGACAATTCTCAGCCTTTCATCGGTTTCAAGCTCCACACATTTGCTTCCGAGTCTTGCAAAGTGGGCAATCAGGTCAGCACCGACACGGGCAAAATAGGTTCTTGCGTCCTCCACGCTCTTTTTGTTGATGGAGATAGTAACATACTTATCCTGAACGATTGCATTTGCACCGGTCGCCTTGTCGAGAAGCATTTTGTTATATTCCTCTCGGTAAACATCAAGCTCATCGCCGGTTTCGGGGATAAGAATGGTTTTCTCAAAGTCCAAACGGTTAAGCCGTCTGTTGTTGATAGTCAGTTTTGTAGTAGCTCCGCTGTCAAGAGAGTTGAGAAGCTCGGAGTATTCAAGGAACATTGCTTCCTTGTCCTCACGGCTTGCTACGGCAAAGTTAATATCCGTGAACTTGAAGCTCTTGGAATACTTGTCCTTGCCCACACGGAAAATGCCGTCATCATAGATTGCGGTAATGGGAATACAATCCTGTACGCCCTTTGGTACTACAAACTTTTCTTTGTCCTGCTTTAACAGGTTTGTAAGGGTTTTAATCATTGTTCTTATAAGCCTCCTTCTGTTTTTGTTCGATTGTCGGTTTCATCAATTCGTAATAGGTGTTGGTGGAATGAAAGACCAGCTTTTTCGGCATAAGGAACTCGGACTTTATCCACGCCCATATAAATTTCTCAGCCGTCATTCCGTTGTATTTTACAAAGCCGAGAGCTGCAAAAGGGGCAGCTCCCAAAATGCACACCCACGATACGGTTTCTGTTCCGAGGTACGGTTTTAGGAGGAAGTAAAGTCCTACCGCTACCGCACAGGCGAGGACAGAAAAAATGAACTGTCTGAGCGACAGTCCAAAAAACATTGACTCTGTATAATTTCGTATCTCTCGGTTAATTTTAACTTCCATAATAATCCTTTCTTGCAAAAAGAAAAACATCAACCATTTCTGATTGATGTTTCCACTCAAAGCATATTCAGTTTTTAATCAAATTCATACGGACCTTTGCTAAAACACATCCAATCCAAATCAGCAACATAATCAGGATGTTCTTTACCCTTTTGTTTCTTAATTTGTTTTTGGTTTGTTACTTTGGCTTTGTATGCTTTGTTGTTAGGATTATGCTGATTTGCATAATCGTCTAACTGTTGTTTAGTGTGGGTTTTACCCGACACGCCCTTGTTTCGAGCCATAGTGTTTACCTCCTTTCTTCGTAGCAGTTTTTATCAATGATTGCATAACGAAACGGTCGGTTACCTTGAACCCTTTTTGAACCTTACTGCTGAAATACGAGCAATTTTTTTCAGTAGTGAATCTTGCAAATCATTTTTCCACGACAGGAGTGATTTACGCTTGATATATGCTCGCTCTATCAAATGTAAATCAAACAAGTATATTATAGCTCAATTATATGAAAAAATCAAATTACAAGCCCATCATTTCACGGATAATTCGGTCGCTCATCTTAACCGCACCGACAAGCACAAGCATATTGAATACCAGTTCGCCGATATATGCCCATACCTGAGTAACGGCTGCTGCGTCAGGGTTCACTACCGGTGGCGTAGAAGCAAATAGGGAGAAGATGATACAAGCAAGTACAATTACTGCTCCCTCAAGCAAAACGGCACAGTAGCTCTTTATAAAGCTCTTACCCACATTCTGCGACGGTTCTCCGGCAAAAGTGGAAAGCGGTATCGGAGCGAGAGCCGTGTACATATACAGCTTGAAAAATCGTCCGTACACCGTCATTATCATAATGAACGACAAGACCGTGATAAACAGTCCTCCGATAAGAGTAACCGCCCACAATGGGATACTCTCAAAAAATCCGCAGCTCTCAATGGTTGTTACCATTTCAGCAGGTAAGGTTGTTTGATTGGGCGTACCGAATCCCGCAGATGTCATAATGGTTGAAATCGTACCTTGTACGATGTCGAACAGGGCAAGCATAAGCTCCAGCCCGTAGGTAATCACACCTTTGGCAATGGCAAAGCGGATAAACAGCTTTAATGCGTGTTCCGGTTTCTTTACATCGGTAAAACTTCCGCAGGTGCGAACCACACCGACAACAAAAAACAGAACGAGTAAGGCAAGACCGATAGCCTGAACCGCTCCGTTGATATTCACCATTACCGACCAAATACTTCCGCCTTTGAACTGTTGCGGCGAAGTGGTTAGCAACTGCCATATTTCCGATAGCTTGCTGTTCCAAGTTTCAAGGGCATTTTCGAGGTTCTGAACTACCCAGTTATCACTCATCTGTTTGCACCTCCTTTAAGATTAGGAGCATACCTGAAATGCCAGGTATGCCCCGTTTGATAACTGTGTTCTCTTAACCGGTAATAAGGGTCAGGATTTCCTTTGCAAAGGTAATGATGATACCGCCCGCAAGAGTCAGGAAACCGTTGGCTCTCTGAGACGGGTCGTGAGACTTCAAAGAGAGACCGACCTGAACGATACCGAAGCCAAGCAGTATAAGACCGATGGCACGGATAAGACCGAAAATGAAATCGGACAGATTGTTGACTACGGTAATCGGGTCACTGGCGGCAAAAGCGGTAACGCTCATGCCGCAAACAAGAGTTGCTGCTGCGATTACGGCGCAGTAAGCACGGAAGCCTTTCTGAACCTTTCCAGTCATAGGCAGCTTCTGAGTAGTTTTCTTTTCGTTGTTCTTCTTAAAAATGTTCATTGTGTTTTCCTCCGTTAAAATAAGTCTTTATTTACTTCAAAATCCTCATCGGACAGAAGCTCGTAATTGGTTTCTCCGTAGCTTTCCTCCGGAAGTTCTTCCGGGTTAATAGAAAGAACAGAAATTGATGAGTGCTTGATGGTCACTTCGCCGTGTTTATATGCAGAAGCCTTTCCATCGGTTGTAAGTGCCACATTCGGGTGCTTCAAGATGTCATACTTGAAGTCCATAACGGGGCGTTCTCCACGAATAAACAGAATTGCATATTGGTTATCAAGCATACGAACCTCATCAGGGGTAAGAAGCTCTCGACCGCTAATCTGATAATTTGTGGAGTAGTTGCCGCTTCGCCCGGTACTCTTTCCGAAAGTGTTGGTATCAATGGTTTCCTTGCCGAGAAGCTCGGACACATATTTGTGGGTGCTTTGCTCGTTGCCGCCGAGATATAGAAACTCGTCGCAGTTGCCGACAATACTTTCCCATTGCTTTTCAAACAAGGCTTTTAACTGAGCCAAGTTCTGCAAGATGATACTTACCGATACTCCACGAGAACGCATAACCGACAGTATCTTGTCAAAGTCATCGGGCAGGCTCACATTCGCAAACTCGTCCATCAAAAAATGAACGGGAACGGGAAGCGAGCCGCCGTGAATATGGTCGGCAGCATAAAACAACTGCTGAAAAAGCTGTGTGTAAAGGATAGATACCAAAAAGTTAAAGCTGGAATCGTTGTCCGGTATCAAAGCGAACAGAGCGACCTTTTTCTCTCCGAGTGATGGGAGGTCAAGCTCGTCTGTGGTAGTTAAAGAAGCAAGACTTTCAAGGTTGAACTTTTCCAGTCTTGCCGCAAGGGTTATCTGTATGGACTTTAAGGTTTTCGCCGCACCTGAATGATAGGAACGGTAATACTTCAAAGCAATGTGGTCGGGATTTGACATTTCCAATTCCGCAAACAGTTCATCAAGGGGAGAAGGTCTTGTGTCCTCCTCGTCCTCAATCGCACCGGCTCTGAGCATTTCCATTACCATTGCAAAGTTCTGTTCATCTTCGGGTGCTTCGTAATGAAGATAAAACACAAGTGCAAGCAGAAGCATTGAAGCCGAGGTATCCCAAAAGGGGTCTTGTGCCTGACTTCCTTTCGGAGTGGTACTCTTAAAAAGATTCGTCACGAGCTTTTGCACATCATTGTCGTTCTGCAAATAGACAAACGGGTTATAGCAATGGCTTTTCTCCATTGAAATCAAATCGAGAACACGGACCTCATAGCCTTTGCTTTCAAGCAGCTTTCCGGTATCTCGGAGAATTTCGCCCTTTGGGTCAAGAATGACAAATGATGTGTTGCACTGCATAAGATTCGGCTTACAGTAAAACCTTGTCTTACCGGCTCCCGAACCGCCGCACACAAGGGTGTTTAAGTTTCTTCGGTGCTTCTTCGCATTGAGTCCGATACAGACATTTTGCGTCATCAGCTTATTTGCAGAAGCCGGAGACTGTCTGTATTTTTTGTTTACGGCTCTTGCGTTGCCCCATTTTGCAGAGCCGTGTTCTTCACGCCTTCGGTAATTTTTCTGTGTTGAGAAGTAAATCCCGATACCCATTGCATAGCAGAGAAGCAAAACGAGGACAGTTTTTAGGCTGTCCTCGCATAGCTCAATATGGAATGGGTTGTTGAACGCTGTTAATAGGCTCGGCAGTATTTCCGGCAATCCTCCTTTTACAGAGGGTGCAATCAGAAGTGCCAGCCATACGACCGGGATAATACCGATGACGGAAAGAATGATAGCAGACTGCCTTTCGTTATCTCGATTCACAGGAGCGTTCCTTTTCGATAACTCTGAACTTTTTCTTTGGGGCAGTTCCGACCTTGATGATAAGGTCGTCCACCGCATCGGTAGATTTACCCTCGTTCATCAAATCTGTTTTCTCGTCGTTGAGAGAACGGATTATAATGCCGTGTTCATAATCGTCCAATGCGATATGATACATTTCTTCCTTTGCCATAGTCTCACCTTATCTTTCGTAGTCTTTGCTTCGTTCCTGCTTTTTCTTGTAAAGCTCATCGGAAACACGGGAGTGAATATCCGCCATTGCGTTTCTCGTTTTGGAAAGCTCATAGCGAATATCCTTCGGCTCTTTGCCGGCGAGCTTTTCAGGGATACGGTTGATAGCAAAATTCTGTGTATCGACGCCGTACTTTTTGCAAAGCATATAGCCGATACATACTGCCTGAAAGCCCATATCCGCTCTGCTGTAACTGTCGCTGTTGATGGAGAGCTGTGCGTGGCCAAGCTCCTGTGCTACGCACTGAGCGACTGCTACGCTGTCTCCCACATCACGCTTTAAATACAAGGTCTGTTCCTCGTTGTTGTAAAACGCCGCCATATTGGGATACGGAAGCTCATTTGTTGCTTCCACTTCAACCGGGGAAGAATCCAGCATAACGGTAATGAGTGCTTTCGGGTCTCGGTTGACAGTCGGTGCAGGCGGTCTCTTGCCGTTGGTCTGAGAAACATCAAAGACCTTTTTCACATTGTAGGAAATGCCGGTCGTACCGTCTCTCTTGGCATACTCGACAGGTTCAAGAATGGAAATGCTTTTTGCACCTTTCTGAATTTTCACATTGTCCTTGCTCCAGTCGTCAAAGTTTTTAAGCTGGCTTGCTTCGGGAAGCTGCTTGAAAATCAGAAGTGCGTTGACCGCAGAGTATCGGTCAAGACGGCTCTGCGTATCAAGGAAGGCTTTGAACTTTTCCGGGTCGGAAACAATCGCCTTTGCGGTGTCGTCCGCCATCTGATATACGGCTTCTTTTTCCGCTTTCATCTTCTCGGCATATTCCTCTTTGGAAAGTCGTTTGCTCTGCTGTCCTGCCTTAGCAGGGGTAAAATTGTTTGTCATTGTGATTACCTCTCTTTCACATTTTTGCTTTTGGGTTTCGGCTGCTGGTGTACGGTCTGTGCCGGGGCGTTCTTGACCTCCGGCTTGGATACCTCCGGCTCTTTGCGTTCTGCTTCTTTCTGCTGCTTGGACTGTGCCTTGTATCGGTCGAGCTTTGCTTTTACCGACGGCTTTCTCTGTCTGTCGCTTACAGTACCCTTATCAGTTTGCATATCTACCGGCTCGGAGTCGTGCCTTGACGGAGGGTTTTTGTCCGTTTTGGCGACTGTGGGGTTTGACTGGGAATACCCCTCTTTCTGAATAGGTTTTCTGACGGCTTCCTCAGTGATGATTTCGTTTTTGGTTTTCGTCGGCTTGTCTTTCTCCAAAGCTTCACGCTTTTCGACAGCCTTCTGAGACTCAGTGACAATCGCAGCCTTATCAACTTTTCCGAGTTCAAATCTCTCAACGATTCTCTGAATTTTGGAAGCGTCCTCTGCACGGGCAATAATATCAATCGGTACATTATCGCCCTTTGTGTTTTTATCCCTGAGTACGCAGTATAGAACGCCGTAGCGTTTTGCCTGCTCGGTAAACTTCTTCAAGTCCTTGTTTGGGATAGAAAACACCTTCAGCTCCTTGCCCGACTTAATCATATTGGTAAGTCGAGCCTTGCCTTTTGTTTTCTGTTCCTGTTTGAGAACAGAGACTAAAAGAACGGCAATATTCTTTGCTGCCGCTCCGCTTAATTTTGCGGCTACTTCAAAGCCCTCAAGCGATAGCCTGACGACCTGTTCTGCCGCATCACCTCCGTTTGTCATTACGGTTCTGCTCCTTTCTTTCTTGTTTTTCTTCGTAAACTCTAACCGTTTCAAGGTTGGCTTCAATGACCTTTGACCTTTCGGCTATGTCATCACAAAGACCGACCTCTTTGCGGAGAGTCCACAGCTTGCTCGTTATTGCCGCAATCTGCTCTTTGACATTTGATAGCTCATCGTCACTCAAATTTCTTCTTAACTGTTTTCGCAGGTGAGTTCTATCGTCAGTCAAGGCTTTGATTTGCAACAACACGGATTCTTTATATGAGAAAAGCTGCTCGTCGGTAGAAATGTTCTCCCGTCCAAGCAGCCTTGTCTCCTGAGTGATTTTGTCGAGCTTCAGCAAATCTTCTTTCAAAAGATAGTGAAGCCTTGCGGTATTCTGTTTTTTGTATTTCGGCAGATAACCCAGCTTATAGCAGTAATGCAGATACAGCCCATACAGTCCGCCGACCTTTTTGATTTTGTGTTCTCTTGTGGGCATTCGGTACTGCCTGACTCTTACCGTTTCTTTGGCAAAAGGAACGATGAGAACCTTTTGATTTTCCGTCAGCCTACGCTTGATTGCTTCCTCGGTATAATTCTCTCCGAGGGATTTAAGTCGTATCGGCTTCTTGTATCCTTTCGGAACAATCGTCCAATACTTTCGGCTGTCGCTGAGACAATGCTCATAGCCCATCTGCGTGAGAATATAATCAAAGGTCTTTAAGTTGGTGCTGTGTGCAATCGCTTCATCAATGGCGTCACGGGTCATTGAATATCGGCTCGGCATACCTGCTTGCTCCTGCTTATAGTAATAAGAGGATTGCTTACTGCGGTTTGGGTTTGGATTGTAATACAGTCCGTACTTTTCACAGAGACGGTCGGCAACCAAGCGAAACTTGAACCACGCTTTTTCATCGCCCCATAACCGCTTGCCGTCCACAAAGGAAACGGAGTTGATTACATAGTGGCAGTGCAGGTGCTTCGTGTTCAGATGTGTAGTAACCACCACCTGAAATCTTTTGCCCCACACTTCGTTTGCAAATTCCATTCCGATTTTCTGTGCAAGCTCCGGGGATATGTCCTGTTCCTTAAAGCTCAGGTATCCGTGATAGGCTTGAATGCCATCGTCTTTGCCGTATGCTTTTTTCACAGAAACAAACTGGTCTCTTGCGGTAGCCGGATTGCAGTTGATACCCTCAACGAAAAACTCACGCTCGGTTTTTTCTTCGTCCTTTGCGTAGGCAAGCACGTCACGGAGAGCCTGATACTGTTCCTCGGTGTAAATATCTGCCGCAGTCTTTTCGGGATTGGCGGCATAGTCGATTACCTGACCGAGCCTTGATGTGACCGACCACAATTTACTTACTGCCATTTCATATCGCTCTTATCGGGTCTTAAAAAAGTACGCTCCACATCAGCCTGAAACTTATGCCAACGCTCGGCTTCCTTTTTAAGCTGCGGTGCGTCCACAAATCCGAGGGTGTTTGCTTTTGCCGCAAGCTGATTGATGTTGTTGCCGATAGCAGAAAGCTCACGCATAACATCGTAAAATCTTTCGTCGGGCTTTTCTCTCGGCTCGTATCCTTTGAGAAGCAAACGGATAAGACCCGACTCTGACATACAAGAACGCTTTGCTTTTTTCTGTAAGTCCTGAGCTTCATCTCGGCTTAACCTAACAATCTTCTGAATGTTTCTTTTCCTCATTTTTATCGCTGTCCTTTCTGTAAATATAGTGCCTGTCCCGGTTTATCTGAAACAGGCACATTGTTGTTACTCCGAAAAAGCCGCCGATGAGTAACCCGGCGGCAACCAATACTATCTCCCGCATTGCTTATGCTCCTTTCTTGCTTGGGGTCTTAGGGGCAACCCCTAACGAGTGTACCGTTTGGAAACCTGTGGTTATCCAAATGGTCTGCTCGCTAAGATTAAACATCTCCTCTGGGTTGCCCCGTTCTCAGGCTACTATCTCTCATAATCCTTTGATTTCGGCTTAAAAGGTTCAGCCATGATATTGCCGCCCACTTCCTTAGAAAAGCGTTCAGGATACTTGAACTGTTCCTTATACTTCTTCATCATATCGTCCGGCAAGCTCTGAAAGCTCTCACTCTCAGGCGGTGCATAACAGATAAAGAACTTGCCGCAGATAATATCAACCATCCCTTTCTTATCGTTGTCCTGCACATAAACAGCACGATTAAGCGGAAGTCCTCTCATCTTTCCTTCCTCATTACAGATGATTGCAACGTCATCATCAAAGGGCATATATTCCTCAATATCCCCGCCGACAACCTCCTGCATTGCTTCCAGACTGTCGTCGATTACAATTTCCTTCGGGTACTTTTCCGGTTCTACCAAGAGAACTTTAATCTTTGTATCATTCATCGTTCTTCATTCCTTTCGTGTGTTTTTTTATTGTAAATTCCCATCCGCATACAAAGAAAATCGTTGAAGTCCTTACCTGCTTTTGGTGGTTCATCAACGATTTCATACTTATCCGGCAGAATGGTTTTTAAGGTCTGTGCTGCCTTTCTGCCCGCTATATCATTGTCAAAATGGATACGGATTTTCCTGACAGATGGGTTGCTGCCAAGATACTTTTCCAGTGCAATCGGCACTTTACTGTCCTCAATTTTCTTTGCCGGAGAATACACCCCAGACAGCGAAACAAAGCTCATTTCTTTCCAATCCTGCCCGTTCAGCTTCGCAAGCGTGGCATAGGATAACAAGTCAATGGCACACTCAAAGAGGTGTACTTCCTCCAAGTTTTCCTTACCAAGCCGAAAAGAATAATCTTTTTTACTGCCACTGCAATCGCCCATAATCCTACGCTTATTCGTGGAACGGTAGGCTGCATATTTGGGTTCTTTCTTCTCGTCATAGCCTACAAACACAACATTGTGATACGGCAGACTCTCAAAGATAAGGTCATTGGAAATACAGTAATTGATGATTTCAAAATCTATTCCTCTCCCGAAAAGATACTCTGTAATCACTCTGTTGGAAGCACATTTTTCAGGGAGAAGAAGTGGTTTGTTTTCCTCTTTTGACTGTGGCTTTTCATAGACTGGAGCCTGAATCGCTGTGTGTCCGATAATGGTTTCCACCGCTTCAAGGAAGCTGTAACCTTTGACCTTAATCAGATAATCCAAAGCACTCCTGCCGCCAATACCTCTCGACCACCATATCCATTTCCCATTTGAAATCTTCAAACTGTCGTGGGTTCTGGTGCAATAGGTGTTACCTGAAAACTTAACCAGCTCATACGGTTCATAATTTCTCAGGTAGGTTAATAAGTCCATCTGCTTCGCCTGAATGATTAACTCAGGTGCGATAAATGGCATATCGACCACCGCCTTTCTGTTTATCTCTCATACGATTTCTCCTTTCTGCCGCCGACTGCTTCGCCCTCATCAGGCTCTCCGCCGACAATCTCATTTTCCTTTTTATCCATATTGAGCAGGATATTCAGCTCATCAAGTCGAGCAGTTTTTGCCTTCAATTCTTCCTCTTTGGCAAACGGCTTTTCGATTTCCTGCTTCGCTGTTTCAAACTGCTTTTCCGTATTTTCAAGGCTGTTTTTCGTATCAGCAAGTGTTTCTTCAAAGCGTTCAATGCCGTTATCTATTCTCACAATATTACCGTGAGAATCATCGCCAAGCGGTACATCTCTGCTTGTTTCGCCTTTTAATTTCACAACATAATTACGCTGAACCGTATCAAAATACAGTTCCATTTGAAAGCCACGGTACTCGCCAAGTGGTATCGCATCGGGACTGTTCATTGACTTGCAGGCATTGATGATTGCCTGACCTGCTTCGGCTTTTTCGGAATAAGAAACACCCGATACCGTCATTCCAAGCGGCTGCTCGTCTATCGGTTTCGGGTGTAATTTTGCTGTTTTAACATCTTTTGTAAGTCCCTCTACACGGGATTTCAAGTAAGCAATCTGTTGTGGGTAGAACTTGATGACCTTATCCTCCAGTCCATATTTCTCTGATAAGAAATTGGATTTTAACATCTTTAGCTTCTGTACTTGAATGTCTAAGTCCATCTTTTCTTTGATATATGGATTACCTGTTGCAAGCATTTTTATCTCTGCATAGGACAGTGCGGTTTCATCAATATCCTCTGCCGACCTAACCGGAGATTTGCTCGTCATAATCTGACTTGCGAACTTCTGCTTACCTTCCACAAGCTGATAGAGGTATGCATCAAAGGTCTGCTCTGTTACATAACGGTAAATATCAACCTGCGGATTTTCATTGCCTTGACGGACAATTCTACCGGAACGCTGCTCCAAATCTGAAGGTCGCCACGGACAATCCACATCGTGAAGTGCGATAAGTTTATCCTGCACATTCGTTCCTGCTCCCATCTTCTGAGTAGAGCCAAGAAGCACCCTGACTTCTCCCTTGCGGGTCTTTTGGAACAGTTCCTTTTTCTTCATATCCGTGTCGGCTTCGTGTATGAATTTCACTTCACTTTCTGGAATACCTCTCTCAATCAGTTTCTTCCTGATGTCGTTATAGACGGAAAATGTTCCGTCATTCTTAGGAGTTGACAAATCGCAGAACACAAGCTGTGCCGATTTCTTGTCAGTATTTTCCTCCCATATCCGATAGATGTTATCGACGCAGGCATTGATTTTACTGCCCTCAAAATCAGGCAGCATATCGTTGAGCATACGTTGGTCAAGAGCCAGTTTTCTACCGTCATTTGTGATTTTCAGCATATTATCTACGCTTGAATCCACACCACCGCCACGCACCTGTTCTGCTCTTTCCGCAAGGGAAGCAACCATTTCTTTCTGCATTTCTGACGGCTTTACTGCAATGTTATGGTACTTTGCTTCCGGTACTGGCAGGTTCAACATATCCGCTGTCTTAATATCCGCAACCTCTTTGAACATTGCCATAAGTTCAGGCAGGTTATAGAATTTTGCGAACCTTGTCTTTGCTCTGTATCCCGTTCCTTCCGGTGTAAGTTCCACTGCCGTAATGGTTTCTCCGAAAGTGGAAGCCCAAGCGTCAAAGTGCTGTAACCCGTTTTTCACAAGCGTGTTGTACTGCAAATATCGCTGTATCGTGTAGAGTTCCACCATACTGTTTGAGATAGGTGTACCCGTTGCAAACACTGTTCCTCGTCCTCCGGTAATCTCGTCAAGGTAACGACACTTCATAAAGAGGTCGGAAGATTTCTGTGCTTCCGTCTGTGCGATACCGCCCACATTACGCATTTTTGTATAGAGATAAAGGTTCTTATAGTAGTGGCTCTCGTCAACAAAAAGCCTGTCTACACCAAGTTCCTCAAAAGTTACAACATCATCTTTCTTCGTCTGGTCATTGAGTTTATCCAATTTCTGCTTAATGGATTTCTTTGACTTTTCAAGCTGTTTGACTGAGAAGTTTTCCCCTCGGTTTCGCTTGAGTTCCGCAATTCCTTCGGTTATTTCCTCAAGCTGCTGTTCTAAGATTGCCCTCTGTCTTTCAATGGACATCGGGATTTTCTCAAACTGTGAATGACCGATAATGACTGCATCATAATCTCCGGTTGCAATCCTGCCGCAGAACTTTTTACGATTCTTGGTTTCAAAATCTTTCTTTGTTGCGACAAGGATATTCGCCGCCGGATAGAGCTGCAAATACTCAGCCGCCCATTGTTCGGTCAAGTGATTTGGTACAACAAACAGTGACTTATTACAAAGTCCAAGCCTTTTCGACTCCTGTGCTGCCGCTACCATTTCAAAAGTTTTTCCTGCTCCGACTGCGTGTGCAAGAAGCGTATTTCCTCCGTAAAGGATATGGGCAACCGCATTTTTCTGATGTTCCCTGAGTTCAATTTCAGGGTTCATACCATTGAAGATGATATGGCTTCCATCATACTCACGAGGTCTGACGCTATTGAATTTCTCATTGTAGGATTTGCAAAGCCTTTCCCTTCGTTCAGGGTCAGACCATATCCAGTCCTGAAATTCCTGCTTAATCATTTCCTGCTTCGACTGAGCAATCGCTGTTTCCTTTTTATTCAGGACAGCCTTTTTCTTTCCCTCATCATCTTCGATATAATCAAAGATACGCACATCTTTTAAATTCAGCGTTTCCTCAATAATCTTATAGGCATTGATGCGGGAAGTTCCGTAAGTGTTATATGCCCTTACATTTCCTTTGTCATAGGATTTGCCCTCAATATTCCACTCACTCGTAAATGGAGAGAAGTGAACTTTGATATTCCACTGTGCATAGCGTGGTGTTTCAAGCAAATGAAAGATAAACTCCTGCACATCGTCCGGCGGCAGCCAAGTTGCACCAAGTCGCACGGAAATTTCACTTGCAGTCAGGTCTTTCGGCTGCACCTTTTGAAGTGCTTCCACATTGACCTTATAATCTTCCGGATAGAGTTCTGCCGAGTTCTTTGCAATCCTCAGCTTTTCCCTGACATTACCCGAAAGGTATTCATCAGCCATCAGATACTTCGGTTCGTAAGAATTTCCATACTCATAAAGCGGGTTTAAGAAGATAACACCCTTTAAGTCCTCAAAGATTTCATTCTCCGATTTACCGGAAAGCTCCATCATATAGTCCATATCAATCGTGGCTTTTTCTCCAAGAGATACCGCCAACGCTTCGCTTGCCGTATCAACAGAAGTAACCGGAGTATGCGGCTTAATTGTCCTCTTAGAAAACATATCAGCCTTACGTTCCAGTTCTCCGTCCTCTCCGATTATCTCCAATGCGGAAAGCAAAGAGAATGAACTGTCCTGCGAAAAAGCAGAGGTATTTGCACGGCTGTTAATGAGCCCGTACTTACCTGAAAAGGTATCATAAAGTCTGTTTAATCGCTCCTGCTCCGCTTTGATTTCGCTGTCAGGGTAATCTTCTGTCTGCAATTCAATCAGCGTTCTGACGGAATTTCTAATAGCAATCATACCCTTAATTCTGTTCTCTGCGGTTGCCGACACTTCCACCGGAGTCATACGGGAATTTTCACGATAGTAGATTTTATCGCCCACCACCGTATAAGAAAAGTTTCTCACTGTCGGGTCTGCCGGAATAGAATTATCTTCCTCCTCCAGTTCTTCCTCAGTTTCATATTCCGTGATTTCTCCGTGAATGTTTGCTACTGCTTCATCAAGCTGTGCTGCAAGGTCTGCATTTTCATACGGCATACAAGTTGCTTCCATACCGAAACGCCCCGATACCATTTTCATTTCTCCAAGTATCATTTCGGGGTGCTGCACAAAATAAGAGTTCATCTTAATTCCGTTCTCATCGGTATCAAGATGAACCCAATCCGGCTCAATATCTATCAGTCTGTCACGCTTTTGCAGGATAAGAATATCCGAAACGACTTCCGTTCCTGCATTACCCTTAAAGGTATTATTCGGCAATCGGATTGCTCCAAGAAGCTCTGCTCTCTGTGCAATATACTTTCGTACTGCTAAAGTTTCCTTGTCCATTGTGCCTTTGCTCGTTACAAAAGCCATCACACCGCCGGGTCTTAACATATCGAGGGACTTTGCAAAAAAGTAATCGTGTATCAGGAACTTATGCTTGTCATACCTTTTATCCGATACCTTAAAATCTCCAAAAGGCACATTTCCGACAACGCCATCAAAGAAGCTGTCCGGTAAATTGGTTTCTTCAAATCCCTGTGCCGCAATGGTTGTTTTCTGGTAAAGCTGCTGTGCAATGCCTGCGGAAATCGTATCAAGTTCCACACCGTAAATCTTACTATCCTGCATTGAGTCAGGCAGCATACCGATGAAATTACCAATACCGCAGGACGGCTCTAACAAATTGCCCTCCTTAAAGCCCATTTGCTCCATTGCCTTATAAATGGCTGTGATAACTTCGGGCGGCGTGTAGAACGCAGTCAATGTGCTTTCTCTTGCCGAAGCGTATTCCTCTGGTGTTAATACCGAAGAAAGTTCCAGATATTCAGTTGCCCACGCTGAATTATTTTCATCAAAGGCTTCTGAAAGTCCACCCCAACCGACATACTTTGATAAAACAATCTGTTCTTCAGGCGTGGCAAATCTGTTTTCTTCCTGACATTTTTTGAGAAGCTGTATCGCCATAATATTTCTGCGGAAGCGTTCCTTTTTACCTACCGTTTCAACCTCATTTTCTCTGAGATTAAAGGTATGACGGTCTGCCATAGGCACATCAGGGTGCAGGTCAAAGCCTTTGACCTTTTTCTTCTGCTCCCAAGCCGGAACTACCGGCTCAGGCTCTTTATCATAACCGTTTCCTATGCGATACCCCTGACGATGCATCTCATCATAGCTGTCAAAGCCTGACTGTGAAGCTACTATCTCTCGATAATCCTCAATCGGCATACTGCCCATATTGGTCTGAACTTCTTCCGCTTCATTTCTTTCTTCAGCAGGTTCTTCCTTCACAATCAAATGCTCATTCATCGGGTTCTCTCGCACTTTTCTGTCAAACTCTGTGCGTGAAAATTCCTTATTGAACAGTGGCATATCATAGTCATAGAGCATTACTCTCTCATCATCAACAGATAAGATTTCATACTCAGAAGCACCGATATACACCTTATCGCCAAGATGATATTCATACTGCACATCTTGCGGCTGTTCTGCTTCTTCAGGTTCTTTTTCGGTTGGTTCAACCTCTTGTTCCGGCGGTGCATTAGAGAGTATCTCACGATTTCTTTTCGTTTCCGCAATTTTGGTTCTGCGTTCCTCTTGGCTTTCAAGCCATCGAGGATAGTGTTCTTTTTCCTTTGGATTTAAGTATCTGTCCATTCGGATAAGTTCCCCGATACGCTTCTCCACCTGCGACCACGAAAGTGTAATATGTGGATTTTCTTTACCGATACCTTTCGTAATCGTAATACCTTTTCCGTCGTGGCTCTCATCAATTCCCGCTCCGATTATGACGGGATAAGAGCCTCCCCAACCGTACTCATTTTTCAAAAAGTCTGCATTCTCTTTTGCAGAAAGGCTTTTTTCAAACTGTTCATAGATACGCATTTTACCCTCAGAAAATCCGCTTCCATTCGTAAGAACAGCGTCGATAATCTCCTGAGAAAAAGTAAAGGCAGAGGGTTTCTTTTCCTCTGCCTGACCGTCTAATATGAATGTCATCTGACCGTCCATCGACGGTAATGGTTTTATGCTGTCGCTTAATTCTCCCAGTAATCGCATAGCTTCAAAGTGTCGGGCAATAACAGCCCAATCATAAAAGCTCTGTGCGGTTCTGCTGTCATATTTGCCCTCCCACAAATGCAGAACATTTTCAAAGGTCTTATATCCTACTGTCCTGCCGTCCTCTAGGGTAAGCTCTGTATAATCATTATTGAAAATGCTCTTTATATACTCTGTGCGGTCTTTGTTATCAAGATTGCGTTCATAATAATCTTTGATTTCTTCCAGACTTGCCGACAAATGCGGTGTTGTTCTGAGAATTTCATTGATTACCTCATCACGCCCAAAGAACGGAAGGCTTTTGTCCTCGTGAGTTCTATCGTAATACTCTAAACGAATATCACTTCCGCTTTCACGATTTCCTGTGCCGAGCTGCGAAGAGCGTTCATCAGACGAACCCATTTCATCATATCCTCTGCTTTCATCTGTTCGGTCACTCCCTCTTTCTGTGCCATCTGGCTCAGGATTGTTTCTTCCATCTTGCTGGCTCTCTGTTCCACTTCCGCCAAGTGCTGTGTCAGTTCGCCCCTCGTCAGGAGATTGTAGTAAAGGACTCTGTGATGTTCCTTCAGAAACTTTCTCCTCATCTGAGCGTATCTGCCCAAAGTCACTTCCGGCTGCTGTGGAAGTTTCAGGTTCGGAAGGCTGTAATCGCCCACCATTGTGTAGGTCAGTTCGTTCATTGTCCAAACTCCTTTCGTCGTTATTTTCAACCTTATTGTATTCATTTCTGTCCTGACCGACAATTATGCGATTTTGACGGTTAAGTGCGGTAATTGTTTTAGATACTTCCGTCAATCCCATTTCTGCAATATCACTGGTAGCAAAGCCAAGTGCATTGAGTGTTTCCTGCGTATTGAAGTTGGTAACATCTCTGAAATCATCAAGTTCAAAGTAACCGTCTGTATCAACACCAAGCCTTGACATCATCATATATGCCACACTGTTTGCTACGACATTTTTATAAATGGAAGCCACAATATCATTGTCCACTTCCTCAAGGAAACTGCCTTCGGTTGCATAGTAAAGGTCTTGCAGATAATCAGGGATATTATCCTCTGCCGCATTTCTTGCTGCTCCCATAATCGCTTCGGCAAGACTGCTCTTATTCTCAATCTCTCCGAAAGTGCTTTCCAATGTTTCAATCACATCTGCTTCGTATTCCTGACGCATATCCCAAATCGGAACTGTTCTTGAATATCTGCTTTCGTGGGTATCTGAAATATCAAAGTAATGTGTCAGTCTTTGCCTTGTACGGTTTTCATCAGCAAAAACAGCAATACCTCTTGCACCTCGGTTGACCCATCTGCCGAAAATTCTATTCCACTGTTCTATCTCAAGAACTGCTGTTGCGTCAGGTCGCTGTGCATATACAAGAAGCTGTTCGTCATAGCGTAACTTATAATTTCGGCAAGCCGAAGCCAAGAATGCCTGCCAGTTCTGAGGATTTGATACAACCGTTTTGCAGGTGCGGTTGTAAAGCTCAGAAATAAGGTCATATTTTCGTGCCATTACCCTTGCACCTCCTTATCGTTTCTTATCTCTGCTCCTGCATAGCAGGCTCTTTCTTCTCATTGTTACCTTTATTTTTTACTGCTTCATCAGAACCTCCGCCCAAATACGAAAAGAGTTTACCGGACTTTGTATTCTTCTGAAGCTCCATAATCACACCCATATCAGGAATCGTGATATTCGGGATTTTCAGGATTGCTTCCATATCAAGCTGCTGCAACTTTTTCTCCGTATCACAACCGGAGTCAAAGAGTTTATTCAGCACCTTGACCTTATTCTGAAAAGTTGCTTTGTCTTTCACGAAAATACCTCCTTAGCTAATGTTGATTACAATAGAAATACTGCCGCTCTGTTCTTCTTTCTGCGGATTACGTGAATACTCAGGAAAAAGGGACTGTACTCTCTGCCTTGCCCTGCGTATGGTTTCAAAACAAGGAAGTCCGTATGCTCGGTAATTAAATACAATATCCTCAAGCGGAAGATTTCCGGCAGGTATATATCCGTATTGGTTGTAATAATGCAGAATGAGAAGCATATCATCATACCTCGACATCGGGCATTCCTTTAAGATTTCAAGCACTCGGCTCTCCACCGTTTTCTGTTGTTTCATAATGTTCCTCCAAAAAATTAAAGGGACAGAGTTTTTACGCTCTGCCCCGACTGGTTAATGTTCGCTTGTTACTTACTTCTTACGGTTTTTAACCTGAAGAAAGATAAAGCCGCCGACAATAACGGCGACTAATGCGATAGCGATAATTGTCTTTGCTTCCATTACTCGTTACTCTCCTTTTTCTTCTTTTTGTGTGCAACAACAGAAGTTACAGCGATACCGACAGCAGAAAGTCCGGCAAGGACATACCAAAGTTTCATATTGGTATCATCTCCTGTTTTCGGCGTATCTCTTAACTCATTGTGCATTTTTACAACGGCTGTTTCATCAAGTTTGATAGTAACATTCTGGTCGGCAGGTGTGATATATGCGGCAGAGGCATTGTTTGCCACTTCGGATACGGTATATTCGCCAATACGAAGTCCCTCAATCACAATTTCGCCGTTCTTATCTGTTTCAAATGTCATATCATACCCGTTTGCTCCGGTTACTCTGAACGCAAAACCTTTGACCTTACCGTCTGAAGATGTCTTGACGATTTTCAGTGTTCCACGCATAGCTTCATTGATAAATCCAACTCCAGCCTTATTCTCAACGGAATAAGTTGTTTCGTCTTTCTCAATGAAAACAGAGTATTCTCCCTTATCAAGCAGGAAGCCCTCCGGTGCTTTTGTTTCACGGACAATATATTTTCCGTAAAGCAGCTCTTTCATCTCATAAATTCCGGTTTCAGTTTCTTCAAGATTTCCGATAAGTTCATCGCCATCATCAATCTTTCCGTTCTCATTGGTGTCCTTATATACCTCAAAGGTTGCACCCGTAAGCTTGTTATCCGGATATTCAGCGTCCACCTTCGTGAGTCTGATATTGCCGTGAACATACTCATTGACAATCTCAATTTCAACTACCTGCTCGGCTTCGCTGATATTGACCTCATACGCTTTTTCATCAAGAACAAATCCCTTTGGCTGCTCGATTTCTCTTACAATCCATTTGCCATAAGGAACTTTTGCAAAAGAAAAACTACCGTCTTTTGCAGAGGTAGTCGTCATAAGTGCAGTATCCTTTGTAAATTCTGTTTCTTCGGCTTTGAAGATACCGATAACAGCACCCTCAAGTGCTTCTCCATTCTCGTCAATCTTCTTACCTGATACAGAACCATAGATAAGTTCATTCTTGATTTCTTTTCCGTCATTCACTTTGATTTCAACCGTTGCGGTATCCTGACCTGCGTATTCAAATACAACCGGATACTTCGTATCAGAGAGAATATAATGCTCATCGGTTGCAATCTCTTTGACATAGTATTTGCCAAACGGAAGGTCTGACTTCATAACAGCAGTTCCATTTTCATTTACGCTGACAATCTCAATCAGTCCATCAGCCGGAATAACGGTACCGCTTGCAGATACAATATCTTCTGCGGCATAAAGACCAAAGCTGATGTTTTTGATTTCTCCGTTGTCGCCAATACCAAATGTCTTATCCTTTTCAATGGCTTTTGCAAGGCTTACCTGAACTTTCTGTCTTTCGTTATAGAATGATGTGGAAGTTTCGGTAACAGAGATATTCTGACCTGCATAAGTAAGCTCAACCGTATGTGTTTCGCCACTCACTACCATTCCATCAGGTGCGGTAATTTCCTTGACCTCGTATTTTCCGAGATAAAGTTCTTTGCTCTTAACAAATCCATCGGAGCTTGTTGTGATAGTATCTACCACTTCGCCCTTTGAATAGCGGAGTGTACCGTCCGGTGTGCTAATATCTTCCGCAGCACGGACTTCATAAACTGCACCCTCAAGTCCTGCCACTTCATAAGCAGGCTGATAAATAACATCACTGTCCTCAGAACCACTTACATTGACACCACTAAATACTTCTCCGGTCTTTTCAACCGTGATAGTACCTTTCTGTGCCATATTCGGCTTATTGACTTTCACAACAGTTACGCCGCCTTCCTCTGTGGAATTTTCTTCGGTAATATCAAAATATACCGGAGTATCATCAAGTACATATCCGTATGGAGCTTGTACCTCTACGATAGAATACCCCTTGCCGTAATCCAGTTTCTCAGGTGTGACAAGAGAACCATTTGCGTCGGTATAGAACACATCAATCGTGGTCGGTGTCGGATAAGTAAAGGTCATTTTGACCTGATTGCCCTGTGGGTCGTAAATCTTAAATCCTGCTCCTGCATACGGAATACTCTTTCCGCTTTCTGCGTCCACCTTGACTACATTGACAAAGCTCTCAAAGTTACGGTTATTGATAAGATAACGGTAGGTCTGTGCGTTCTGTGAAATGAACACATCAAAATCATCCATCATCTCTCTGCCTTCCCAACCAGAAGTCTGGTGTACGGTATAAATACCATACGGCATATCTTTTGTCTGACCGAAGCCATTTTCATCGCAAACAATGGTATCTCTCTCGTCTTTATTGGCTGCGTCATAGCTTCCGGCAGATTTCAAATAAATCTCAAAGGAAGCACCCTTTTCAGGTGTTTCAATCTTTGTTTCTCCGTCATCGGTATGTTTGATGATAGCCACATTGCCTTTGATTACCTGCTCGGTTACATCATTGGAAGTAAGGTTGTGTTCCACCTCATAAAGTTTCGGGTCTGCACCTACTTCATGGATAGTCTTATCAAGCAAATATCCCTCTGACGGTGTGATTTCTCGGATTGTCCAGTCGGTATCACAAACATATTCTTTAGTAGTGAACTGACCGTTTTCATCAGTAACATACTTATCTACAAGTGTTTCGCCCTTATAGATACCGTAAACTGCTCCCGAAAGTTTGGCATTGCCCTGTGCTTCGCCTTTCTCAGCGTCGCTCTTTGTGACTGTTACAGTAAACTTCTTCAAAATGTTATTGAAGTTTCTTGTGGTTACTTCTTTCCACTTCACTGGTGCAATCTGATTTTTTGGTACGACATAACGGATAGCTGTGTCCACTTCTTCAAGAGTATATGGTTCAGAACCACTGATAAGCACATCTTTGAAAGTTGCCACACCGTTTTTGTCTGTAACTGCATACTGGTCAACAGCATCACCGGAAAGGGAAGTACCGTAAAGATGGAACTTCACACCTTCAACAAGGTTATCTTCTGAGGACTTCACTACCTGAAGGTCGCCACGCTTCAATTTGTTATTGAAAGTGACCTTTGCAACCTGTCCTGCTACAACAGTAACTCTATGTGTTTCCTGCGGCTCGTACTTATCGTATGCCTGCTCGGTTACGGTATAGATACCCGGCATAAGGTTATCAATCTGGAACTTACCGCCATTAGCTGTTGTAACCGTCTGATTGATACCGTTTCCGGTAATCGTGAAGTTGATACCGTCAACCTTGCCGTCCTCACTGGTCTTTACAATCTGACAAGAACCATAGCTGACTTTCATCTTCACAAAACCGTTGATACTGTCGCTTACTTCCTGAGCATAGCTGACAACATCCTGCACACTGGAGTTCTGACCGTGTTTACCCTCTGACCATACAACCACACCTCTTCGTACTGCATTTTTCTTGGCTGCGGTAATCGTAAATTCCTTACTCGGTGCAGTATCCATAGAAACAGTAAGTTTGTTACCATTCACTGAAAAGCTCACTCCACTGATGCTTGCCTTGAAATTATATTTGGACAGCACATTATTGGAGTCTATCAGAGTAGTTGTGTACTTGCTTCCGTTCCACTCAAGTTCTATTGTCTTTGCCGAACCGGATGATTTATTACAAAAGCTCGGTATGGTTGCATGGTTCTGTACACTCTGCACCATACTGTTGTAATAACTGAAAATCTTATTGCGGAGCGGATGCTTTGCATTGATGACATCTTTCACATTGCTGCAACCACTGGCTGCTACATGATTGAAGTTCGCATCACGCTCTCCGATAACAGTTTCCCAGATAAGAAGCTGTGTAGCATAAGCCTGTGCAATGCTGTTTGCTGCTGCTTCATTCTGTGACCTCCAAGATGTCGAGATTGTCCCACGATAGCCATACTGTAAAATACGACCAACGAAAAGACGGATTTCATCTCCGGAAATAACCCCGTTGGCTGCAAGGTTATTAAAATAATTTTCGTCATACTTATTCATTGTCTGACCGACCTTGAGCGAAATTCCCGGCTCAATACAATAAGCAACATTGCCTGAGTATGAGCCAATAGCCTTAAGATTGGTAAAATTGGAACGTCCGGTATGCCAACCATTTTTCAAGGTCAAATTGCTGTGTCCCCATACCCCATCGTAATTAGCATCGCCATCACGAGGGAAATCGACCATATAAACATCGGCTTTTTCTCCCGAAGCAGCATATGCTGTTGTCGAGCCAATGCCTGCAAAAGTGGTCACACACATAAGGGTCGCCAAGAAAAGCGACGTGACTCTTTTGAATTTTGACTTTATCATTGCGTTTCCTCCTGTAAAAATTGAAAAGCACACCGTATCTCTACGATGTGCCTTTGTGGATTTTCTCTTACGACAAGATTTACCTGCCGAAAAACAAATGCGGATTTTTCGTTAATTTTTCATTTTACCATACACCTCCAGTCCGTTCATACTGTGCGATTGCCCCTTAGAGATAGACATATACTTTAAGATAGCTATATTCAAGTGAGATAATATATATCATTTTCGGTAGGTAGAAGTATAACTAAGGGGTTAGAGTGTGAGAAAGGGGAACTGTAAAACAGGCTATCTGCTGTCACGCTCTGCACGATTACGCAAGAACTTGTTGTAATGCTCCAATGCCTTGCAGACAAAATCCTCCGTCTGACTGACGGGAATATTTTTCGGGATAAGCTGTCTTACTCTGTCGCCCCTCAACACGATTTTTTCCTTTTGGTTCGGCTTTTCCTCAGACATAACAGCGTGGATTGCTTCTGTTGTAAGGTTGCCCTCGTTGAATAACTTTCGCATACGGATTGTCTGGTCGTGTGACGGGGTAGCGTCATTCAGGTCGATTTCATCAACCACATCACGCTGGCAATCTTCATCAAGATAGGAAAGTTCTACGGCAGGACGCATTTTAATACGCCCCTCGTCAACAAATTCAAGCAGCTCGGGAACAAGGTTTGTCAGGCGGACATAACGGTGTATCTGATTTCTACTGTCGCCACATTCCTCGCTCATTAAATCAAGACTTTGCTTTCCTCGTAAATCAATCCCCACTGGGGATGCATTTTCTTTGCTCGGTCTGCCTGCTTGCCTTTTCATTGCTTCCAAACGCATTTTATAGGCAAAGGCTTTTTCACTTGGCAATATCTCTGACCTCTGAAAATTACTCTCTACCATTAAAATGGTCGCTTCATCTCTGTTCAGGTCTACAATCTCACTTCTCAGGGTTTCAAATCCTGCCAGTTCACAAGCTCGCTTTCGTCTGTGTCCTGAAACAAGTTCATATCTGCCGTCCTCTTTCTGCCTTACCGTTGCCGGAGTAATAACCCCTCTTTCCTTAACACTCTCCACAAGCTGCATCATATCTTCATCATCCCTGACCTTAAACGGGTGGTCGGGAAAATCATCAATCAGCTCCAATGGAATATCTCGGATTTTTGAAAGCTGTTCTTCATCTCGCTGTGCCTGCGTGGTAAATAAATCATCGAGCTTCGTGAGAGTGAAGTCGCTCTTTCTTCCTGCCATCGGCTAACACCTCCTTTGTAAATTCAGCGTATGCCTTAGACACTGTGCTGTTTGGCTCATAAGCATAAATGCTCTTGCCTTTGGAAGAAGTTTCAGCGGCTTTTACGGCAATCGGGATTTGTGTTCGATACATCCTTATCTGATTACCGAAGTTTGCCCTGAGTGCTTCCACCGTACTCTTTGCAAGGTTTGTTCGGCTATCCACCAAAGTAAGCAGCATACCGTCTATCTTAATATCCGGATTGATATACTTCTTTACTTTTGAAATGGTCTGCACAAGCTGTGTCATACCCTTTGCAGGCAAATACTGAGCCTGAACCGGAATGATAACACTGTCTGCCGCCGATAAAGCATTGAGCGTAACCATACCAAGTGAAGGCATACAGTCTATAATTACATAATCATATCTGTTCTTCACTTGACTCAGATAATTCTTGAGTGTAGTTTCTCTGCTCATTGCGTTTACAAGGTTAAATTCCATTGCTGAAAGCTCAAGGTTTGCCGGAACAAGGTCAACACCTTCTTCGTGGTGCAGGATACCAACCATAGGGTCTGTCATCGTTTCATTGATTACATCTGTGAGTTTCGTTGCAAGCGTGATACCCAAGCCGTCTGTATCCTGCCAACCAAGACAAGTCGTTAAATCGCCCTGCGGGTCTGCGTCTATGAGCAATACTTTCTTGCCCTGCATTGCAAGCCCGACTCCAAGATTAACTGTTGTGGTGGTTTTTCCGACTCCGCCTTTCTGGTTACATACGGAAATCGTTTTGCAGTTTGACACTTCTTTTTGCCCTCCTTTCTGAAAATTCATAGCCACCGCATTATGGCTATGTACCTGACCGATTCATTTCCTAATCGGTCATAGCAATATTTGTTCTCAACACCCCTTGCCAAGCAAAATGCTTATGGGAAGTCACTAAGGAACAGACTGCTTATCTGTATCATAGGATTCTAACCTCTGCCGGGTACTCCGCCAGCTCCGTAGAGAAGTATCATTATCATTCTGACTGTCATCGCCATATCAGGAGCAACCTGATACTCATAACCGGAGTTCTCGCTATTCTGAAATACAGAAATCACGGCGTACCTGCTAAAGTGGCTATCATCAGAAATAAAGTCTTAGTGAATGACTTATTCAATTTTCAAGCGAAAAGGCTTCCGTTTTTGCTATCCGGAATGAACCCCTTCACTCATTTGGACAAAGGGGTATGAAATGCACACCCAAAATCTCCGCTTTTCCAAAAATATTTCAAAAAAATTTTTGGAAATTAAAAAAGCCGCCTGCTCCGGTTAGGAAACAGACAGCAAAACACGTTCTAAATGTATTCAATTTTCAATTTCTTTTTCTTTGCTTCAAGCACTTTGCAGAGGACATCATCTACTGCATCGGTGTATCGTCCCTGAGCTGCTAAATTGTTCTTCAGTTCAATGAGCGATTGTATCACTCGGCTTCGTTCTTCTTCATTTAAGTATAGATGATAGGTTTTCTCTCTCATTGGCTGTCCCTCCATCTTTCAAATGTATTTTTGATTATCTCCACATCTTCCTCTGTATCAGAAGAAATAAATATATGTACGTTCTGAAAAGCTCTTTTTAAGCTGTCGGCATAATCCAGTTCAGTGCCTTTCATCGGCAGTTTAATCAGTCTTATTCCTCGTTGCTCACACATATATGCTTTCATTATTTCTATATTCTCGTCAGCACTTCCTGACTCAATAGCCAACTTTTCTGAAGGTATGTATGTTTCAAGCGGAACTCCAAGCAATCGGTCAGAACCAAGTTCTGCTTTCAAGCCTTTCCTATTGGAATAATAACTGACCGCCAAAGCAGGGAACAATGACAAATACTCCTGCTCACAAATTCGGCAGCCTTTATTCAATATCGTTCTTTCATTTATCTTCATACTCCACGAATGACCGTGCCTGCATTTCCACCACGCTCTCTTTGCTGAAGTTCGTGATACTTGTGTCGGTTTCAATTTATTCTGTTCATAATCCCATTCGCTGAGAAGCTGACTGTCTGTTGTCGCCAAATCATTATATCCGTCAAGAACTTCTCTCTCTGCACAAACTGGGCATACCGTACCTTTCACACGGGCATTGATAACTGATTTCCACTCGTTACCGCATTTACTGCATCTCCACCAGACATTTTTCCTCGACTTTGCATTTACTTCATCAGGCTTCAACGGCAAGTTCTTCTCCGACCACTCCGAAGCAATTTCAGGGTGTGTTGTCTGCAAATCATTAAATCCTTTCAGAAATATATACCCACTGCAATACGGGCATTTGCTACCACCGGAACGGGTAGAAATAAGGGTGTTCCACTCTCTGCCACAATCCTTACACTTCCACCAAGCCTTACGATTGGCAAAGACCGTAACCTGATTTGGAAATAACGGATAATTTCTGTCCGACCACTCGGCAGCTATATCCGGCAGAAGCGTTGCAAGGTCATTAAATCCTGCCAACACTTTATTATGAGAGCAATACGGGCAACCTGTTTTATTTATTGTCCTGCTCTTAACGGCAGTTTCCCACTCGTGACCTTTTTTACATCTCCATATCACTTTCTTATGAGAACCAATAGAAACCTCTGCCGGTTTTATCTTATTCTTTTTCGACCACTGTTTTACAAGTAATGGCTCTAATGTCGCCAAATCGTTAATACCCGCAATTACTCTCGCACTGGAACATATCGGGCATTTTTCTCCATTAGAACGAGCCTTAACGCTTGTCTGCCATTCGTGACCGCAAGCACCTTTCCACCATATTTTTTTATTTGAACCGAAAGTAATGTCATCAGGTGTAAGCGGTAAATTCTTCTCCGACCACTCAAAAACAAGCTCCGGGTGTACTTCTGCTAAACTGTTGTTCATAGCCAAACCTCAACCTCCTTGTGCTTAGAGTATATAAAGTTTTGGCTTTATCTTGTAGTTTACGAATATCCGTATAAACAGAAAAAGCCCTTTGAGAAAAGGATTTGTCCTCTCTCAAAGGGCTATATAATCTATTATGCTTCTTTTGATAATATACTCTTTAGTTCATCAATTACTTCTTCTAACTGCTCATCTGGCAATGGATATTTTCCAGCTTCTCTATATGCAATCGCCAATTCAAACTTTAATAATCTCCAACCCCTTGCTCCTGCTTTGGAATTATAATCAAGATTGCTTTGAATATTTATATCCAATGTTTTAAGAAAATGTTCCACACCGTTTATGTATAGCTCAGGGTGCCTGTACTGATTGACAAACTTGATGATTTTTTGGCTTTCATTTAGATTTCCTTGCTCTCTGAGTATCCTTGCTTTTAGACAATATGCATGGTCTATATTACTCCAAAGCGTATAATTACCGGTAAACTTTTCATTTGCAAATAAATCACAAACCGAAATTGCTTCCTTTTCATATCCGTAAATATATAACCAAATTGCTAATTCTGTAATAAATCCCGTATCCTTTTCAGATTTCAGATTACACTTTTTTAATAGTTTTTTGCAATCTCTTTGAACACCTTTTTTATCTACATTATCCATAATATTTTGAATTAGCTCGTTCATCATATTACTCCCATAACTCGGTTTCACAAACATTTTCGTGTATTTATCGTCATTACAATCCATTTTTCATTTTATAATTTTGTAATTCAATAAATCTTCTTTGAATTTTTCTAAATCAAATTTTCCTCTTGTTTTTACCTTTTTTATAGCTTTGATAAGCATTTCTTCAATTAACTGAAGTTTTCCATCACTATCTGCATTATAATAGCTTTCAAAATCCATTCTAACATCAATCATTGCACAAGTTCCCAAAGATACTATTTGAACTTTCTCTTTCCATAATCCTTGATTATATACTTCCTTTGGAGCAACAATGGGTGTTATTCCAATTATAGTTAAAGTTTCACTGTATTCTTTTGTTTTGAAGTAATTATGTAGATTCTGACAATATCTATATACCTCATCATCTACTCCATAATGATTTGTAAAATAAGCCGGAGAATTTATATTCAATTCCATTTAAAGTACCTCTCCAAAACTGTTTCTTTTCTATTTTAATTTTAAATCATATATTCGAGGACTATCAATACTTATTGTACAAAAACGATATTTTTCTTTACACAATAATGCGTTTTTTCCTATTAAATACCCATGTTGAGTACAAGCCGTATATTTTTTACACGATTTTTTTAACATAGTATAAAGTTCTTTAGATTCTGATTTTTCATACCAAATTGTACTTATCTCCGTTGGAAACAGAGTTTTATCCTCATAAATTCCACCTATATTTATAACAGCAGAAGACTCATTTACTTCTTGGTCTAAGAAAAAAATATTATTATCTAGGCACATATTGTTTTTTCTCTTCAAAGGTATTGTATCACTATAACATACAAGCCATTGACTGTTGAGGAGATTGCCCTTTTGGTTAATACCAAAAAGACTATCTTTCGTTATATCAGAGGTTTCTATCAAGTCATACATACGCCCACATTTGAAATAATGAATTTTAACATTTTGCTGAAAGTCAGAAAAAATGGAGAATAAATCTTCTTTTGTCGCAAATATTCTAAAACTTTTAGTCGCCATAATATTATCTTCCTTTATACCCGTCTGAGCAATCTATGTTTTCAATAAAATCAAAAACTTGTTTATATCGTTTTCGTAATCCCGGCTTTCCGAACCGCTTTTCAATTACTTGAGTTGCTTCTTTAAGTCTATGTTCATTAAAATATGCACTTGCAATATATAAAAATTGATTATCATCCCATATGATTCGTTTATCTTTATTTTCATAAAGTGCCAAATAATCTTTTTCACAAGTTAATTGTTCAAGCAAAGGCATAGTATACTCTTTGAAAAAAGCAAGCATTTCTTCTTTTAGACACTCATAATTACTAATATCTTTAAGGCAGAAATCTTCTGAATTTGAGTATATCTGTATAGGTTGTCTAATCGTAAATTTATCTAACCATTTTTCTGGAATTAGTTTACTAGCAAAAATCTTAGCCGTGCTATTTACATTAGGAAAAAGAATCTCCATATGAGGATATATATGTGCTAATACATTCTGATAATACGATGGATTAGAGAAAAACACCATATCAATTTTTTGAATAGTAGTACCAACTTTCCGCACATAGATAAGTCCGTTTTTTCTTCTTTTAAATCCTCTTTCTTCAAAATAAAAATCCAATTCAGAAACAAGAGAACAAATCACTTGTTTTATGTCCTTCCGCAACATACTATCTCCATCACTTTATATTTCTTCAAAAAAATGGGCAATCCCGATTTGGAATTGCCCATTCATCGTACTAATTATGCGATTTTTTCTTGCTTGCACCGATTTCTGCATCAAATGATGTAAGTTTGATGTAAATCGCTGTGTTTTCAGTTTTTTATCAAATGAAGTATGTCCCGTCTATTTAGTAAAACGGTACATCTTTACATCATCTTAATAGAGTTTTGCACCTGCCGGAATGTGGTCATCAACCATCAGAAGATGAAGCTTTTCTTCGCCTTCTTCTTCATGAATAGCACTGAGGAGCATACCGCAAGAGTCAATGCCCATCATAGCTCTCGGTGGAAGATTTGTGATAGCAATAAGAGTCTTTCCAACCAGTTCTTCCGGCTCATAAAAGCTATGAATACCGCTTAAAATAGTTCTGTCTGTGCCTGTTCCGTCATCAAGCGTAAACTGTAACAGTTTCTTTGACTTCGGTACTGCAACACACTCTTTAACCTTTACTGCACGGAAATCTGACTTGCTGAATGTATCAAAATCAACAAATTCCTCAAATAAAGGCTCTACCTTTACCTTAGAAAAATCAATCTTTTCAGACTCAGTTTTTACATTTTTTTCAGGTGCTTCAGAAGCTGTATTATTTACATCATTTTTCTTATTTACACCATCTAAGGACTTCATTGTGGGGATTTTCGTGACCAGCCTTAGATAAGCTCCGCTTAGCGTCTATAAGTCCCGACCGGCATCTACTCATTTGAAGCTGGGGTAAGCTCAGTTACGCCTAATTCAGATGGCGGAAAATCTAATGGCGTAAGCCGTGGAGTAAGCTGGCGTAAGGTGGCTTCATTTTTTTGAAAACGAGCCGTGTGCTATACTGAAACTTACGACTAAAACAGTATAACACACGGCTTAACGAAACTCAATATTTTCCGTTCAGTTTACAAGCATTTCGATATTTCCATTCTAAAAATCTCTCTCGAAGCACTTGAACATCTTTCTCGGAATCCGTATGGAGATAGATATGATTGCGGATAAATAGCGTTTTGATTTCCGCTGCCATTTGCGAAGCATCCGCAGTTCTTTTAATAAGGTAGTAACCCAGCCGGTTACTTTGACAAATGTGGGCTTTCACGCTTTGCTCTCTTTTCTCCGTCACGGTTGCTCCGGCAATATCGACCGCACAATGTAATTCAGGGAGGTATGCAACAAGTCGCATTCCAAGCTCCGAGTCGCTATTGCTTTTGACCGTAATGCCGTTCTGTGCTCCATACATCATTATCAGCATCTGCGGGAGAGTCTGTTGAAACTCCGCTTCACATTGAGGGCAACCCTTTTGCTCAATAGTTCTATCTGTGATTTTGGCACGGTAAGAGTGTCCTGCTCCGCATTTCCACCAAACGACCTTCATCGAGTTTCTCGATACATTGCTCGGTGTCCACTTGGAGTTCTTTTCATAGTCCCATTCAGAAAGCAAGTAAGGATCAGTTGTCCCAAGGTCATTATAGCCTTGCAGAACGGCTCTCTCAGCACAAACAGGACACATACCGCCTTTGACCCGTGCTTTGACGACGGCTTTCCATTCATAGCCGCAGGTATTGCATTTCCACCAAACATTCTTAGTTGACTTCTCATTGACCGCATCGGGAGTCAACGACAGATTCTTTTCCGACCACTCTGCGGCAAGGGAAGGGTACTTTGTTTTTAAGTCATTAAAGCCTTTGAGTAGCTTTATCCCACTACAATAGGGACACTGACTTCCTCCTGCACGGGTTGAAATCAATGTGTTCCATTCGTGACCCAAGTGACATTTCCACCAAACTTTAATATTCTTGAAAGCCGTAACCTGATCCGGCGTCAGCGGAAGATTGCGCTCTGACCACTCCGCAGCGATTTCAGGAAAACGGCTTGCCAAGTCGTTGAAGCCCGGTAGCACAAAGTTGTGTGAGCAGTAGGGACAACCCGTACCGTTCACCGTCCGGCTTTTCACGGATGCCGTCCATTCGTGTCCGAGCTTGCACTGCCATATTACCTTCCTGTGCGTAGCCGCTGTAATCATCGACGGTCTTAGCGGCTCATTCTTGGGCGACCATTCCTTCGCAAGCTCAGGGAACTTACTTTCAAAGTCGTTATAACCTCGAAGCACCCTCGCTCCCGAACATATTGGACATTGCTCGCCTGCGGAGCGAGCTTTAATGCTTGTCTGCCATTCGTGACCGCAAGCCCCTTTCCACCACACAATTTTATTAGACCCAAAGGTCACGGTATCAGGAGTCATCGGGAAGTTCTTTTCTGACCATTCTGATACAAGATGCGGTCGCATCCTGCTTAAACTATTCTCCATATCTGAACGCTCCATTTCTCATTACTGCTTATAGTATAATTTCCATCCTCAGTTTTGAGAAATGTGCGAAAAAGGGAAAGCACTCTGCGAATTACTCACAGAGTGCTTTCCTTTAAATTTCCAGCTTAGTTGTCATATAATCGTCAAAGGCGGTGATCTCTTTCTTTTTCAAAGCGTCGGTTACATCAACATAGATATTCATCGTCGTCGATACATCAGCGTGTCCCAAGATGCTCTGAATGAATTTGAGGTTTGCTCCCGACTCACATAGCCTTGTTGCGAATGTGTGCCGGAGAATGTGGCAACTGAACTGTGGCAGCAGAACCGGATCAGAGTCTGCTCCATATTTTTCGAGGATTTCATCATTACAATCTCGCATCATACGGCGGAGTGCTTTGTTGAGGTTTCCCTGATTTTGAACATCCCCGTAACGGTTGACAAAAATAAAGTCGTCATAACCGTCCACTCGGCTCTTACTGCTGATTTCAGCCTGAGATTGAAACTCTCGCTCCATTAAGAAGGCTTGTTTCACCCCCTCGGTCATTGGGATTTCTCGTTCACCTGCTTTTGTCTTGGGCGTGTTGATGGAAAAGTAGCATCCCTTTTCGTCACGGTGATTATAATAAACAAGCGTGTGGTTGACTCGGATAATGCCCTTTTTCAAGTCAATGTCGCTCCAGCGAAGCCCGGTGATCTCACCGACTCGCATCCCCGTGTTTGCCATAACATAGAACACTGGATACCAGTGGGTGTCCTTGGGATGGCTGAGCATATAGTCAAAGAACAACTTCTGCTGCGCCACGGTCAATGCCTCTTTCTTCTCACGCTCAAAGCCGTGGGAGAGCTTCAGTTCTTTGAGCATATTGTCTGTTGGGTTCTGTCGAATCATTCCATCATCGACTGCCACCTGAAAAACTTGGTGGAGCACATTATGGACATTATCTATCGTGGCAATCTTCAGAACCTTGCCGTCAGCAAGGGAGTTGTAGAACTTCCGCACATCAGACTTTTTTACTTGGACAAGTCGGTTCTTTCCGAAAGACGGTTTTACAAACAGCTCATACATATAAATATAATTCTTGAATGTGCTGTCCTTGATTCCTCTTTTGAGCTGACACCAAAGATTGAACATCTCATTTACAGTGATGCTTTTGACATCCGACCGTATTCCGTCGTGCTTGTCCACGATAATCTGTTCTTCCTGCTCTCTCAGCTTTTCCAGCGTCGGAGCATAAATAGAATGCCTTTTTCCGTCAGGCGTTGACCAACGGTACGCATAAGTGCCGTTGGGACGCTGGGTTTCTCCTGTTTTAAGTCGGGTACGGTTGCTGTCGAATCTTACGCCGACCTGTTTCTTTTTAGTCATAGCAACCTCCTGTTTTAGATTGAGAAGCTCTTGATCAGGAACTCCTCTAATTGCTTGCGCTTTAGAAGCCTTTTTGTACCGACCCATAGAACAAAGTCACACGACTCACGATTCGACAACTCACGAAGTTTATCCGTTCCGATACCAGTGTAAGCGGCGGCTTCTTCTAAAGTCAGGTTCATTCTTTCCCAAAGGGGAACTCGGTTATCTTTTTCCTGCTTGGTCATATCGGTTTCCTCCTTCATTTTCGTTTGGCTTTAGGATACCGATAACCGCCGTTTGGGACAACGATGCGATTTTGCGAATCGCATCGTTGATTGTTAGATTGAATAGGCTCTTTCCAAAAACTCATCGAGCTTTTTTCTTTTGATGAGCCGCTTTGTGCCGTTCCACAAGACAAACTCGCAATCCTCTCTATCGGACAATTCCCTTAGCTTATCTGCGCCAATCCCTGAGTAGGCTGCCGCTTCATAAACGGTGAGGTTTGCTTTTTCCCAAAGAGGAACGGCATAGTCCTTACTGGGCTTTCCCATTCGTGCCGCCCTCCTTATGCTTCATAGCCTTGCGTAACTCCGAAAGGCTTGAATAACGATATTCTCGACTGTTGTACTCATCGGATTTGTAGAAAGCAGCGGTGACTCCATCAAAAATCCGAAGTAAAGCACCCTCATTCAGATCTTCAGTTGTGAGGATTTCCCTTACGGTCACTCCACTTAAAGGCTGGTGTTTCTTTTTCCATTCCCGATACGAGAAATACTGGTCGATCTCATCGTTATAAATGCCTTCGTCAATCCGTCTGTCCGGCTGGAGAAGATGGTAAATGCAAAGAAGCATTTCTTCAGCCCTGTTATTATTGATGCGGCAAATGTTCAGCAGGTCGAATACACGCAAGTCAACGACATCCTTGACCTGCCGAAAACCGACATCAATAAACGGGTTTGCAACCTTATACTCATCAATCATTCTCCATTTCGGGGAGTCGAATTTGACCATCATTACCTGTTTCATTATCTATGCTCCTATCTGTTCGTGTTTTTTGCCCTCTACTAACCAACTGGGAAATTTTTTTCGATTTGTACGAAGCAAATTTTAATTTGGGAGCATTTTTTTGAGTTTTTTCAGGGCAACAGTCAGTTGATGATTAATTGTCGTTACAGCTACTCCGTGGCGCCGTGCATATTCTCGCTGTCCTATGGGGTCATCACAAAGATATAAACTGGTCATCAAGTTAATTTCGGCAGGTGACAATTTTGCCACGGCTGCGTAGAGGGTGCTTTTCTCCTCCTTTTTGAGAATGGCATCAATGACGGAACAATCTTGATCCACCAGCAATTCCTCGCCAGACATATCATCTTCTGTGGTTGTCTGTGTGTTATAGGAAAACACCGTCATTCCGGACTGATTCTCGATTGACACAAGATAATCGTGTCTATCCTTTTCAGATCGCCACTGCTTTGCGGTTTCGGTTCCACATTCTGCGATGATGATCACATCGTCAACAGAGCAAGCGTCTAACTGCCCAAAGCGATCTCTTCGTTTCTGCCCTTCCGGGGTCTGAATGAAGTTCCTAAACTCGAAGCTATTCATTACGAGCCAGTTATTGCCGTCAGCGGGCAGCTCGGGGTTCTTTTTGACAAGGTATATTTTTCTCATTACCGTAATCTCCTTTGAATTTTGAATTTGGTGTTCGGGTTCAAAATTCGGAGATCACGGATATTCAGCGATATAACAGAGCCACTTGTTCAACATCGAAAAAGGCTTCCTTTCAGAGATTTCTCTGCCGGAAGCCCTTGGTCGGTTGTTCTTGCCGAAAAAAAAGAAGCCACCGGCAAGACAGACTAAGCCTATGGCTTACTGTCTTGTCGGTGGCCTCTCATATCTGCATAGCAAGTTTGGTTTAACCAACCGAAGTGTTCAAAGCAAGTGACCTGGAGATGGAATTACGCAGTCTGTTTCACCTCAACCATTCCGTCGTTTTGCCGTATTCAGTTTTATCCGATCAATAGTACCGGACTTGCCCTTCCGGGGCATAGAGGTCAATCTTGTCGTGTCGTCGTCCTTTTTGGACTCGAACCGCTACGGTTCCGCACCTTTTGCACTCATACTTGATTTTCCCCTCATCATTTCTATAACCGTAAAGTAATTCTCCGCAGTTGGAGCAGTACATCGGTATAGGTGTCCAATTATCATTTGTCACGCACATCACCTCATTAAGTTCCTTAACGCTTTCAGGGCTGATGAATGGTGGCATCCTTAGAGAGTTGCTCTGTTTTTGCCTTCCACAAACCACTTTCCGTTTTCTTCATCAAAAAGGAAAGTTTCTGTGCCGCATATCAATACCGTGTAACGCAGTCCTGTGCCGCCGACCTTCGTCGATGCGGCTCTGCAACAATACTTTACACGGTCGATCTCGTAGACCTCACCATTTTCAAATTTAATTCTCTGAGGTCGAGCTGTCCCATCTGTCCTGTGGGTAACATCGACCTCCACATACACTTTTCGCCGTTCTTCTTCCATCTCTACACCTCATAATTTTTCATACTGGCAACCAACCTACCCAAATGACGGTAGCCATCCAATGGCTTGTCAGAAACTTTGAACTTAGGACGATCATCGCCCGAATTGTTCAGATAGCAGGAAAGGTGTCCGTCCTTAAAATCTTTGCTGACATCAAAGATAAGAAACATTCCCTCATAAATACCGTAGTGGGTGAAATGGTTTCCTCCATCTGCACGGAAAATAATCAGATCATTACTGCACCCCTGCAACAAACAGGACGGCATCGAAACATAGGTTTCGATCTCATCAGGCGCAACAATTTCATCAATCTTGTTACTGCTTGTACTAATCATACTGACCTCCTTAACAAAGCACCCCGGTCGGCATAGTAATCTCAGGCTTTTCACTCGGCATCCGGAGGTTTTGAAAAAGAATACCGTTGCGGATGCTGTTCTTGCCGAACCGCTGGCGAATGGTTTCAATGCACTGGTCGAGCCTTTCTGCTTTCTCAATCTTTTCGATGTTCATAAACAAATCGACTTGTCGGGGCGTGTCCTGTGGCACCAAGTTGATTGCCTGAATCGTGACTGAGCGAATCGGGTTCCTCCAGTCGTATCTTTTTTCAAAGAGGGCAAAAGCCGCTTTTGCGATCAGCATTGGGGATTGTGTAGGCATATCCAATGCCGTTTGCCATTGCTTTGAAAAAAGTGTGTTGTCCCGTATGTGAATGGCGACTCCATCCGCACACTTTTTGTGAACACGGAGTTTATGTCCGATGTCCTGCGTCAATTCGAGAAAGACGGGCCACACCTGCTCGTCGTTCTCCAAATCTTCGATGGTAGTAATTCCGTGTCCCACGCTCTTAACCGGAGAAACAAAGTCGGCGTTCATAACACGGGATCGGTCATTACCGTTTGCATACTGCCAAAGGGCAATTCCGTTTTTACCGAGCCGTCGGTTCAGAAAGTCAGGATCGGTCTTAGCTAAATCGCCAATGGTTCTAATGCAATAGCTATCTAATACACGCTGCGTTGCCCGTCCCACACCGAGCAAGTCCGCTGCGGGGAGTCCCCATATTTTGTCTCGGAAAGTGTCTTTCGGTATGACCGTCACGGCATCCGGCTTTTTCATATCCGAGCCGAGCTTGGCAAATATTTTATTGAAAGACACCCCGACTGAGATAGTCAATCCCAGCTCAAACTTGATCGTTTCTCTTATGTCATTTGCCACCTTTTCGGGTGAACCGAAGATGTTCTCTGTACCACTCACATCCAACCAACACTCGTCCATTCCGTAAGGCTCGACCTGATCGGTATAGCGGCTGTAAACGCTTCTTGCCAGCTTGGAATATTTGATGTACTCCTCAAAGTGCGGAGGCACCACAACAAGGTTTCTGCACTTCTGCTTCGCTTGCCACACTGCATCGCCTGTTTTTACATCAAATGCTTTGGCGGCATAGTTTTTGGCGAGGACTATACCGTGCCTTTCTTCCACCGAGCCGCAGACAGCGACCGGATACTTTCTCAAAGCTGGGTCGAGCATACATTCAACGCTGGCATAGAAGTTATTCATATCACAATGCAGTATTGATCTGCTCAACTAAATCACCTTATTTCTTGGAAATTCTGCGAAACCTCTTGACAAACCAAAGTGTCGTGTTGTATCATATGAACACGACATAAGTGTCGTTGTTGTGATTCAGATTATAGCACGACACCAATGTCGTGTCAATAAGAAGTGACGAAAAAAGTGTCGTGTTGCTAAAAATAGAAATCTTATGGAGGGAATTGATAATGAAGTTCAGCGACAGATTAAAAGGGCTGAGAGAAAAAAATGATATGACGCAGGAGCAGCTTGCTAAGGTTTCCGGTGTTTCCCCCCGTACCATACAGAGATACGAATGCGGAACCTCTCGTCCTCGCTTGGATGCAGCGGAGAAGCTGGCAAAGGCACTTAATATTTCCGTGGATCAGCTTCTGGGTACGGATGGTATGCTCGTTGCTCAGGCTGCGGAGCAGTACGGCGCACGAGGTGCCAAACAAGCGCAACAGCTCACAGATGAAGTAACTGGTTTGTTTACCGGCGGCGAGTTGGCACAGGATGATATGGATGTTATGATGCAAGCTATTATGGATGCCTATTGGCTGGCGAAAGAGAAAAACAAAAAGTACACCCCAAAGAAGTACCGTTCTAAGGGCAAGCAGGACTGAGTCCCGTTTATGGGACACATTGTGTGTTAGAATGGAAACAGGAACAAACTGAAAAGGGGTGAAGCCGATGTATGTAAGCACTTCGGAAATCGTACAAAAAGCAAACTCCATCGTTGCTCAATGCGGAACCCGTGATCCTCTCAGAATAGCAAGGGACTTAGGAGTCGAGGTAATGTATTATCCGTTCAATGAACAGCGTGGAGCATATAAAGTCTTGATGCGTAATCGCTTCATCTTTATCAAAAATGATCTGCATCCGGTTATGGAGAACATCGTGCTACTTCACGAATTAGGGCACGATGCTTTACACCGGGAGGAAGCCACGAAAGTCGGTGGCTTCAAAGAGTTTGAGATCTTCAATATGCGGGACAACCGTATGGAGTACGAAGCCAATCTCTTTGCCGCACAGATTTCACTATCAGATGAGGACTTCCTTGAACTTGCAGAAAGAGGATGCGACACGCAGCAGATCGCACGGACATTGAACTCAGATATTAACCTTGTCGCTCTAAAAGCCGATACGCTGATTTCTCAGGGCTACCGTTTGCGCCAGCAGGAGCATTGTAACGATTTTCTAAGATACGACAAATAACTAAGATGCCACCCTTTCGGATGGCATCTTTTTTATCACCTTTAATCAGCGCAAGCCGGTTTTGTTTTTTTAGCTCAAACCCGAAAGAGAGCGCATCACCAAGTCGATGTCTTTGTTTTCAAGTTCCTGAATGATGTGCAGATAGGTTTTTTGCGAGGCAGCGAAAAAGTGCGGCGTTCATAGAAAAGACACAGGACGGTAAGATAATTGCGCTTGACAAGTTTACTTGGCATTGATATAATAATGACAAGAAAACTTGGAAAGGAGCGATTCTGTTCAATGAATAAAGAGAAGATTTTGGAAAGCAGCCGCAGAGAGAACAAAAACAGGGATTTGGCGGAGATGGAAGTAACCGCGCAGGCAGGAAATATTGCCGGTCGTGTTGGTGCTGCGGTCTGCGTTGTTCTCACGCTTATCTTTCGTATCTTTACAAAAACATACTTTCTGAGTCCGTGGGTTGTTTATTTTAGCATTCTTACCACCCACACTCTTGTAAAGTATGCAAGGCTAAAGAGAAAAACCGACTTGATCCTCGGTATTCTCTATTTAGCGATGTGCCTTACATTTCTTACCTTTTTTGTCCTGCGGCTTGTGGAGGTCAAGGGATGAATGACGAACTGAAATTGAAAAACAACCTCAAGGAAGCACGCACAGAGAAAAAGCTATCCCAAACACAACTGGCGGAAATGATTGGTGTATCGAGAAACACAATCAGTTCCATTGAAACAGGGCAATTCAATCCGACCGCAAAGCTGGCATTGATCCTCTGCATTGCTCTGGACAAGAAATTTGAAGAACTGTTTTATTTTTAAGGAGGAAGCGAATGGATAATATCGCTCTGTTGATCTTAGGCATATTCATCTCCGTTATTGGAATCGTGAATATGACTGGAAATATCAGCACAATACATTCCTACAACCGAAGAAAGGTCAAGGAAGAAGATGTACCGAAGTATGGGAGAGCCGTCGGCACAGGTACGCTTATCATCGGTGTATCTTTGATAGCGGCATTTGTCACAACTTTCTGGAGCGAAAAGGCAATGTCTTTCATTGTTATTCCGGCGCTCGTCATCGGCTTGGGCTTTATCTTGTATGCACAGTTCAAGTACAATAAGGGAATCTTCTAACTCATTTTTTTGAAAACCTATTGACTGGCACCTTGGGGGATAGCTTATCCTGTATGTGGAGGTGAGTACAATGCTCATAAATGAAGTATGCAAAGAATGTAACCTGACCAAAAAAGCAGTTGAGTATTACACAGAGCAGGGACTAATCCAACCAAGGATAACAGAAAACGGGTATCGGCAGTTCTCAGAGACAGATACTTTGAAGCTCAAGCGAATTGCAGTTTTGCGCGGGCTTGGCTTTTCCGTTCCAGAGATTCGCACAATTCTTGAGAATGATAGCCGTACAGCAATTTACGATGTCCTCAACAGGAAAGAGCTTGAAATCGTCGAGCTGCAAACAAAACAGGCATTGATAAAACAACTTGCGGAAAGCGGCGATTGGGAGCAAATTGAAGGACAAGTGGAGGCGCTTCAAAACAAGCAATCCATATTGAACCGTATCCTTGATAAGTTTCCGGGCTTCTATGGAAAATTCGTATGCTTGCACTTCGCTCCGTTTTTGAGCGAAGCAATCACAACGAATGAGCAGAGGGAAGCGTTTGAAACGATCATCCGATACTTGGACGGCATTTCAATAGCTGTTCCCAGCGATGTGCAGCAGTATCTTGATGAGATTAGAGAAAATGCTGATGCTGCTGTGACGCAAAGCGCATCTGCTGCACTTGCGGCAGCTACGACAGACCCGGAAAAGTATATTCACGACAACAAGGAAATGCTCGAACAATATCGGGCAGTTACGGAATCGGAGGAGTATAAGGCATCTCCCGCCTACCGGCTGCAAGAGTATCTAAAGCAATTCCAAAGGGAGAGCGGCTATAACGATGTATTCATTCCCGCAATGCAGAGGCTTAGCCCCGCTTACTGCGAGTATCACAAATCCCTGCAAGCAGCGAATGAAGTTTTCCTGCGACACTTTCTTTAATGTGTATCGCTTGCGCCAGCAGGAACACTGTAACGAGTTTCTTAGATATGACAAGTAAAAAAGCACCTGCGCTCAAATTGAAGCGCAGGTGCTTTCGCGTCCACAGATTGCTACCTTTAATTGGATTCCATCAGCAAGGAGAGCCCTATTGTTCGCCAATAGGGCTCTCCTTTCCAACATGTATTTTCACTTTGTTTTGTTGCACGATACACGTAATATGCTTTTTAAATGTGTTACTCCACTACGAACGGAATTCCATACTCCTTGGCAAAGGATTCAATATAGCTGTCTGCCGGACCGTAGATGGTGAGGTTGTCGCAACCGTAAAAATTTTCTTCGTCATCAATACTGGTTAGTGCATCTGTAAAGTGGAGTTCCATTAACCGGCAGCAGTTGGTAAATGTACCAATACCTACTAATTCCTGCACATTCTCGCCGAGAATGACTTGACGCAGGTTAGAGCAATTCCCAAAAGTCAGTCCTCTGAATACGGTTACACCCTCACAGATTACAAGTTCCACTGATTCATTGTTCGTAAATACTTCTTCTAATTCTTTTACGCTTTCCGGGATCAATACCGCACGCACAGGGTTATTGTTGGCAAAAACGTAATCATAGAAACCCGTAACCGGCTTGCCCTCAATCTCTTCAGGGATGACAACAACGGTATCGCTGCCCGTATAGCTTCTGATTTTGATACCATCATCCTCTACATCATAGGTGAAGTCTTCTGCCGGAGCGACTGCATGGTTGCGAAGCATTTCTTCGGTGATTGGGGAATTAGGGTCAACCTTGGTGTTCTGCGTCTTGTGATCTTCCTCTTCTGCGGTCACAGTGTTGTCCGTACTGCCGGTCGTGCCATCCGTGGCCTTGCCGCCGCAGGCCGTCATACCCAGCACCAGAACAAGTGCCAGAAACAGCGCTGGAAGCTTCTTATTCATTTTGCTCATGATATTTTCTCCTTTTTGGGATAAGTTTTAAAAAATCAGGAAACACCGCAAATAGGGCCAGAAAACGTTCGATCCAATTACATCTTCCGAAATTCTTGCACATCCGTTCCAAAGAAACCGGATAAATAATAACGCCAGCTGAAAATAGTTTTGTCGGGATCAATCATTAAATATTCCCAGTATAGGCTCCAAATTACCCACGACGCTTCTTCCGATTCGTTGCGTTTGTTAATGCAGATTACGCACAACATGCATTAGATTTGCAACTTCCATATCCGCTCTCAGATACGCATCCGTCATAAGTGCAGGCAAATCTCTGTAGCACTGGTAAATGTACGGGGTGGAGAGTCCACATCAATACGCCGATTTCAAAAAATATGTCAATATTTTTTGCAGAGTTTGCCACTCTATGTGAGAGCCTGTCTGCTATATTCAAAAACATTATAGCATTTGGATGGACAAAAATCAATATCAACTAATAGAAAAAATTGAAGAAAAATCAAAAATTCGTCGTCATATCATACTTTCGTGTGTCTTGGAGCGACACATTTCTCCACAGCGCATATATCAGCGCAGTCAAATACCTCTTCATCGGTCATATCATGACGGATGTCCTTGAGCACTTCTTTTAATAGCTTTCTATTTTCTTTCATATCAGTTATTCCTCACTCTCGGCTTTGTTCATCGTATGCAGAAAGAAATCGGGACCCTTTTCTTCAAACAGAAGCAGAGACACACCGAGTAGCAAGTCGGCGTGTACAGCCGAATCATCCAATGGGATAAGAAAATCATCCTGCATCCTGTGAATGCGGTAAAGCACCGTATTACGATGTGTGAAAAGAGCGTCACAGGTCTTTTTTAGCGATCGGCAGCAGGTCAGATAGTGATAGAGCGTTTCGCAATACTGTGTGTCATTCTCTCTATCATGTGCAGCCAGCGCCCGGATCTCTTTCGCAATCAAATCACTGCGCCCCTCTATATTCTTCAGCAAAAGCGGTGTGCGGAGCTGCGCTACCATACAGACGCTTCCGCCGTGAAAGCGATAATCCATCATCAGCTCCAGCGCTTCATGGGCTGTGCGGTAGAGGGCAGGCAGCTCAAACAGGTCGCAAAGTCCATCCGACATTACCACTTTTAACCGGAACTCCTCCGCCAAAGCAGAAAAGCCATTGAAGTCTTTCGTCCCATGCAAGAACAAAAATATATCTCCTCGATAGAGAAACGAATGAGACTGTGGGAATCTTGCCCTGAGTTCATCCTTCAGATGCCGCTTTCCAAGATATTCATTGTGATAGGCCGTCAGATCGATCAGAGCAAAACCTGTGGGGTGAAAATCCGCAAGATAAGTGCCTGATGTCTGCAAGTAAAAATACGGTGCAGAGGAAAACCCGCCATCTAAAAGGTGCATCAGAATATCCTCTGCCGTTTCGAATGGCTTATCATGTCTGCTGGTTTCGATGAACGCCTGCTTTGCCAAAACCTGCTCGACCGTATTCCATGTTTCCGGTGGGATGTTTTGCAGATGGTCATCTATATCTACACAAATAAGATAACCCAGCCGCACGCCGGAGCTGATAAGCGGCGCAAAACGGCGTCGGTATTCACTGCCGTCCAGCTTCACATAGTCTGCTTTCCCGGCAGACAGCGCATCACTCTGGCTGATAACCGCACCGGCTTCATAGGTGATCTGCCCCTGCCGAACTGTCTCCTGAAAAAGCGGATCGGTAAAACCGAGCGGTCGGTGATGCGCCGTAACATGAAAAGTATCGTCCAGTACCAGAAGTGGACATTCCAGCAGCGCGCCAGCATCAACCGCCAATGCTTTCAAATCGTCCTGTGCAAAAAACTCTGCCAAAAGTACATCTGTACTATAGCGCTTTTGCCGTTCATTTTCCATCGTCTCAGCTCCTTCGCTTGTGCGGAAAGCACAAGCGGTTTTTTCTTTATTATACTGCCGGTCCGTTGCTGTTTCAAGTAGAGAGCACTATAATATGGTCAGAAATTGAGAAAAGGAAATGAAAGGCTGGTGCAAATGATGATGGCTTCAAAATCCATGAAAGTTCTAAACATTATAGCAGGTGTGCTTTTGATTGTGGCTGGCATCTACTGTTTGTGCAATCAGGACATTGCAGCAATGACCGCAGGCGTAATGGTCGGCATCTTCATGCTACTTTCCGGCGTGATTGAGATCGTTGTCTTTGCCACGACAAGCGGCTTGTTGTTCGGTTCCGGTTGGCTGCTGCTGGACGGCGTGCTGACGGTGATCCTGTCCCTGTTCCTGCTATTCAATCAGTGGTTTACAATGATGTCGCTTCCTTTCCTGTTTACATTGTGGCTGCTGTTTTCCGGTATCTCGCGCTTCGTCAGTGCGTTTGATTTGCGAGCCTTTGGTGTTCGCGGTTGGGGGTGGATTTTAACCATCGGTATCATTCTGATGGTTGCCGGATTCATCTGTATGATGGATCCGTGGGTGAGTGTTGCGGCGATCGGTCTGACGGTTGGACTGGCATTCCTGCTGGAGGGCATCAGTTCCATCGTTTATGCCTGCATCCCGCGAAGCAAGTAAGCAATGCTTGACTGCAGTATCTTCTGCAAGGCAAAGCTTTTATATAGTATATAGATAATAATTATCAAATCGAATGGAGGAATTATTATGCTGCCCGTAGTGTATGGTGAAAATATGTTCGATGATTTCCTTGAGAACGGCTTCTTTGGTTCTCACAACCCGCTGTTCGGTAAGAACGGCAGAAACCTGATGAAGACCGATATCCGTGAGACGGATGATGCAAAGGCTTATCGTCTGGCGATTGATCTGCCCGGCTTCAAGAAGGACGAGATCAGCCTTGACCTTAAGGATGGTTATCTGACCATCAGCGCCGAGAAGGGTCTGGACAAGGACGAGGAAGACAAGAAGGGACGCATCCTGCGCCAGGAGCGCTATGCCGGTTCCTGCTCCCGTAGCTTCTATGTCGGCGATGTGAAGCCTGAGGACATCAAGGCAAAGTATGAGTCCGGCGTTCTGACTGTGCTGGTTCCGAAGGAGGACATCAAAAAGTCTCCTGTCAGCACCGCCATTACGATTGAATAATATGTTCTAACCAAGGCCTGCCGCCTGCGTTGTGCAGACGGCAGGCTTTTTCATGAGGCGATAAAATGAAGCAAGCGATTTCACTCAATGGCGTCATTGATATGCATGTTCATACGGCGCCGGATATTTGTCAGCGCACTTATAACGACTTGGAGCTGACAGCCGCTGCCGTTCATGCTGGAGCAAGAGCGATCGTCATCAAAGGACACCATTGCTCTACTGTGGCGCGTGCGGCGCTGTGCAACGCCTATAACCGAACGGCATTTGACAGCAATTCATTTGTCATGTACGGCGGATTGGTTCTAAATTATGAGACGGGCGGACTGAATCCCAAAGCGGTACAAACCGCCCTTGAAATGGGCGCCAAGATCATTTGGCTGCCGACAGTGGACGCGGAAAATGACTGCCACAAGCACGGCAGAAGCGGCGGTATTCGCATGACGAATGACCGAGGTGTACCGCTTCCGGAGTTGCGCCGCATTTTCACGCTTATCAAGGAGTATGACGCCGTTCTTGCTACCGGTCATATTTCTCCGGAGGAAATCCGCTGTGTCGTAGACAGCGCCCGCAACATCGGCGTACAAAAGATCGTGATCACCCATCCGGAATATTGGGTCGTGGATATGAGTCTTGAAGACCAACAAGAACTGATTTCAGATTACAATGTCATTTTGGAGCGTTGCTTTATGCAGCCGCTGAAAAACGGTCAGTGGATCAGCAATGCAGAGCGTAACCTTAAAGCCATACGGAAGCTCGGCGCAGAGAACTCGATCCTGTCCACCGGCTGCGGCAATCCCGCAACGCCGCCGTGGGAGGAATCCATGCGGCAGTATCTGCAGTTTATGGCCGATCACAATGTCAGCCGGGATGAATTGCGAGCCATGACAGAGACTACTCCCGCACGGCTCTTGGGGCTTACGGATGCACTTGACTAAAATGAAAGACACATTGCCTTGCTCAAATCACAAGCAGGCGATGTGTCTTTTTGGGGTTAGCGTTTCAGTACACTCTTTCCGACGACAACGATTCCGGCTAAAACTTCCGCAACGGACAAGCCAATCAAGAGACCGGATATGAACTCCTGCACATGAGATCCACCCACCGTATTTGACATAGCGTTGCAGGCTATACCGAGAACAATAAGAATGATTCCGTACAATATGTTTTTCTGCCGTTCCAACTCCTGCATACGGCGCAACAGGTCGAGGATCTGCTCATCGTCATAGACACGAACGCTGTCCTCCGCCGCATCCTCGCCGTCCATCAGTTCGGAAAGTGTAACGGAAAGCTCTTTGCAGAGCTGCTCGATGATGCTGTAATCCGGCATACACTTGCCGTTCTCCCATTTGGAAATCGTTTTATTGGACACGCCGAGCGTTTCCGCCAATTGTTCCTGCGTCAGATTTTTCTCTCTGCGCTTCTTTGCGATGTAACTTCCGATAGCTGCTTGATTCATTTGGATTGCCTCCTATATTGAAGATGCTTTGAGTATAGGGCAAAAGCCGATACAGCTACATCCCCCGGTGGTAGAATGTCGGTGGAATTGCAGGAAATGGTGTCGGCTTTTTGCATCCTAATCATTTTTCTGTGTCTTCCGGCAAACGAAACACAAGAATCGCCTTGCAGGAATTGGTCACGGAAAAGCTCACAGGTTCCCACCCGTCTTTTGCTTTTTCATTGATTACTTTTTCAATTTCGTCTGCCATTTTCTTTGCCTTGGGTGCGTAGTCGGTCACAATGGTTTTGTAAGTCATAAGAGTCCCTCTTTTCGTCATTCTAAGTTATCCTGATACTTAATCACTGTATATTATAAATTCTTTATGTTAATTCAGATACCGAAGTAGTGTAATATCTGCGTAAAATCTCAGAATAGCATTCATTGAAAAGGCGGTTTGTCATCCGCACAGCACATGGGAAAGGGATTTTCTTACTGTAAAAGGCTTATTTCTTTGCTTTTTCCTTCTTTGGCTTGTGCATTCGACACAAGCCGCTTTTCAATTATTGTACCAGCGGTTTCTTGTGGTTGCAAGCGAAAAAGCTTAAACTATAAATAGTTGAAAAAGACTAAACAGTCTCACGGAGGGATGAATAATGAAATGCGAAAATTGCGGCAGAAATGAGGCTAACTTCGTATATCGCAGCAACATCAATGGCAGAACAGAAGAGCACCATCTTTGCCAAGCCTGTGCAGAAAAGCTAGGCTACACGCGGGGGTTCTTTGCTCAGCGGCCATCTGTGATGGACAGCTTCTTTGGGAATGATAATTTCTTTAGCTCCATGCCGTCCCTGATGGGGCGGATGCTGGAGAGTCCTTTTGATGATTTCTTCGACACAATGCCTGCCATTGGCGCAGCTCCGGTACAGGAGGTTCAGGAGGAACAGAAGGATAATCTGATGAGCAGTGAGGAGCAGAGCCGTTTTTCCTACCTGCGTCAGATGAATGCATTGAAACAGGCACAGAAGAAGGCCATTCACGAGGAGAACTTTGAACAGGCCGCCCAGCTTAGAGACGAGATCCACCAGTTGGAGGAGGCTCATAAAGAAGCCGAGGCATCCAAAAAAGATGCGAAAGAACGCCATTAAGTAAGGCACGCATCAAAAGGGAAAACACACTTCACGGAAAAAAGAGGTATTGCATTATGGATGAAAATAAATTCACTCCCACTGCGGAAGAAGCCTTACAGTTGGCTCAGGAGGCCGCAGGTGAATTGGGTCACGGTTATATGGGTACGGAACACCTGCTGCTTGGATTGATGCGTGAGGACGAGGGGCTTGCCCACACAGTGTTGACGGAGGCAGGTCTTACCGATGATTTACTGACAGAAATGATTCGTAAAACCGCCGGTTCCCGCCCTTCCGACAATGGCAATTCTGCCCAGAGCTTGAGCCCAAGAGCAAAGCATGTACTTGAAATTGCCATGGAGGATGCCATTCGCGGTGGTTATGCCTACGTTGGAACAGAGCATCTGCTGGCAGGCATTCTCCGCGAGGGTAACAATATGGCAGTCCGTATCCTGCGGTCTGCCGGCGTGGACGCCCGCCAACTGTATATAGCACTGATGGAGAAAGTCAGCGTTGCATCCCATGCGCAAAGCGGCGGCAGCGCCTCGGGTACCGAAAACAGCGAGGAAAGCGGCAAGAATAAGACCCTATCGGAGTTCACCCACGATTTGACGGCTGACGCCAGAACAGGAAAACTGGATCCTGTCATTGGTCGTGATAAAGAGATCAAGCGAGTAATTCAGATTCTGTCTCGTCGCAGTAAGAATAACCCTTGTCTCATCGGCGAACCCGGTGTCGGCAAAACCGCCATTGCCGAGGGATTGGCTCAGAAAATTGTCTCGGGTAAAGTTCCGGAAAAGCTGCTGGACAAAAAGTTGCTGTCTTTGGATCTTACCGGCATGGTAGCCGGTTCCAAATACCGCGGTGAATTTGAAGACCGTATCAAAAAGGTCATGCAGGAAGCTAAAAAGGACGGCAACATCATCCTTTTCATCGACGAGCTGCATACCCTTGTCGGTACAGGCTCAGCCGAGGGTGCCGTTGATGCCGCCAATATTTTGAAGCCTGCGCTTAGCCGCGGTGAAATTCAGGTTATCGGTGCTACCACTTTGAATGAGTACCGCAAGTACATCGAGAAGGATGCCGCACTGGAGCGTCGTTTCCAGCCGGTTACCGTAGGTGAGCCGAGTCAAGAGGCTGCATTAGAGATCTTGAAGGGTCTGCGGGCAAAGTATGAGCAACACCACGGTCTGCACATTACCGATGAAGCCCTGAAGGCTGCGGTGGAATTATCATCCCGATATATCAACGACCGATTCCTGCCGGACAAAGCTATTGATCTAATGGACGAGGCTGCCAGCCGTGTGGAGTTAGAGGAAGAAGAACCCTCCGAAGAATTCACAAATCTTGAAGAGAAGCTCAACGCACTTGCCGCAGACAAGGAAGCCGCTATTGCCGCCCAGGACTTTGAGAAGGCCGCTAAACTGCGGGATACCGAAAAGGACTATAAGAAGCAATTGGAGACCGAGCGCAATAAGCACCGCGATAACAATAAAGCACACCGTGATGTGACCGAAGAGGACATTGCCTCTGTTGTATCAGACTGGACCGGTGTTCCCGTAACACGGCTTACCGAGGACGAGAGTCAGCGCCTGCTGCATATGGAAGATATTCTCCATAAGCGAGTTGTGGGTCAGGACGAGGCTGTAAAGGCTGTTGCCCGTGCCATCCGCCGCGGCCGTGTCGGCTTGAAGGATCCCAAGCGTCCTATCGGCAGTTTCCTGTTTCTCGGTCCTACCGGCGTCGGTAAAACAGAGCTGTGTAAGTCTTTGGCAGAAGCCATGTTCGGCGACGAAAACGCTATGATCCGAATCGATATGTCCGAATACATGGAACGCCATACGGTGTCCCGTCTGGTTGGTTCGCCTCCCGGATATGTAGGTCACGATGAAGGCGGTCAGCTGACGGAAAAGGTGCGCCGCAAGCCCTATTCCGTTGTTCTGTTCGATGAGATCGAAAAGGCGCACGAGGATGTCTGGAACATCATGCTCCAGATTTTGGACGATGGCCGTATCACCGATTCTCAGGGTCGCACCGTTGATTTTAAGAACACCGTCATCGTTATGACCAGTAACATTGGTGCTAAGGCACTGACTGATGCCGGATCCAAGTTGGATTTCAAAGCCGATGACAAAAAGGCAGAGGCGGATGCCGACAAGGCATACGAGCAGGCCAAGGAAACCGTTATGGAAGAGTTGCGCCGTACCTTCCGTCCCGAGTTCTTGAACCGTATTGATGACATCATCGTGTTCCGTGCTCTTAACGAGCAGGATATCGAAGAGGTTGCCCGTCGGATGCTCAAGACCGTGGAAAACCGTATGGAGTCCATGGGTATTCATTTGGATGCAAACGAAGAGGCTGTGAAGGAGCTTGCCAGAGTGGGCTTTGACCCGAAATACGGTGCCCGTCCGCTGCGTAGAGCCATTCAGAGCAAGGTGGAGGACGCCGTGGCAGAGAAAATGCTGGATGGCACGCTCGATACCGGCGATACCGCCAAGCTGACTGTGGAGGACGGCAAACTGGTTGTGACCAAGTGACAATCCTTAGAAAGTCTATATATTTGCGATATCCCCGGACGGTCATTGACCACCGGGGATATTCGCTATCCGACTTAAAATCACTGTTTTTAAAGAATCGTTTCGTTGATTGCACTTCTGGGAGACAACAGGGTACTTTTTAATCGGAGAATACTTTTGTGCCATTTCACGTCGGATATACTCGCAGATCTTAACAAGTCGCACCCATTCCCACGAATCGGGGATGTCAAACTGTAACCTCATCCGGCAGCGATCACACTTCATCGCCGATTTTCTCATAAGAGGTGTTATCAGAACTCGGCTGTTTAACGAATACCCCCAGTAGTTCAACGATTACTCGGCTGTTTAACGATTGCGGCAGAGCAGAAAGCCGCAATCCCCATAAAATGTACAAAACCCCGCCGCAGAATTGCTCTGTAGCGGGGGTCGCTTATGTGCCAAAATAGCCGAAATGCCTGATTTCAAGCGGTTTTCGGGCATAGAAAAAGTCCACCGTAATTCTATCAAAATTACGGTGGACTTATGATGGAGGTGGAAGAACACGAACACGCGTAGCAATCAGTTCCCCCAAAAGCGATTCTTCAACCAGAACGATTCCATTAACGGACTGTGCAGCGGAACTATGCAGGAGGATGTCTCCCTTTTGACGGGAACAGAGGACTACATGGAGCTACGCACCATGCAATATCGAATGGAGAAATACACGCGAGATTGCGGGTTAGAGGGTGTCCATTTTCACACATTACGCCATACCTTCGCTACAAGGGCAGTCGAGGTCGGATTTGAAATTAAATCTCTGTCCGAAATCCTCGGACACGCAAATACAACAATCACACTAGATCGATATGTCCACGCATCTATGGAACTAAAGTGAGCGAATATGAGCAAGCTGGCTGCGGCGGGGTTTTAATCTCCGCAGTCAAACTTGTGTGCCTATCTAGCTCTTCAGCGCCGGTTTTCCTTTGTAATACAAGCATTTACAGTTTCCTTGTAGCAGAGTGGCAAACTCTGCGAAAAGTGATATAAAATAAAGGTGCCATCTCGCGCATGCAAGATGGCACCTTTTTAATATTGAGGCACTCCGTATCCGAGGATTTCGTAGTGACCTACGCTGTACTGGTTTACCCGACAGCTATCACCGGAGTTTCCCTCAACGGTATAAACGATACCGTTTTCTACTTTTTGAACAATACCGGTGTGGTCGGATTGTCCGTCCTGCGGACCGGAGCTGCCTATGTTATCCCAATCGAAGAAAATGATCATTCCGGGGACAGGCTCGGCAGAGCCGTCTATCCACTGTCCACGATCTTTAAACCACTGGACGCCGTTCACGCAGCCCGCATATTTCGGAACAACCCCAGTGTCGATATAGCCGCACTGATCGGCACACCAGCTTACAAAACAAGCACACCATTCCACACGGCTTCCGAAACCATACCAAGACCAGTACGGTTCGCCGCCTATATTGCCGACCTGTGAAAGTGCCACGGTGACGATCTGATCGTCGCTGTATCGGATACCGTAAAGTACCGCTGCCCAAATAGAGTTGTTCTCATCCTTGAGCAGCTCGGCAAGATACTCCCGCTGTTCTGCGTCAAAGCCGTATAGGTCAGCCATTTCGTCCACCGTCAAATGAGAAACGGTGATATAAAGAGTTGTTTTTGTGACTGTCGTTTCCGTCTGAACGATGTTGCCGTTTCCGTCGTCCGTTTCGGTTATTTCCGTTTCCGAGTGACTTTCACTGCGGGAGGATATGGAGTTCATCTCCCAAAAAATGTCCGAGAGAATCTGCTTCTTGCTCTCGTCCATCGTGGCAACCTCCTGCGGATTGTCCGTGTCTGTATTCGTCTTGACTGCATAGACCGCAAGCACATCCTTCCACACGGCTCGACCGCCGCTGATCTCCATATTATCATAGGCTACCGAGTTTTTCTCCGCTTCCATCTTGGCATCGTAATCAGCGTTGATTTCCTGCACGGCAGTCTGCATCGACATTCCCGTTCCGGAATCCTCGCCGGAAAAGAATATCCCGAAAACCGAGCCGCAGATCAGAGCAATCAGGCAAATTACGACAATGACCGCAACGGCAACCCAGCCGCCTGCGGCGATAGCGGCGACCAGTGCTTTTGTCGCCGCTATGATCGCTTTGACTGCGGCAATCGTTGCTTTTACGGCAGCTTTTACACCGGCAACTGTTGCCTTGGCTGCGGCTTTGGCGGCTTGTGCAGCTTTTTGCGATGCTTTCACCGTAGCCTGTGCGGTTTTCTGCGCCGTCTTTGCCGCCTGCTGTGTGGTCTTGATTGCCGTTTTCGTGGTCTTGACCGACCTCTGTGCGGCTTTGGCTGCACCTTTCCCGGCAGTCTTGATGGTTTTCTTACCGGCAGAACCGGCAGACTGTTTGATCGTCTTTTCCGTTTGCTCGACCGCCTTGATGGTCTTATTCCCGGAGGTGCGGACAGTCTGCCTTTTCATTGACTCAGCCGCCCGCTTTTCCCGGAACCTCTGAACACCGTCCTTTGCTTTGGACACATTCCGTTTCGTTTCTTCCAGTCCCTTGCGCCCCTGCTTATCAAACTGGTGCGCCGCTTCGTGCGTGATACGGTCAACGCCGCCTTCCACTCGGTCGGAGGCGTACTCCTCGGCATTATGCTCATCCGGGTGCGTTGTGTGTTCTGCCTTTTCCTTCGTCTGCACATAGGCGGAGCGCATACGGTCTGCGGCGATTGCCGCTTTGTCGATCTTCTTGATTGTGCCTTTTACGACATCTCTCGTTTTAATATCAGCCATTGAACCCTCCTTTCCGGGGCGTACCCAAACGCCCCTAAATTAAAAACGAGGGGTAAAGGTATAAACACCTTACCCCTCAAAGTGCGGGAGCTGAAAAGTCTTGATATTGCTGGCTTTTTCAGCGCCTATTTTTCGACTCTGCCCGTTTTCTTTTTGCGTACTCTGCCTGCTGAGTTTTGTAAGCTCTTTGAGCGCACTTCTCGCAATATTTCTTTCGGTTGCTCTTCTTGATAATCGGCGCACCGCAGGACACGCACTTTTCAAAGCGTGTGCCAAGAATATCCGCTTCCAGCAAAGGCTCTGCCGGCAAAACAGCTTTGCGGAAATACTTGCAGAGAAGTGAGTATGAGATGCTCTGCACACAGGCGCAGGGTTCTCCGTCGTCCAATGCAAGGCAACTGCCGTTGTCATAATTGGCACAAAGGCGCTTAATTAGGGCGTTCGCCCTCTGCCGTTGCTTCGGCGTGAGTCTTGGCAGCATCCGCACCACCGTCCTCCGTTATGCGTTTTGCCACGACCACAAGGCGGCTGTTGTTGCGGCTGTACTCACAGGTAGACAGCGTAATGAGCTTATCGCCGTATTCGGCGGTCACGCCGGTATCATAGAAAGACAGTTCCTTACTTTTGGCAATAAAGTCGTCAAACGCATTGGCGCTCTCTGCGTCTATAAAGCGATAAAACTTGAATGCTTCGGGGCTGTCGGTGTAGACCACCGTGCGGAATACGGCAACGATCTCATACTCCTGCTTATCCGTCAGTGTGTTGAAGGTAATCATCCGATGCTCACTCCAAAAGTCTTTGCTCTTGAATTTTTCAAGGTGGGCAAACATCGAACCGTTGGACATATGGTGTCCATAGATGACAAGATTGTCGGACGGCTCCTGCACATCGCAATCCTCCTGCACATAGGGGCAACCATAGTCGGAGTATTCCTTATCAAAGCCGTGCTTCAGGTAGAAGTTCGGCTCATTCACCGACTGCATCACGGGGTAGTTGATGTTGGTATCTGCAATGCTGATCCAGCCCACCAAATCACCGTTCTGCTGATAAAGCTCTGCAAGCTCCGGCAGAAGCATCTTTTCCTCGGAGTATGGAATCTGCTCCGCCGGTTCCGTTGCAGCATCCGTCTGTGCCGCAGCGTCTACAAGTTCAGCCAGCTCGCCATAAAGCGCAGCTTGCTTATTCGACTCCTTGTAGTGATCGATAATAAAATAGGTGCTTGTGCCGAGGACGGCTACAAACACCGCAATAAGAATCATACAGATTTTCTTTTTCATTGAATTTCCTTTCCGAAAAGCAAAATGCCCGCCTGTTGCCAAGCGAGCATTTCACGATTCTGTCGTTTAATATTCAGAGCTTAACAGGAAGTCCGCTATGTGCATCGTCTTGATACCCTCGTAGTTTCCTCCTGAGAACTCATCCGTTGTGAGAACATATTTGGGGTAGTTGTCGTGGATCTCCAACAAACGCTCATACTCCCGTTTTTCCGTTTTCGGAGAACGAAGCTCCTGCGTCACTTGCACATAGAGCTTTTCATTTTGCCGTACTGCAACAAAGTCGATCTCGCCGCTGCCGGATTTACCGACATTGACGGTATAACCTCTACGGCAAAGCTCCAAGTACACGACATTCTCAAGGCTGGATGCCACGCTGTCAGCGTTATAGCCGAGAACGCTGTACCGCAGGGCGGTATCGGCAAGATAGAATTTCTCCTGTGTTTTCAGGATTTCCTTACCCTGCAAGTCAAAACGGGAGCAGCGGTGAAGCAGATACGCCTTTTCCAGCTTCTCCAAGTAGCTGTAAACCGTTTCGTTGTCCAGCGCACGGTGTTCCGCTTTCAGATAATCCGAAATGGATTTTGCAGAGAAGGTGTTGCCCACATTGTTGAAGGTGTACTTGACCACTCGTTCCAACTGGTCGATCTTTCTCACCTGATTGCGCTTGACAATATCCGAGAAGATCGTGGAGTTGTAAATATCCCGCACGATGGTGTAGACCTCGTCCTGAGAGAACTCCTGCAAATGCGTTGCCGGGAAACCGCCCAAGCGCACATAGTTAGCAAGCTCTGCCTTCGGCTCTCCAACCTCAGTATATTGGCTTTTGAACATCAGGTACTCGCCAAAGGACAAGGTGAAGATGCGGAAAGACACATACCGTCCCGTCAGATAGGTCGAGATCTCAGAGGACATCATACGGGAGTTGGAGCCTGTCACATACAGGTCAACATCAAAGTCCGACGCCAGTGAATTGACGACCTTTTCCCAGCCCTTGATTTCTTGCACCTCATCGAGAAACAGATAGGTTTTTCCATCGGGCGAAAGACGCTCCTTGAGCTGTGCGTACATCTGCTTTGCCGTCATATCCTCATATTCCATCGAGTCATAGCGGCAGCTGACAATGCGCCCCTCCGGAATGTTATGCTGCGTTTTCAATCTCTCCATAATCATTTTCAGGATCGTTGACTTTCCGCAGCGGCGCACTCCCGTGAGGATTTTTACAAATGGCGTATCCACATAAGCCATAATCTTATCTACATACAAAGGTCTGTAAATCATCGTGACCACCTCCGTTTGTAGATAGTATACCGCAATTCTCATCAAAAGTCAATTTGTTTTGCGATTATAAACCGCAAAACTTTTCGACAATTTATTCAACTGCGGATTGTCGCTATATGGCGAGGGTTAAGCACCCTCGCCCGGTTTGGTGGTCATCAGCTTGTAGAGCTTCGTGTTCTTGGGGAACTTATTGGCAAACGGAACAAGGCTGGAGCCGACCTTGATCAGTCCGTGACCGGCATCCACATTGGTGATATAGGAAAGCTGGGTGTCCGAGATGTTCAGCAGTTTTGCAAGCTCCAATCTGTCCGTGGATGCCTGATTGAGCATAACAATGAACTCGGAGTTTGCCAGCATCGTTCTTGCCGTGTGGGACTGAAGCAGGTCGTCCACATTCTGCGTGATGCCCGTGGCATAAGCGCCGTACTTTCGCACACGCTTCCAAAGGGTGAACAGGAAGTTTGCACTGTACTCGTGCTGGAACAGAAGATAGATTTCGTCGATGAAAATAAAGGTGTTCTTGCCTTTGGCTCTGTTCTGCGTAATACGGTTGAGAATGGAGTCGAGAACGACCAGCATACCGATGGGCATAAGCTGTTTGCCGAGATCAAGAATGTCGTAGCAAATCAGGCGATTGTCCGTGTCCACATTGGTTTTCTTGGCAAAGGTGTTCAAGCTGCCGTTGGTGAACAGCTCGATGGCAAGAGCAATCTCCTGCGCTTCGGGTTCGGGCTGCTTGAGAAGCTCCTCCCGGAAGTCCTGCAAGGTCGGCACCTCACCGGTGTAGTTGTTCTGTTGATAGGTGCGGTAGACGCTTGCCGTACAGCGGTCAATGATAGACTTCTGCACTGCGCCGAGGTTGTTTCCTCCGATGAGCTGTTCGCACAGGGACATAATGAACTCGGATTTCAGAATAACGGGGTTTGCGCCGTCGCCGTACTCCCGGTTCATATCCATCGCATTGATGTGGGTGGGAGAAGTGGCTGAGATGTTAATGATCTCGCCGCCCAGCGCCCGCACAAGGGGCGAATACTCTCGCTCCGGGTCAATGATAATAATGTCTGCGTTGCCGGCAAGCACTTGATTGATGACCTCGCCTTTTGCGGTAAAGGACTTACCACCGCCCGAAACACCGAGAATAAACTCGTTGCCGTTGAGGAGCTGTCTGCGGTCTGCGATAATCATATTTTTGGAAATGACATTCTGACCGTAGTAAACGCCGTTGGTGTGGCAAATGTCCTGCACACGGAACGGGATAAAGACCGCAAGGCTCTCTGTGGTCAGAGTACGGAACGACTCAATCTTGCGGACACCGAAGGGCATCGCCGTATTCAGTCCGTCAAGCTGCTGAAACTTGAGAACACCGAACTGGCAAAGGTGCTTTCTCGCTGTGGTAAGCAGAGCTTCTGTGTCATTGTCAAGCTGCTCCTTGGTGTCCGCCGTGTGAACCATCGTCAGAACGGCAAACATCATTCGCTGGTCACGGGTCGTCAGGTCGTCAAGGAACTCTTTCATTTCCTTGCGCTGTTGTTCAATGTCGTAGGGAAGCTGGGCAGAAAAGTTGTTGTTGGCGTTCTGCCTACGCTGCCAGTTGGTCGCATTGGTTTCAACGCCGAGCAAACGGCTTTCGGCTTCTCGCACGGCTTCATCCGTGGGTACAGGGATAACATCAATGGACATCATCAGATTGCGGTTGAGATCGGTCATTTCGGCAACCATACTGTCCTTGATATAGGAAGCGTACTCCCGCAGGAACAGCACTCTGCCGTAACGCTCACCGATCTTGAAATAGTCGCCCGTGAACTCCATCGAATCGGGGCAGATGAAATCCTTGAAGTCGTGACCCTTTCTGCGGGTTTCCTTGATGTCGAAGCGAAACTCCGTTTCTTCACCGGCTCGGTAAAAGTCGTGGAAAATGCGGAGCCGTTCATCCGGCTCCAGCTCCACGCACTTACTGCCAAGCCGCCCGAAGTGGGCAATCAGATCGGCACCCACACGGGCAAAGTAGTTTCTCGCTTCCTCAATATTCTTCTTGCAGACCGAAATGGTGATGTACTTCTCCTGAATGATAGCGTTTGCACCGGTTGCTTTATCAAGGAGCATCCGATTGTACTCCTCACGGTACTCGTCAAGAGCATCGCCCTTCAGGGGGAGAAGAATGGTTTTCTCAAAGTTTGCACGGTTCAAACGGCGGTTGTTAATGGTGATCTTGGTGGTTGCACCGCTGTCAAGGCTGTTGAGCAGCTCCGAATATTCAAGGAACATAGCTTCCTTATCCTCACGACTGGCGACGGCATAGTTGATGTCACTGAACTTGTAGGTCTTGGAGAACTTATCTCTGCCCACCTGAAAAATACCGTCGTCGAAAATTGCCTTGATGGGGATCACATCCTGAACCCCTCTCGGCACAACAAATCGTTCTTTGTCCTGCTTGAGCAGGTTGCGAAGTGTTTTAATCATTGGCTTTCAATACCTCCTTCTGCTTGTGTTCCATTTCAGGCTTCATCATTTCGTAGTAGGTGTTGGTGGAACGGAAGGTCAGCTTCTTCGGCATCAGGAACTCGGATTTGAACCAAGCCCATACGAACTTTTCAGCCGTCATTCCGTTGTACTTAATGAAGCCGAGAGCCGCAAAGGGGGCGGCTCCCAAAATACACATCCACGATACGGTTTCCGTGCCGACATAAGGTTTGAGCAGGAAATAGAGTCCCACTGCCACCACGCAGGCACAGGCAGAAAAAATGAACTGTCGCATAGACAGACCAAAGAACATCGCCTCCGTATAGTTGCGGATTTCTCTGTTGATCTTAACTTCCATTGAAGCTCCTTTCTCTGCGATAGCGTTCCTTTGCCTGACGAATTTCGTCGGTGCAGACATACTCATCCGCAAGGCAGTTCACCGTGCCTTTGCGTCTGCCGCCATAGTACAGGCAATACCGGCAATCGCAGTCCTCAAGGGTGAGCCCCTTGAAGCGGTTATAGATTTTGGTGTTGTTTTTCATAGTGCGCTCCTTACAGTCCCATCATCTCTCGGATAATGCGGTCGCTCATCTTGACCGATCCAACGAGAACGAGCATATTAAAGAGTAGTTCGCCCACATAGCTCCACACCTGCGTGACTGCCGCCGCATCGGGGTTTACTACGGGCGGTGAGGACGCAAAGAGCGAGAAGATGATGCAGGACAGCACGATCACTGCCCCCTCCAAGCAAACGGCGCAGTAGCTTTTGATGAAGGACTTGCCCACATTCTGACTCGGTTCACCGGCGAAGGTGGAAAGCGGAATGGGCGCAAGTGCCGTATACATATAGAGCTTGAAGAACCGCCCATACACGGTCATTATCAGGATGAAGGACATTACGGTGATAAACAGCCCTCCGATAAGCGTGACAGCCCATAGCGGGATTGATTCAAAGAAGCCACAGTCCTCGATGGTGGTGATCATTTCAGCCGGCAGCGTTGTCTGCTGCGGCGAAGAAAAGCCTGCCGAACTCATAATGGTGGAGATCGTCCCCTGCACGATGTTGAACAGGGAGAGCATCAGTTCCATACCGTAGGTGATGGCTCCTTTGGCAATGGCAAAGCGGATAAAGAGCTTCAGGGCGTGTTCCGGCTTCTTGACCTCCGTAAACGAGCCGCAGGTCTTTACTACGCCCACAACGAAGAACAGCACAAGCAGGGCGAGCCCGATTGCCTGCACCGCACCGTTGATATTGACGATCACGCTCCAAATCCCGCCGCCCTTGAAGTCCTGCGGCGTTGTCGTGATGAGCTGCCAGATCTCAGCTAATTTTTCATTCCAGGTTTCCAATGCGTTTTCAAGGTTCTGTACGACCCAGTTGTCGCTCACGAAAAGCACCTCCTTTCATAGAATCGGGGCGTCCCCGAAAGTCCGGGAACGCCCCTCGGTGGGTTTGCTCAGCCGACGATCAGGTCGAGGATCTCCTTGGCAAAGGTGATGATGACGCCGCCCGCAAGGGTCAGAAAGCCGTTGGCTCGCTGGGACGGGTCGTGGGACTTGAGGGACAAGCCGACCTGCACCACGCCGAAGCCCAGCAGGATAAGACCGATGGCTCGAATCAGCCCGAAGATGAAGCTGGACAGGTTGTTGACGACGGTGATGGGGTCGCCGGCAGCGAATGCCGTGACCGAGGTGCCGAGAATGAGCGCAGCGCCCATAATGGCGGTGCAGTAGATGCGGAAGCCCTTTCTGACCTTGCCGGTCATAGGGAGCTTGTTGGTATGCTTTTCGGTGTCTTTCTTAAAGAAGATGTTCATATTCGTTTCCTCCGTTATTTTGAAGATTGGTTTTCGTCAAAGTCCTCATCGGACAGTAACACATAATCGGTTTCCGGCACTTCCGTGTCGGGCAGGGTTTTGGGATCGAGGTATGTGACCTCGATGGTCGCAATGTCGCTCCTGACAGCACCGTGCTGATAAACGCCGGCTTTCCCGTCTGCGGTCAACGCCACATTCGGATGCTTCAGGATGTCGTACTTGAAATCAAGCACCGGACGCTCGCCACGGATAAAAAGGATGGCGTATTGGTTGTCCAGCATACGCACCTCGTCGGGCGTGAGAAGCTCTCTGCCGCTGATTTGGTAGTTGGTGCTGTAATTGCCGCTGCGTCCTGAGCTTTTGCCGTAGGTGTTGGTGTCGATGGTCGATTTGCCCAGCAGCTCCGACACATACTTGTGGGTACTTTGCTCATTGCCGCCGAGATACAGAAACTCGTCGCAGTTGCCGACGATGGATTCCCACTGCTTTTCAAACAGTGCCTTGAGCTGTGCCAAGTTCTGAAGAATAATGGATACAAACACACCACGGGAACGCATAACGGAAAGGATCTTATCGAAGTCGTCCGGCAGGCTGACATTGGCGAACTCGTCCATCAGGAAGTGAACGGGAATTGGCAATGCGCCGCCGTGAATATGGTCAGCGGAAAAGAAAAGCTGCTGAAATAACTGGGTATAAAGGATGCTGACCAAGAAATTGAAGCTGGAATCGTTGTCCGGGATAATAGCGAACAGTGCCACTTTCTTTTCGCCCATAGAGGCAAGGTCAAGCTCATCGGTACAGGTCAGTGCCGCCAAGCTCTCCAAGTTGAACTTTTCAAGCCTTGCGGCAAGGGTGATCTGAATGGATTTCAGCGTCTTTGCCGAACCAGTGTGATAAGAGCGATAGTATTTCAGAGCGATATGGTCGGGTCTGTCCAACTCCAAATCGGCAAACAGACAGTCCAGCGGAGAAGGTCGTGGATCTTCCTCATTGTCGATGGCAGCCGCTTGCAGCATCTCCATAACCATTGCAAAGTTCTGCTCATCCTCCGGTGCTTCGTAGTGAAGATAGTAGACGAGAGCAGACAACAGCATTGAAGCTGAGGTATCCCAAAACGGGTCGTTGCTTTGTGACCCCTTTGGCGTTGTGCTCTTGAACAGATTTGTCACAAGCCGTTGCACATCGTTGTCCGAATGGAGATAGACAAACGGGTTGTAGCAGTGGCTCTTTTCCATTGAGATCAGATCGAGAACTCTGATCTCATAGCCCTTTTTCTCCAACAGATTTCCCACATCCCGGACGATCTCGCCCTTTGGGTCAAGAATCACGAAGCTGGTATTTGCCTGCATCAGATTCGGCTTACAGTAAAAGCGTGTCTTACCGGCACCGGAACCGCCGCAGACAAGGGTGTTCAGATTGCGGCGGTGTTTCTTGCCGTTGAGTCCGATACGGACTGCCTGTGTCATCAGCTTGTTTTCGGACGGTGGGTTCTGCCGGTATTTCTTGTCCACGGCTTTGGCATTGCCCCATTTTGCGCTACCGTGTTCCTCCCGGCGTCGGTAGTTCCTGCGTGTAGAGAAGTAGATACCGATGCCCATTCCATAGCAGAGAAGCAAAACGAGGACAGTTTTTACACTGTCCTCGCAAAGCACTATATGAAACGGGTCGCTCATCACATTCATCAAGCTCGGCAGTATCTCCGGCAAGCCACCCTTAACGGATGGTGCAATGAGAAGTCCGAGCCACACAATCGGCAGGATGCCGAGTACGGCGAGAATGATGGAGGTCTGTCTGTCGTTATCTCGATTCACGACAGGAGCAGTCCTTTCTTTCCACTACCTTGAACTTTTTCTTTGGGGCATACCCGACCTTAATGATAAGATCGTCCACGGCATCGGTGGATTTACCCTCATTCATCAGTTCGGTTTTGGTATCGTTCAAAGCTCGAATCACTACGCCGTGTTCATAATCGTCCAAGGCGATGTGATAGCGTTCCTCTTTCATCGCTCACACCTCATCTTTCCTGATCTTTGCTTCGGTCTGCTCGGCGACGGTAGATTTCCTCCGACACACGAGAGCCGATCTCGCTCATCGCAGAACGGGTCTTGGAAAGCTCCGCACGAATTTCCTTTGGGGACTTGCCCGCCAGCTCCTCCGGGATACGGTCAATGGCGAAGTTCTTCACATCCACGCCGAACTTACGGCAGAGCATATAACCGACGCAGACAGCAGAGAAGCCCATATCCCTGCGGCTGTATGCTTCGCAGTTCATTGCAAGCTGAGCGTGACCAAGCTCCTGTGCCACGCACTGGCATAGCGCAACGCTGTTCCCAATGTCCCTCTTGATATAAAGCGTCTGATCCTCGTTCTTATAGAACGCTCCCATATTGGGAGAAGGCAGTTCCTCCACAGTGCTTACATCAATGGGAGCCGTGTCGAGCATAATCGCAACGAGCTTTCGGGGGTCACGGTCAAGAGTGGGTGCGGCAGGTTTCTTGCCGCTGGTCTGCGCCACATCGAATACCTTCTTGACATTGTAGGCAATGCCGGTGGAGCCGTCATTCTTGGTGTACTCCACGGGTTCGAGGATGGACAGACTCTTAGCACCTTTGTTGACCTTCACGCCGTCCTCCTGCCAATCACGAAAATCCTTAAGCTGAGTTGCCTGCGGCTGCTGCTTATAAATGAGCAGAGCGTTGGCGGCAGAATAGCGATCCATTCGTGCCTGCGTATCGAGATATGCCCTGAACTTGTCGGGGTCGCTGACGATCTCGGTTGCGGTATCGTCGATCATCTGATACACGGCATCCTTCTCCGCCTTTTTCTTGGCGGCGTATTCCTCCGGGGAGAGCTGCGGACGAGCCGCAGCCCCGGACTTCTTAGGGGTGAAATTGTTAGTCATAGCTGATTACCTCTCTTTCGATTTCTTATGCTTTTTCGGCTGGGTGTGAACCGTCTGACGGTTCGGTTCTGGAGTCTTGCTTTTCTCCTTGGAAAGCGCAGGCTCGGCACGATCTGCTTCCTTGTCAGCTTTTGCAGCAGTCTTGTAGCGCTCCAGCTTTTCTCTCACGGAAGGCTTCTTGTCTGCCTGCTTTGCTGTACCCCGGTCAATAGCCGTACCGCTGATCTCGGAGCTTCGCTCGGACGGAGGGCTTTTTTCCGTCTTTGCGACCGTAGGGTTTTCGTGGGACTGACCTTCTTTCTGCAAAGGCTTTCCCATTGCTTCCTCCACGATGATCTCGCCCTTGGTTTTGGTCGGCACTTCCCGTGCCACCGCTTCACGGTCAGCCTTGTCCTGCTCTGCCTGCGTGATAACGCCTGCCTTATCGACCTTGCCGATCTCGAAGCGTTCCACAATGCGCTGAATTTTGGAAGCGTCCTCTGCACGGGCGATAATATCCACAGGTACATCATCTCCCTTGGCGCTCTTATCTCTCAGGACACAGTAGAGAACGCCATAGCGCTTTGCCTGTTTGGTGAACTGTGCCAAGTCCTTGTTCGGGATAGAAAAGACCTTCAGTTCCTTGCCGGACTTGATCATATTGGTGAGCCGTGCCTTGCCTTTGGTCTGCTGTTCCTGCTTCAGCACGGACACGAGAAGCAGGGCGACATTCTTTGCCGCCGAGCCTGTAAGTTTTGCGGCAACTTCAAAGCCTTCAAGCGAGAGCCTGACGACCTGCTCAGCCGCATCACCGCCGTTGTTCATAGTTGCGGTTCTCCTTTCGTTTTGATTTTTCTTCCTCTGCTCGGACTGCATCCACCTTTTCTTCGATAACCTTGGAACGGGCAGCAATGTCCTGACAGAGTTTGACCTCCTTGCGGAGTTCTTTCAGCTTCTCGCTGAGAAGTGAGATACTTGCCTTTGCCTGTGACAGCTCTGCATCTGTGATGTTCACTTTTCGTATTTCATTTCGGAGGTGCGTTCTGCCGGCAGTTAAGGTCTTGATTTGCTCCTCGACCGAGTGCTGATATGAAAAAAGCTGCTCGTCTGTACCGATGTGGTGCTTGCCGAGCAGCGTGACTTGTTTGGTGAGTTCATCTATCTTCATCAGATCTTCTTTGAAAAGGTAGTGGACTCGTGCGTGATTCTGTTGTCCTGCCTTGTACTTCGGCAGATAGCCGAGCCGGTAGCAGTAGTAAAGGTACAACCCATACAGACCGCCGACTTTTCCAATTCTGTCGCTCCGTGTTCTGAGCCGGTATTGCTTCGGTCGGTAGGTTTTAGGCTGAAACGGCTCGAAGTCGATGTTATCACGGTTTTCAATGAGGCGCTGTGTAATGCGCTCTTTGGTGTATTCCTCACCGAGCCTGTGCAATCGGATCGGGCGTTCATCACCCTTGCCCCTAATTGTCCAATACTTCCGCTTGGGATTGGAGCCGAGGGTGTATCCCATCTCAGACAGATGATATTCAAGTTGCCGAAGGTTGTGGCTCATTGCAATGGCTTCATCCAATGCAGTACGGGCGAGGTTGTAGCGTGTAGGCATCCCGGCTTTGTCCTTTTGCGTCAGGATGCGGGGCGATTGATAGGCTTCCGGGTTCTGTACCACGGACAGTCCATGTTCCAAGCAGACCTCATCGGCAATATGGCGGAAGTACCACCACGCTTTCTCTTTGTTCTGCAATCGCTTGCCGTCCCTGAACGAGACGGAGTTCACAACGAAGTGGCAGTGAAGATGCTCCGTATTCAGATGCGTTGTCACAAGGACTTGAAACCGGTCGCCCCACATTCTTTCTGCGAATGCCATACCGACCTGCTGTGCAAGCTCCGGTGTGATGTCGGTTTCTTCAAAGCTGAGATAACCGTGATAGGCTTGGATGCCATCCGGCTTGTCGAATTGCTCTTTCACCGTGATGAACTGCTCACGGGCAGTTTGCGGGTTACAGTGGATGCCCTCACAGAACAACTCCCGTTCTGTTTTCTCTCCATCCTTTGCATAGGCGACTACATCACGGAGTGCTTGATAATCGGCGTTGCTGTACTTCGACTTTGACTTTGTGGTTTTCTCAGGATTGGAAGCGTAGTCGAGAACGGTCGCAAGGCGAACCGTGACCGGCCACAGCTTACTTACTGCCATTTCAGGTTGCTCTCACCGGGACGAAGAAACTGACGCTCCATATCTGCCTGAAACTTGTGCAGGCGATCCAACTCACTGTTCAGCTTCTGTGTGTCGATAAAGCCGAGGGCATTTGCCTTAACGGAGATCTGATGGATGTTATTGCCGATGGCGGAGAACTCCCGCATCGCATCGTAGAAACGGTCATCGGGCTTCTCCTTCGGCTCATATCCACGGAGCAACAGACGGACGAGCGCCGCTTCAGACAGGCAGGTTTTCTTGGCTTTCTTCTGCAAGTCCTGTGCTTCGTCACGGGAAAACCAAAACTGTTTCTTGATCGTTCTTTTCATAAATGAATTTCATCCTTTCTTTGAAATGTGTGGTGCTTCTTGCACGGGGTATTAGGGGGTTCCCCTAACGAGCGATTTACTGTTTTTGTCCGGTAGGAGTAAAAACAGTCTGCTCGTTAAGATAATACAGAGCGTTCGGGGAACACCGTTCTCATTGAGATTAGCGTTCTTTGTCCGCCCTGACGGGCTTAAAAGGCACGGCTACGATCCCGTCGTTGACTCTCATAAAGCGTTCGGGATACTTGAATTTCTCACGGTATTTCTCCGCAAGCTCAGGCGGGAGGGACTGGAACTTCTCTACCTCAAATGGAGCATAGGCAACGAAAAACTTCCCGCAAATGATGTCCTGCATCTCACGGGAGTTCTCCTCATAAACCGCCCGATTCGGGGTCAGTCCGTTGACCTTGCCCTCCTCATTGCAGATGATTGCGACCTCATCTTCAAAGGGCATATATTCCTCAATGTCGCCACCGACAACCGCCTGCATTGCCTCCAAGGTGTCGTCGATCTCAATCATCTTGGGGTACTTGTTCGGCTCCACAAGCAGGACGGAAATCTTTCCACTACCTGCTTCTACCGGCTCCTTGCAGAGAGATTTGTCGAAAGAAATCGACTTGAACCCGATACTGTCCACGAAGTAGAAGCCGGGATTCAGGGTGTCGCTCTCCCTGATTTCGACTACATCCGACACGGAAAGAGAGCGTCCTTTGTAGTCAGCGGGATGATCGATATTAAATTTCTCATAGATGGTTTCAAGGGAATTGCAATCGAGCTTTCCATCATAAACTCGGTCGTAAAGAACGGGATCGACCTCCTTGGAGTGCTGAAATCGTTCAAGGGTATCCAGTCCCAAGAAGCAGATACGGTTGTCGTCCCGATCCGTATTGATCTGATAAATGCTGAACTCAGTCATCGTTCATTCGTCCTTTCTTTGGTTTTGTTGCGGCGGATACCAAGCTGAAAACAAAGAAAGTCATTGTAGTCCTTACCGCAGGGCGGTGGGCTGTCAATGACTTCATACTTGCTCGGCAATATGGTTTTCAGCGCAAGGCTGGCTTTTCTCCCGGCATTATCGTTGTCGAAGTGCAGGAAGATTTTCTTACTCTGTGGCTTCTCATTGAGGTACTTCACAAGAGCCACAGGGGTAGTGCTGTCCTCGATTTTCTCCTTGGGCAGATACACACCGGCGAGGGAAACAAGGTTGTCTTTCCGCCAATCTCTGCCCGCCATCTTTTCAAGCGACGCATAGGAAAGCAGGTCAATGGCACACTCAAAGAGATGCACCGTGCCGCTGTCGCTGTCTGCGATCCGAAAAGAATAGTGCTTGTCACTGCCGGAGCAGTCACCCAAAACACGGCGGTCATTGGTCGCTCGGTAGGACGCATAGCGAGGAGTATTTTTCTCATCAAAGCCAACGCACACAAGGTTGTGGTATGGAAGGCTCTCAAAGATCAGCCCCTTGTCAATGCAGTGTTGGATGATGGCATAGTCGATGCCCCTACCGAAAAGATACTCTGTAATTCTTTCTGTGGAAGCACTTTTATCCGGCAGAAGCAAGACCTTCGGCTCCGTTTTCTGCTGGGGCTTGACTGTCATTGACGGCATCACCGCCGCTTTTCCCATCAGCGTTTCAACCGCCTCTACAAAAGAACAGCCCTTGACTTTCACAAGATAGTCAAGGGCATTGTAGCCGCCGATGCGCTGTGACCACCACATCCACTTGCCGTTAGAAATCTTCAGGCTGTCGTGGGTTCGGGTGGTGTAGTTGTTGCCGGAAATGCGGACAAGCTCCTGCGGCTCACAGCTTTGCAGATAGGTCAACAGGTCGATTTGCCGTGCCTGTTCCACCACCTCCGGTGGGATATACGGCATAAAATCACCTGCTTTCCCGTTGCTGTTTCTTCTCCTGCCGTTGCAGGCTCTTATCCGCTTCCGTTTCGATGGAGTCTCGGATGGTATCCATATGCTCGGTTTCTCTGTCCCGGAACTCCTTATACACATCACTCAGAGGACAAGGGGAACGAAGCAAAGCCCTTGCCTTTTCCGGCTCAAGCTCCAGCTCCTCCATACACATTATCCGCCCACTCGTTTTCACCAGCGTGCCGCGGAAAGCAACGATGGCCTTTCCGTCCGGCTTGACAAAACAGATGGCTTTCGTTTTTCCCGCGTCTCCGCCGTGCATGGCGGTACTCTCTCTGTCAATTTTCAGGGAGCAAAGGTTCGGATTATTCTTCATGCTCTGGATCATGGCAGCCCACTCATATCCACTCGTCAAGCCGCCGTCAACCGTCTGATCGCCGCATTGTATCAGCTTATCCTTGACCTCCGGTGTGAATTGATCCAGCATCTGTCCGACCGTTTTATAGCTGGCAATATCCAGGTCTTTTCCGATGGCTTCTCTGAAATTACTGTCAATATATGTCAAGTTTTCGAGCAGGAGGAGTTCTTCTACTGATATATCCATGCTATCACTCTTTTCTGTTCAAAACATCTTTCATTCTCTCAGAGGATATCCACCGTCCCGCCTGTGCTCACCGTGCAGTGATATTGCAGCGTATACGTGTCCTCATTCAAATAGCTGTACTGATTGAATTCGGAGATTTCCTCCAATTTTTCCGAAGATTCCACCAACGTCACCAGATGGTCGCCGGAGTAACCATTTTCCGCACACCACGCACCGAACGCTTCGCAGAATTCTTTCATTTTTTCATCCGTCAGATTCAGATAAAAGTAAATATGACAGCTTCCGCTGCAGTTTCCGGCGATCTTTCCGGCTGCCGCGTCATCCGTGCTTTCGAGCGTTGTTTTTACGGAATCCGGCCCGATGACCAGCACATTTCCCGACTGAAAATAGTCCTTTACATATTGCGCAATTGCTTCCTCATAATAAGGACGCACATATACTCCGATATAATTATCCGTAAACGTTCCATTTTCGTTATAACCCGCCGGACGCACCGTAACGATGTCCCTGCTGGAGGAACCGCCGCGAGGGTACACGGACAGCCACTCGGTATCAAAATAGCCCGCCGAATACTCCAGATAGCGGAACTCCACGCCGGGGTATTTTTCATCCAGATAGCACAGCATCTTTTCCATACGGCAAATCGCGCGCTTCTGCGTCTGTGTCAATTTGTCGTATTCCTGCGGCAGGTTCTCCTTTTTCAGAATCTCCCGCTGGCGCTCGGAGAGCTCCAGATGCTCCGGCGGTAAGTCCAGTCTGTTTGTCTTTGTATCCTCACGGTTATCCATTCTTCCGCTGCACCCCCATAATCCAAATAGGATAAGCCCTGCGCAGAAAAGCGCAAGCACTTTTTTATAATATCTCATCGCGTCAATATACCTCCCTTCGTTCGCCCGGCCACAGGTGCTGTCAACCCTTCCAGTCCTTTGCCGCACCGTTATCCGCCTGTTCAAACAGCAGGCTACCGGTTCGGATGGCCTGTGCCGTCCTTTCAAACAGCTCTGCCATCGCCTCACCGAGCTTCTGCATATCTTCAGCGGCAGTCTGAAGCTCCTGCACCATTGCGCCCCTGGAGCTTGAAAGGGAAAGAGACAGCGTTCTGCAGCGAACCTGCCGGCTCATTTTTGCGCTTTGTACTTCTCTGAACCGGAATGGAGAGCAGCTCTCTTGTACGCTCTCCAAGTTGTTTTTCAATGGCTGTCAGCCGTTCTTCCGGCAAATTGAGGGACGGATGACGGGTGAACTTGAAGTCCACCATTCGCCGCAGCTGCGCTTTCTGCTTTGCACCCATTACCTCTTTGCACACATCCTCATAGGAAATGCGGTAGGGATTGGAACGGGTCTTTGCATACGCACTCAGGTTCTTGAAATCATCCGGCATTGCATAGTTGAACAGCGACAAGCCGTTATCGAAGATGGGTGCAGGGGCGATAATTTCACCCGTGTGATTGTTCCGCAGCAAGCCGAAGTTGCCGAAGTGTCTGTCCTCGTTGTAAATCAGGGCATCGAAAACCAGCATACTGCAAAGCTGCTCGTAGAACTCGTCGCCCAAGGTCTTGTAGTAATCCAGGCAGGCTTTCAGCGTCGTCTTGCGGAGAATACGCCCGATAGGGACGAAAGAGGTATCAATATCCGTGAACAGCCGGCACTTGGAAGCAAGAATACCTTTCCAGTTTTCCAAGTCGTACTGTACGCAGCCGATGCCCATCTTGTCTGCGATCTGACAGGCATAATACTCGCTGTACGGCTCGTTTCCGGTGTTCGCAGCACCCTCCGTGCCGCCCTTATACAGATAGATGCCGTCGTCCTCCACAAAGCGCCAAGCCTTCCGCAGCATACCGTTGGTAGTCAGCTCCGGTGAGGTGGAGAATGCCTCCCGACTGCCGCCAACGCCGGTATAAGCCACCAGTGACAGCGCTTCGGAGAAGCGGTTTTCGTAAAGGTTGTAATCGGCATACTTGCCGTCAAAGTCGGCGGGGACGACCCAATAGCTGTCGTTGAGGGACAGCCCCATACAGACATCAATGATGCCCTTCGTGTTGTTTACGCTCAGCCCCAGCGTCTTTAAGATTTCATCTGCAAACTGCCGGTTCTTCGGAATCACCCGTCGTTCCAGCCACTTCACAACGCCCTCGTTTGTCAGCTCCAAGTCGAGGGGAAACAGCTTTTGCTTTGCCGTTTCGGTGTGAAGAATTGTCGCCTGCAAGCCCTCCAAGCCTCTTTCCTCCAGCGTGAAGGTCAGCAGTGTTTCATCATAAAGGCGCAGGCTATATACTTTTTCCATTGTGCTGCTCCTTTCCTCAAGCATTACGGACACATCCTTGTCAAGTGCCTCTGCGATCTTGAGCATCAGGTCAAGGGAGAGGTTTTGCGTTCCTTTTTCAATGCGGCAGATGTTGGAACGCTGGGTTCCGATGCGCTTTGCAAGCTGCTCCTGCGACAATCCTTTTTCCAGTCTTGCCTGCGTCAGCTTCTGCACAATGCTTTGCCTTGCCGCCAACAGTTCCTTTTCGGTCATACAAAACCCTCCTTTCTGATCCATTATAATGTTATCATATATGATAACGATTGTCAAGAGGTTCGGCTATCTTTCCAAGTCCCTCGGTTTCTTTTCTGGCAGTTCTTCACCCTCATCGGGTTCACCGCCGACGATTTCGTTCTCACGCTTATCCACATTGAGCAGGGCATTGAGTTCGTTCAGCCGGTCGGTCTTGGCTTTCAGTTCTCCCTCCTGCGGGAACGGTCTTTCCACATCGACCTTCGCAGTTTCAAACTGCTTTTTGAGGTTATCAAGCTCCATTTCGTTCATCTCCAAACGCTTTGGAAGCCCCTCCAGCGCATTATCCAAGCGGGTGATATTACCGAAGGTGTCCGTGCCGAGGGTTACGGGATAGCCAAGCTCACCCTTGAGCCGCACTTTGTATTCTCTTGCTTCAAAGTACAGCTCCATCGTAAAGCCACGGTACTCACCGAGGGGAATGGGGTCGGGATTTGTCATTGCCTTACACACCTCCAAGATAGCGTTGCCGGCATCCGCTTTCTCTGAATAGAAAGCACCCTTGACCGTCATACCAATAAAGGTTTCATCAGACGGCTTCGGGTGCTCTGCCACTCTTTCAATATCGGTTTTTAATCCCGCAATTACATCAGCCCGCCGTGCAATCTCCTGCGGATAGAACTTGATGATCTTATCCTCCAAAGCATATTTTTCGGAAAGAAAGCTGGACTTTAAGAGCCGCAACTTCTGAACCTGAATGTCCAAGTCCATCTTCTCTTTGATGTGGGGATTGCCGGTCGCCAGCATCTTGATCTCAGCATAGGACAGTGCGGTTTCGTCAATATCCTCGCAGGATCGCACCGGCGATTTACTGGTCATTATCTGCGAAGCGAACTTCTGCTTGCCCTCCACGAGCTGATACAAGTAGGCATCAAAGGTTTCCTCCGTTACGAAACGGTAGATGTGAACCTCTGCATTTTCGTTGCCTTGCCGGATACTTCTGCCGAGCCGCTGTTCCAAGTCAGAGGGTCGCCACGGGCAATCGAGGTCGGAGGATGCGGCAAGTTTGTTCTGCACATTCGTACCGGCTCCCATCTTCTGCGTACTGCCCATCAGGATGCGGACATCCCCTCGGCGTACCTTCTTGAACAGCTCCAGCTTCTTCGCTTCGGTATCTGCTTCGTGGATGAACTTTATCTCATCGGCGGGTACGCCACGGGCAATCAGCTTCTGTCGAATGTCGTCATAGACATTGAAGGAGCCGTCGTTTTTCGGCGTAGACAGGTCGCAGAAAAATAGCTGGGTCAACCGCTTCTCGCTGCCACGCTCCCAAGTTTCAAACATAGCGTCCACGCAGGCGTTGAGCTTGCTGTCCTCAAAATCAGGGAGCAACGGATTGATAAGCCGCTGATCAAGAGCCAGCTTTCTGCCGTCGTTTGTGATCTTGAGCATATTATCTTCCTTGGCATCAACCATACCGTTTCGTACCCTTTCGGCTCTCTCCGCAAGCTCGGCTACCATCTGCTTTTGGATTTCAGAGGGTTTCACCGAGATATTGTGAAAGACCGCTTTCGGCACTGGCAGGTCAAGCATATCCGCTGTTTTGATGTCTGCGATTTCCTTAAACATCGCCATCAGCTCCGGTAAATTGTAGAAACGGGCAAAGCGTGTTTTAGCTCGGTATCCCGTTCCTTCGGGTGTAAGTTCTACTGCCGTAATGGTTTCTCCGAAAGTGGAAGCCCAGGAATCGAAGTGCTGCAAGTTGTTCTGAACAAGGGTATTGTACTGCAAGTATCGCTGAATGGTGTAAAGTTCGACCATCGAATTGGAGATCGGCGTTCCTGTCGCAAACACTGTCCCACGCCCTCCGGTCAGTTCGTCCAAATACCTGCACTTCATAAAAAGGTCGCTGGATTTCTGTGCTTCGGTCTGTGCGATACCTCCGACATTCCTCATTTTGGTATAGAGAAAAAGGTTCTTGTAATAGTGGCTCTCATCAATGAAAAGCCTGTCCACGCCAAGTTCCTCAAAGGTCACAACATCGTCCTTTTTAGACTGGTCGTTGAGCTTGTCGAGCTTCTGCTTGACAGATTTCTTTGTGCGCTCCAGTTGTTTTACGGAGAAGTTATCTCCACGGTTCTTTTTCAGTTCCGCAATGCCCTCCGTTACCTCATCAAGCTGCTGTTCGAGGATCGCCCGCTGCCTTTCAATGGACATCGGTATTTTCTCGAACTGCGAATGCCCGATAATGATGGCATCGTAATCGCCGGTGGCAATTCTGCCGCAGAACTTTTTGCGGTTCTTTGTTTCAAAGTCTTTCTTCGTTGCCACCAAAATGTTGGCTGAGGGATAAAGCTGTAAGAACTCCGAAGCCCACTGCTCGGTGAGGTGATTGGGTACGACAAACAGGGATTTACTGCACAATCCAAGCCGTTTGGACTCCATCGCCGCCGAAACCATCTCGAAGGTTTTCCCTGCGCCCACGGCGTGTGCAAGCAGCGTATTCCCGCCGTATAGGATGTGTGCCACAGCATTTCTTTGGTGTTCCCGAAGCTCGATTTCCGGGTTCATGCCGCTGAAAACGATGTGGCTTCCATCGTACTCACGGGGACGCAAGCTGTTGAATTTCTCGTTGTAAAGGATGCAAAGCCGTTCTCTGCGTTCAGGGTCAGACCAAACCCAATCCTGAAAACCCTGCTTGATCAGCTCCTGCTTTGCCTGTGCGATTGCCGTTTCCTTCTTGTTCAGAATGGCTTTCTTTTTGCCGTCTGCGTCCTCTACATAGTCGAAGATGCGGACATCCTTCAGGTTCAGTGTTTCCTCGATGATCTTATAGGCGTTGATGCGCCCCGTACCGTAGGTGCTGTATGCCTTCACATTGCTGCGGTCATAGGACTTGCCTTCAATGTTCCATTCGCCGGTGTAGGCAGAGAAGTGAACCTTGATGTTCCACTGTGCGTACCTCGGTGTTCCCAAGAATTCAAACATAAACTGTTCGACAATTTCGGTCGGCAGCCAAGTAGCACCAAGCCGAACGGCGATCTCGCTGGCGGTCAGGTCTTTGGGCTGCACCCGTTCCAGCGCTTCCACATTGACGGTGTAATCTTCGGGGTAAAGCTCCGCTGACTTTCTGGCGAGTACCAGCTTTTCCCGGACATTGCCGGAGAGGTATTCGTCCGCCATCAGGTACTTTGCCTGCGTGGAATTGCCGTACCCGTGCATCGGGTTCAGAAAGATAACGCCCTTCAAGTCTGCAAAGATTTCTTCCTCGGTCTTGCCGGTCAGCTCGCACATATAATCCATATCCACACGGGCTTTTTCACCCATAGAAACGGCAAGAGCTTCGCTGGCGGTATCTACGGAAGTGACCGGGGTGTGTGGCTTGATGGTTCGCTTGTAGAATATATCCGCCTTGCGTTCAAGCTGCCCTTCATCGCCCAAGACCTCAAGAGCCGAGAGCAGAGAAAAGGAGCTGTCCTGTGAAAAGGCGGAGATGTTGGCACGGCTGTTGATAAGTCCGTACTGCTTGGAAAAGGTATCATAAAGAGCGTTTAATCGCTCCTGCTCCGCTTTAATTTCCGAGTCGGGGTAATCCTCCGTCTGCAATTCGATCAGCTTTCTGACCGAATCACGGATGCGGATCATACCCTTTATGCGGTTCTCTGCGGTAGCGGATACCTCCACCGGAGCCATACGGCTGTTTTCTCGGAAGTAGATTTTATCGTCCAGCACCGTATAGGAGAAGTTGCGAACGGTGGGATCTGCGGGAATGGAATTGTCCTCCTCTGCAAGCTCATCCTCCACCTCATATGCGGTCAGCTCACCGTGAATATTGGAGACGGCTTCGCCGAGTTGCTCGGCAAGGTCTGCCCCCTCGTAAGGGACGCAGGTGGCTTCGGGACCGAAACGCCCCGACACCATTTTCATCTCTCCGAGTATCATTTCGGGATGCTCAACAAAGTACCTGTTCATCAGGATACCGTTTTCATCCGTGCCGAGCTGTACCCAATCCGGCTCTATATCCACAATGCGGTCACGCTTTTGCAGAATAAGAATGTCCGAAACGACCTCCGTTCCGGCGTTACCCTTAAAGGTGTTGTTCGGCAAACGGATAGCACCAAGCAGGTCGGCTCGCTGAGCAATATACTTTCGGACAGCGGAGTTTTCCTTATCCATCGTTCCCTTGCTGGTGATGAGAGCCATTACGCCGCCCGGACGGAGCTTGTCCAAGGATTTGGCGAAGAAGTAGTCGTGAATGAGGAACTTGTGCTTGTCGTAACGCTTGTCAGGAACTTTGAAATCCCCGAAGGGTACATTCCCCACAACGGCATCAAAGAAGCTGTCGGGGAGGTTGGTTTCCTCAAAGCCCTGTGCGGCGATAGAGGACTTTTGATATAACTGCTGTGCGATGCCGGCAGAAATTGTGTCCAGTTCTACACCGTAAATCTTGCTTTCCTTCATTTCTTCGGGAAGCATACCGATAAAATGCCCGATGCCGCAGGACGGTTCCAAGATGTTGCCCTCACGGAATCCAAGCTGTTTCATCACCTTATACACGGCATTGATAACCGTTGGCGGCGTGTAGAAAGCGGTCAGAGTGCTTTCTCTTGCGGGAGCGTATTCCTCCGGCGTCAGGATATTTTTCAGCATCCCAAACTCTGTCTGCCAAGAACCTGCTCTCTCATCAAAGGCTTCGGGAATACCGCCCCAGCCAACATACTTGGAAAGAATGATCTGCTCGTCCGGTGTGGCGAAACGGTTTTCTTCCTGACACCTTTTCAGAACGGTAATTGCCGCATAGTTGCGGTGGAAGCGTTCTTTCTTGTTGACCTCCTCGACCTCGTGAGAAGCAAGGTCAAAGGTATAACGGTCTGCCATTGGGATTTCGGGATGAATATCAAAGGTCTGCACCCGGCTTTTCTTCGGATGCTCCCAAACAGGGGTAAGAGGTGCTTCCGCCTGTGCAAGTTCTTCCTCGGAGAGATAAACAAGGTCGTCAAAGGACAGTGCTTGCAGTCCTTTTTCGGTCAGTTCTTCAAGAGACGCATACTGCTCACTGCGGACGACCTTGCCATCTGCAAGAGTTTCGATGCGGAAATCCACAAGATTGACCCTTGCCTGTATTTCGTGTTTGTCGTCCTCAGTGGTGGTATAGGCAACGCCGACATCAGTAAGATCGGTGTAGTCCGCACCATCCTCACGCTGATACTCCTCACGGCAAAAATCATCAATGAGATGCTTCGCCTTGTCCAGAGCATTTTCCAGCAAATACGGGCTGTCGATGATCTCAAAGCCCTTGGGCGGTGGGTCAAGCTGGGTGATAAAACCGTGCGGAATGGTGTTGCCGTCCTTGTCCTTATACAGAACAATGCTCATCGGCACACCGTAGTAGTTTTCCTCCTTGATGTCCTTCTCAAACTGATAAGGACTGGTGTACTCGATGCTTTCACCGACCTTGCCGTCCGTGCCGAGATAGTCAATCCTGCCGATAGGTTTGGATTCGATGGGTGCTTCCTTCGTGGTGGAAACCACGGTGCGGGTAATGCGTTTACCGTCCTCCAAAGCGTTGACCTCTACATCGTACCCTCTGTCGGTCAGCATTGTAAGGTAGGTTTCCAAGCGGTGCTGCGGAAATCCTACCATTGGGACACGGGTGTTGTGATCGACGGCACGGGTCGTCTGCACCAAGTCAAGAGCAGTCCCGACGACCCCTGCATCATCAGCATAGGCTTCAAAGAAATCGCCCATCTGATACAGCAAAAGGCTACTCGGATTGTCTGCTTTGGTTTTAAGGTACGCCTGATAGAACTCCGGCAAAGCAGCATCCTTTGGCTTTTCTCTTTCTGCTGCCTGCTCGATACGCTCCACAACGCTCTGCGGCAAGTCCTGCACATAGAAGGTGATCTCACCTTCGGGGGAGATATGAGCAATGTTCTGATAGTCCCCATTGACCTCCACGGCACGGTTCCAAACGGTCAGTCCGTTGCCGAGATAGCCCATCCCGATGTCATACTCGACCGCCTTTTCTTCGGGCTGTTTAATAGCGACCTTCAAATGGTCATTCAGCGGGTTCTCCTGCACCTTGCTGTCGAACTCAGTTCTCGTCATTTCCTTGTTGAAAAGCGGAAACTGCGTATCATAGAGCATCACACGCTCATCATCAAAGGACAGGATTTCATACTCGTTTGCGCCGAGATAGACGGTGCTGCCGAGGTGGTACTCATATCGCTCATTTTTCGGCTCTGCCTTTTCGGAAGGTGCGGTAGACAAGATTTCTCTGTTCCTGCGTTCCTCGGCAAGCTCTGCTCGGCGTTCTTCCTGCCTTTGCAGCCATTCAGGATACTGTGCCTTTTCCTTGGGGTTCAGGTAACGGTCGAGTTTTATCAGCTCGCCAATACGCTTCTCCACCTGACTCCATTTCAGGTCGATATGGGGTTTATCGCTTCCGATGCCTTTAGAAATACGGATACCCTTGCCGTCGTGCTGCTCATCAATACCGGCTCCGACGATTACGGGATAAGCACCGCCCCAGCCGTATTCATTTTTTAGGAAATCGGCATTTTCCTTTGCAGACAGGCTCTTGTGGAACTGCTCATAGATTCGCATTTTCCCCTCAGAGATGCCGCTGCCACGGGTGAGAACAGCGTCGATGATCTCCTGAGAGAAAGTAAAAGCAGAGGGCTTTCGTTCCTCTGCTCCTGCTGTCATCAAGCTCAACTGCCCGTCAATGGACGGCAATGGCTTCATCGTGTCCTGCAACTCCCCAAGCAGCCGCATCGCTTCAAAATGCTGGGCGATCACGCCCCAATCATAGAAACTCTGTGCCGTGCGGGAGAGATAACTGCCCTCCCAAAGCTGCAACACATTCTGATAGGTTTTGTAGCCCACACGCCGACCGTCACTCAGAATGACCTCGGTGTAGTCGTTGTTGAAAATGCGCTTGATATAAGAAATACGGGCGTTCTCATCAGCGGTAGCTTCAAAGAATGCCCGTATCTCGTCTTTGCTTGCCTTTAGGTGCGGCGTGGTGCCGAGGATTTCACGAATCGTATCATCGCCGCCAAAGAACGGCAGGCTTTTATCCTCGTGGCTTCGGTCGTAATAGCCTAAGCGAAGATTACCTCCGCCATCACGATCTCCTGAACTCGGCTCCGGATACTGTTCATCTTCCGAACCCAGCTCATCATATCCGTCGCTTTCAGATTCTCCGTCACGCCCTCCGACGCTGCCATCTGCTCCGTCAGCATCTGTTCCATCTCGTTCGCTCTGCGCTCCGTGTCGTTCAGATGCTCGTTCAGGGCGCAGCTCGTCAGCAGGTTGTAGTAGCGTACCTTGTGATGCTCCTTCAGAAACTTCTTCCGCATCCGGGCGTACCTGCCCATCGACAGCTCCGGCTGTTCCGGCATTGTCAGATCGGGGAGCAGATAATCCCCCTGCATCGTGTAAGTGATCTCGTTCATCGTCAGGACTCCTTTCAGTTTTGTTTTCTTTATTGTAGCCAGCACTGCGGCTTTCCGCAATTGTGCGATTTTGACGGTCAAGGGCGAGGATGGTACGGGAGATCTCCGCAAGTCCCATCTCCGCAATATCGCTGGTGGCATAGCCGAGGGCGTTCAGCGTGGCAGGCGTCGTAAAATTCACCACATCCCGAAGATCTTCGGGTTCAAAGTATTCTCCGGCTTCAATGCCCAGGCGGGTCATCGTCATATAGGCGACGCTGTTTCTAACCGCCGTTTTGAAAATGTGGGTGATTTCTTCTTCGGATACGCCGTCCAGGAAGCTGTCTTTCACGCTGTAAATCAGATCGGGGAGATAGTCGGGGATGTTGTCCTCTACGGCGTTTCTTGCCGCCGACTCGATGGCAACGGCAAGGGTTTCCTTGTCGTTCAACTCTCCGAAGGTGCTTTCCAGCGTGTCGATTACTTCTGCCGTGTATTCGTCCCGCATTTGCCAAATGGGAACTCTGCGGGAAAAGCGGCTGGGATGCGTGTCGGAAATATCGAAGTAGTGGACAAGCCGCTGGCGGCGTCTGTCGGCATCCTCAAAGACGGCAATGCCGTGTGCTCCACGATTGACCCATCGCCCAAACTTTTGGTTCCAGTCGTCGATCTGAAGAACGGCGGTGGCGTCCGGTCGCTGTGCGTGAACCAAAAGCTGTTCATCAAAGCGCAGACGGTAGTTGTAGCAGGCAGAGCGCAGAAACGCTTCCCAGCTTGCGGGGTTTGCAACGACTGTTTTGCAGGTTCGGTTATACAGCTCCGAGATGAAGTCGTATTTTCGTGCCATCGGCGGACACCTCCTTATCGTTCATAGTCTTTTGGCTTGATGGCTTTGCCGTTCTCATCATAGCTCTTGGGTTTGGCGGCAATGGAGTCCCACCGGATCATAGAACCTGCAAGCATCGCCTGCTCCTGCGCCTTGCTGACACCCAGTTTTTCATTGAACTTGTCTTTGATTGCTTCGTTCTCCGCACGGTTCCCGTCGTTAAAACTTGTGGCAGTATAGCCCTTTTGCCAGCGGTCGATTTGAATGACTTCGCCGGTTGATGGGAGTATGGAATAGCACATCGGAGGCAAGGGCGGCTCCATTGGAGCGTAGGTGCAACCGCCTTGCTCCATACGCTCGGCAAACTCGCAAATGTGAAAGAGATTGCGTCCGACCTCTGTGTGATAGTTGTCAATATAGCGGCAGGGATAGCTTTCCGTCTTACCGTCACGGTCGGTCACAATGATGCGCTCTCCGTCCGGGATGCGGAACAACTCTTTATAGTGGCTGTCAATAAAGCGAATGTCCCGGTTGGCTTCTTCGATGTGCTTGTCCAGCCATTCCTTTATATAGCAGAGGCAGTAGAAGTTATAGTCGCCCCTCGTTGGATTACAGCGAAGCACGAACGCATATTTCTCGGTATCTGCTCGGAAGCCGAACTCAGTGGTATAAGCACCCTGCATTTCGCTTTCCTTGTTCTCACGCCCATAACGCACCATCTGAGAACGGCTTTGAAGCAGTCCGTACTCCTCGGAGCGCAGGGCGTTGATTACATCGTCCAAGTCCCGCTTGAACTCATCGCTTTTCCATTGCGGTCGGGTATCAAACCAAGTGGTATAAAACTGATCGCCGCTTGAGCCGAAGTCCCCACGCAGATAACCGATATTGCCTGTCTGCCCTTGAAGCTGCGAGCTTTGAGCGTAGGTGTATTTGCGTTCGGGAACGGTCAGCGGTCGCAGTGTGAAATCTGCCATTATCGCTCACTCCTCTCTTGAGATACTCTTTGTTTCGGGATGTCAAAGCCGTAAACGGCGGCGATCTCATCCCCAAGTCGCCGGGTTAGCCGGGTAATATCGGCTCGTGTGGCTTTGCCGTGATAGATTTTATCTCTCAGGTTCTCCATCTGCGTTTCGGAAACGCCGTCTTTGAACACACGGTAGAGATAGTGATTTGTGCCGTCGTGGTGAGTAGCATCGGCACGAAGATCGCCGTACTTATCTACATACCATTCGGTATAGTCGGTATCGGCATACAGGCAATCTCGGATGTTGCCGGAGGGGATGTCCTTGTAGCCCATCACTCTGCCGTTCCATCTGCCGATGTCGCCAATGACAATGATCGGCTGGGAAAGCTGAACATTCAGGTTGACTCGCTCATCGGAGAGGTAGTCGTAATTGGTTTCCTCCATCCACTCATAGAGTGCCTGCTCATCATTCGGATCGTCGTCCAGTTCATTGGCTTCAAGGAACTCCTTGTAGTCCTCTCGCCAGTCGTCCACATCAAGGTTTTGGTTGCTCCAAATGATGTGGCGGTCATTCGGTCGTGTCGCTTGGCTCATCTGTTCCACCTCCCAAGTATGAGAAAAGACGATTCTTTGCGACCTGCTCCTGAAGCTCGGTGATGACTGTCATATCCGGCACGGTCACATCGGGGATTTTCAGGATCGTCGGCAGGGTCAGCGCCTTCAAATCCTTTTCGGTTTTACAGCCTGCGTCAAAGAGCTTTGCCAGCACCTTCATTTTCTGCTGCAAGCCCTGTTCGGCCGCGGTTTTCTTTGTTGCCATAGATGTTTACCTCCTTATCGTTCGTGCTCCTTCTGAGGTTTCGTATGTAGCTTTCTGTCGAAATCACTTTTCCCGACCTCACCTTGCCACTCGAATAGTTCGTTTTCTCCCGGACAGTAGAGTTTGCCGTTGTCTGCACACACAAACAGATCACAGTTCTTTATACTCGACTTCTTGTAGAACTCCGCATAGCTATATGAGGTTTTGCTTTCAGGGCAGTCTTTGCTAATAAAGCCAAGTTCAAAATCTCTTGCGGTATGAAGTGATATGAAATCAAGCGTATTTTCAGCTTTTGTGAACAAGCGATATGGGCTGAACATCCTGCCACCATACTCAAACATCAGCTTGCTGCTTTGCGTATGCCGAAAAAGAATTGCTTTCTTTTCTGCCCAATCGGGCATACACTCTGGCTTTACTTCACCCAGCACATCCATACGCTCATAACGGGTATTCTTGCCGTCATAGAGATTTTTGCAAAATACGGCGCTGCCACGGGCATTTGCTGAAGCGCCGAAGCCACCGGTCACAAGGAAAAGCTGTCGATCTGCTCTTTGATACTCCGGCTTGAGGATTGCCGGGTTGATGGCGATGATTTTGCCGTTGATGTCGTTCTTATAGTGGTCGGGGATGCAGTCCGCTTGGGTGATAACCGTCACAGGAATATCCAGCTTTTCAACCTCTGCCCGAAACCTCTCGGCGTCTTGCTTGATGCGCTCTGCAAAAAACATCGCTGCATCAATGTAGTCGTCACCAACAGCACACTCGGTAAACTTTTCAAATATGTCGTTGCGCTCTCCGTAGCAGCAGAGGAAGCGTTCGCCGTTGGCACTCTGCTCATTCTCGGCAAGGATGATTTCACGGGCGCCGATATTCACGGCGCAGAGGACGGTGTAATCACCGACCTTTCTCTTTTCATTTTCCATAGCCGTTACCTCAGAGAATGCCGATGATGATAACCATACTGTCATCGTCAGGGTTGGCGTTGCGGGAGTATTCCGGAAAAAGCGACTGCACACGCTGCCTTGCCCTGCGGATGGTTTCAAAGCACGGCAGTCCGTAGACTTTGTAGTTGAATGCAAGGTCATTGAGAGGCAGTTCGCCGGCTCTGAGATAAGTCGCATAGCGGTTGTAGTAGTGCATAATGAGGATCATATCGTCGAACCTTGCTCTCGGACAGTCCTTCAAGATAGAAAGCACACGGCTTTCCAAAGTTTTCTGTTGATTCATTGAATCCCTCCTTCGGGTAGTAGAAAAGGGGCGGAGTTTTTGCTCCGCCCCTCAGAAGGTTTGCTCACTTCTTGTTTTTCGATCTAATCTGCAAGAAGATAAAGCCGCCGATGATAAAGGCTACCAGTACGATAGCCACGATGGTTTTAGGTTCCATTAGTTACGATCCTCCTTTTTCTTTTTCTTGAATCCGACAACGCCGCACACAGCGATGCCCACTGCGGACAGTCCTGCAAGGGCATAGAGCAGCGGCAGATTGGTGGTATCGCCAGTCTTAGGCGTATCACGCAGAACATTGTGCATCTCCACAATGGTAGTGGAGCCGAGCTTGACCGTTGCCTTCTTGTCGGCAGGCAGGACATACATCGAAGAAGCCGAGTTGCTTACCTCAGAAATGGTGTAGTCCCCGATGCGAAGCCCGTCAATGAAGATCTCACCCTTGTCGTTGGTTTCAAGGATAATGTCATAGCCATTTGCACCGGTAATGCGGAAAGCGAAGCCCTTGACCTTGCCGTCAGAGGAGGTCTTGACGATTTTCAGGTTGCCTCGCATCGCTTCATTGATGAAGCCGACACCTGCCTTGTTCTCCAACTCGTAGGTCTTGCCGTTGGTGTCGATCATCACTTCAGACACGCCGGTATCGAGGACAAAACCCTCCGGGGCTTTGGTTTCCTTGACGAAGTAGCGACCGTGGAACAAGTCGTTCATACTGTATTCGCCCTTTTCCTTTTCGGTCAGTGTGCCGAGCAGTTCATCACCGCTGTCCAGCTTGCCGTTTGCGTTACTGTCCTTGTAGACCTCAAAGGTCGCTCCGGTCAGCTTATTGTCAGGATATTCGGAATCCACCTTGGTCAGATGGATGTTGCCACGGACATATTTGTTGACGATCTTGATCTCCACGACCTGACCGTCTGCGCCGATGGTCACGGGATAGATGGTATCGTCCAGCACGAAGCCGGCGGGCTGTTCGATCTCACGGACATACCAAGTGCCGTAAGGAATATTCTCAAAAGAAAAACTGCCATCTTCAGCAGAAGTGGCAGTCAGCAGAGCGTTTTCCTTTGTAAACTCGCCGTCATCCGTGCGGAACAGTCCAATCAGCGCACCGCCGAGAGCACTGCCGTTTTCATCGACCTTCTTACCGGAAACAGAACCGTAGATCAGATCATTTTCGATTGCCTTGCCGTCGTTAGCGGCAATCTTTACAACTGCCGTATCCTGACCGGCATACCCAAAGGTTACGGGATACTTGGTATCGGACAGCATATAGTGACTGTCGGTAGCAAGCTCCTGCACATAGTAGCTTCCAAAAGGAAGGTCAGTCTTGATTTTTGCCGTTCCGTCCTCATTCAGAGCGATGATCTCGATCAGACCGTCTGCGGGAATTGAAGTGCCGCTGGCAGATACGATCTCCTCGGCAGCGAACAGTCCAAAGGAGATATTCTTCATTTCACCGTTATTGCCAATGCCGAAGCGCTCATTCTGCTCGATGGACTTTACAAGGCTGATCTCCACCTTCTGACGCTCGTTCTCGAACGAAGTCGCCGTTTCTGTTACGGCAACATTCTGACCGGCATAGACAAGCTCGACGCAGTGGGGTTCCGGGTTGAGCACCATCCCGTGGGGTGCTGTGATCTCACGCACCTCATATTTGCCAAGGTAGAGTTCACGGCTCACCGCTGCGCCGGTTGCATCGGTTGTAACAGTGTCTACGACCTCGCCCTTCTGATTTCGGACAGTGCCGTCCTGCGTGATAATATCCTCTGCGGCGATGATCTCATAGACCGCACCGGGAAGTCCACGCTTTTCATACTGCGGCTGATAGATGGTGGGCAGTTCGTTTCCGCTTTCATCTACGCCGCCGATGACGGAAACGCCAAAGAACACCTCGCCGTTTTTTTCCACGGTGATGGTGCCTTTCTGTGCCATATTGGGCTTATCCACTTTTACTACCGTAACCCCGCTTTCTTCTGTGGAATTATCCTCCGTGACATCGAAGTACACGGGCGTTTCATCGAGGACATAGCCGTAGGGAGCCTGTACCTCGACAATAGAGTATCCCTTTCCAAAGGACAGCTTTTCCGGCGTGACAAGAGAACCTTCTGCATTGGTGTAGAACACATCAATGGTGGTGGGCGTCGGGTAAGTGAAGGTCATTGTTACGGGGTTGCCGTCCGGGTCATAAATCTTAAATCCCGCACCGGCGTAAGGAATGGTCTTTCCGGTTTCTGCGTCCACCTTCACCACCTTGATATAGCTTTCAAAGGGCGTGTTGTTGATGAGGTAGCGGTAGGTAGTGCCGTTCTGTGCAATGAACACATCAAAGTCAGGCATCAGCTCGCTGCCCTCCCAGCCGGATACCTGATGGACGGTGTAGATGCCGTAAGGCATATCCTTGGTCTGTGCAAAGCCGTTTTCGTCACAGGTGAGATAATCACGCTCTGTGTCCTCGGCAACCTCGTAGCTGCCTGCGGCTTTCAGGTACACAGCAAACTCTGCGCCGCTTTCGGGTGTTTCAATCTGTGTTTCACCGTTATCGGTGTGCTTAATAATGGCGATATTACCCTTTATGACCTGCTCGGTCACATCATTTGCCGTCTGATTATGCTCCACGGTATAAAGCTGCGGCTCTGCACCGACCTTATGAACGGTGGTATCAAGCAGATAGCCCTCAGAGGGAGTGATCTCTCGCACCGTCCAGTCGTTATCGCAGATATACTCCTTGGTAACGAACTGCCCGTTTTTGTCGGTGGTATAGGTATCAACAAGGGTTTCGCCCTTATAGATGCCGTAAACAGCACCGGCAAGAGAAGCATCACCCTGCGCTGTGCCGGTTTCAGCATCGCTCTTGGTAACGGTCACGGAAAACTTCTTCAAAATATTGAGGAAGCTACGGTTCGTGACCTCGTTCCAGTTGATAGGCGCAGACTGCGCTTCGGGAACAACATAGCGAACAGCAGTGTCCACTTCCTCCACGGTATAAGGTGTGGAACCGGAAATGAGGACATCTTCAAAGGTCGCCACGCCGTTTGCATCGGTTGCGGCATACTCGTCTACGGCAATGCCGGAGAGTGAAGTGCCGTAAAGGTGAAAGGTCACGCCCTCGTTGAGATTATCCTCCGAGGACTTCACGATCTGCAAATCTCCACGCTTGAGCTTGTTGGTGAAGGTCACGGTAGAAACCTGTCCGGAAACCACCGTCACACGGCGGGACTCCTGCGGCTCATACTTGTCGTAATCCATCTCGGTCACGGTGTAAACGCCGGGCATCAGGTTGTCGATCTGAATCTCGCCCTTGGAGTTGGTCTTGACGGTCTGATTGACGCCGTTGCCGGTGACGGTAAAGGTGAGGTTATCCACCTTGCCGTCCTCAGAGGTTTTGACGATCTTAGCAGAGCCGTAGGACACCTTTAGATTGAGGAACGCCTGCACGGGGTCACTGACCGACTGTGCGTAGGTAATGACATCCTGCTTGCCGCTTCCCTGATTGAATGTTCCGTCCGTCCAGGTGATGATACCACGACGGGACGAGCCAACCTTATTGGCGGTAATTCTTACGCTGTCAGAAGGAGCATCCGTTGCTGTGATAATGAGCTGGTTTCCGCTGACACTGAAAGAAACGCCATCCTCATTCGCAGAAAAGCTGTAATCGGAAAGCACTCGGTTGTGATCTGTCAGGGTAGCGGTATAGCTGTTGCCGTCCCATTCCAGTTCAACGCTCTGTGCTCTGTTCGGGTTTTTAGACATAAAGCTGGGGATGGCGGAGTGACGCTGAACGCTTGCTTCAATGCTGTCATAGTAATCGCAAAACAGGTCATACAGCGGATGGGCAGTGCTGATAACACCCTTAACAGCATCGTAGCTACCGGGGCTTACATAATCGAAGTCCTCGTCACGCTCACCGACAACGGTTTCCCAAATGAGAACCTGTGTTGCCATAGCTTCCGCCAGCGTTGCGGCATCAGCAGGGTTCTGCGAACGCCACGAGGTGCTGATGGGTCCCGTGTAACCGTACTGCATAATACGCCCGATGAACAGCTTCATATCATAGGGGGAAATGGTGCTGTTGATGTCTGAGGGCAGGTTATCCCAAAAGGTTTCGTCCTTACTGGTATAAGTGTCGCCGGTATCCTGCTGCACTCCCGGCTCAATGCAGTAACAGATGTTACCGTCATACGAGTGCATTGCTCGAATGGTAGTGTACTTGGACTCACCGGAATGCCAGCCGTTCATATACCGGAGATTGGGATGTCCCCAAGTACCGCTGTAATCAATATTAGCATCGCCGCTTCTCGGAAAAGAAACAAGGTAGACCTCTGCTCTTTCTCCTGCGGCATAGGCAGTGGTTGTGCCAATCCCCACAAGGGCTGTCAGGCACATCACGAGGGAAAGCAGTCCCGCCATCCCTCGCTTGAAAAGGTTCTTTTTCATTGTGTTTGTTACCTCCTTGAAAACGAAAAACGCACCGTACAATGACGATGCGTTTCGGGTGAAATGTGTTTTGTTGTTATGCGTAGCCGATATAGATTTCATAAGAGCCGCTTCCGGTCTGCTCATACCAAATCCACACATCGGTGATGTCGCCGTCCTTGGCATATCGGTCGAGATAGCCACGAATATCCCGTTCGGTGTATTTGCATTTAACACCTGCGGCGATGGGGTTATCCCAACAATACACGGCTCCGCTGTCAAGCGCAAGTCCGATGCTCTCAGCGTAGCTCTTGGCAAAGCAGATCCAGTAGTCAATGTCAAAGACCGGCTCAGTAGGTTCTTCTTTCGGCGGTTCCGGTGGCGTAGATTTCTCAGTTGCCGGAGGTGTGGGCTGTTCTTTTTCAGTCGGGGCAGCGGTTTCCGGTCGGCGTTCGGACTCGTCTGTTTTCTTTTCAGGTTCGCTTGGCTGTGGCAGCACTGCCGTGCTGTGGTCAGCCTGTTCGGGAACCTCTGTTGGTTGGGTGGCACTTTCCGATACGCTTGCCGGGAACTCTGTGACACGGTTTCCTGTTTGTGATTCTGTGCTTTGGGGACGGTCAACCTCCGTTTTCTTTTCTGCCTGAGCCGTTTCTGATTCGCTGGGGACGATGTTACTGTCCGAAGAAGAAATAGGGTCAGGCATTTCTGCAATATGCGAGGCATTGTTGCATCCCGTGGTCAGACACAGAAGCACAGCGAGTAAAAGAACTGCGATTTTTGGTTTCATACGCTTCACTCCCTTCGACAACATTCTACCCGATGAGAACTGCTCCGACAAAGGTGCGTTTTGAAGCGCAACTTTTCATCATACCGCCAAAACGCAGTTTTTCGAATTGTGCGAACTCCGTTTGCTCTTAGATAGATTTAACTTAGAGAGATAAAGATAAATCAGGAGATAGTTTATTTCGGATAGTCAGGTAGTTCTCAGGGGTTGGAGTGTGAGGAAGGGGACAGCAGAAAACATACTCCGTGTACCTATCGGCTGTCACGCTCTGCCCGCTGACGAAGAAAACGGCTGTAATGCTCCAGTGCTTTGACCACATAATCCTCCGTTTGGCTCACGGGGATATTTTTCGGGATCAGACTTCGCACCTTGGCCCCACGCAGGACGATCTTCTCCCGCTGGTTTGGTTTTTCCTCGCCCATAATGGCGGACACCACCTCTGGCGTGAGTTTTCCATCTGTGAAGAACTTCCGCATACGAATGGTCTGATCGTGGGACGGGGTGCATTGGTTCAGGTCGATTTCATCAACCACCGCCCGTTGACTGTCCTCGTCCAAATAGGAAAGCTCCACCGCAGGACGCATTTTAATTTTGCCCTCGTCCACAAGTTCGAGTAGTTCAGGCACAAGGTTTGTCAAGCGGATGTAGCGACGGACTTGGTCTTGGCTTTCACCAACTTGCTCACCCAAGAGTTCACGGGATGTCTTGCCCTCATAATTCTGTGCCACTGGCACAGAATTATCTTTGCTCGGTCTGCCAGCTTGTCGCTTCATAGCCTCAAGCCTCATTTTATAGGCAAACGCCTTTTCTGAGGGAAGTATCTGCGACCGCTGGTAATTGCTCTCCACCATCAGCACAGTGGCGGCGTCACGGTCAAGGTCTACGACCTCGCAGCGAAGTGCTTCAAATCCGGCAAGTTCACAAGCCCGTTTTCGCCTGTGACCGGAAATCAGCTCGTATCTGCCGTCCTCTTTCTGACGGACGGTAGCCGGAGTAATGACTCCTCGCTCCTTGACACTCTCCACAAGCTGTATCATGTCCTCGTCGTCTCGCACCTTAAATGGGTGGTCGGGAAAATCGTCGATCAGCTCAAGGGGAATATCTCGGATTTTACTGAGCTTGGCATCGTCCCGAAGCTCCTGTGTAGAAAACAGGTCATCGAGCGTCGGCAGAGTGAAGTCGCTCTTTCTTCCTGCCATCGGCAGACACCTCCTTTGCGAACTCAGCATAAGCCTTTGCAACAGGACTGCTCGGCTCATACTTGTAGATGCTTACGCCTTTGGAAGCAACCTCTGCGGCTTTCACTGCCATAGGAATGGAGGAACGGTATATCTTAATAACGCTCCCAAAGTTCTTTCGCAGTGCGTCGGCAGTGCTTTTTGCGAGGTTGGTGCGGTTATCTACGATATTCAAAAGAATACCGTCGATTCGCAGGCTCGGATTGATGTACTGCCTGACCTTTCCAATGGTCTGCATCAGTTGGGTCATTCCCTTTGCCGGAAGATATTGCGCCTGCACGGGAATGATTACGCTATCTGCCGCCGCCAGTGCATTCAGAGTGACCATACCGAGCGAAGGCATACAATCAATCAGTACATAGTCATAATTTCCTTTGACCTTGCTCAGATAGCTTCTCAGAATGGTTTCACGGCTCATTGCGGTGACAAGCATCATTTCCATAGCGGAAAGCTCGATGTTGGCAGGGAGCAGATCGACATTTTCCTCGTGACGCAGAATACCGCTTTGCGGGTCTGAATGATCCTCACGGATAACCCCGGATAGCTTATCGGTAATGGTCGTCGTAAGGCTGTCATTATCTCGCCATCCGAGGCAGGTCGTAAGGTCGCCCTGCGGGTCGGCATCTACAAGGAGTACCTTCTTACCGAGTCGTGCAAGCCCAACACCCAAGTTGACCGTTGTGGTCGTTTTGCCTGTGCCGCCTTTCTGATTGCAGATAGCAATGGTTTTACAGTTTGGCATTTCGCTTTTCCTCCTTCTTATTAGATTTGGATCGCTCGATCCACCAAAACACAGGAATCGAGTCCTGTGCTTTGGTGGTCGCATTTAACTCGATCTCATCCCCCAAATGCGTAAAAGGAAATCAACAGGCGTTCGGCTGCTGACCGAACTCATAGGAATCTCACCTCTGCCGGGTACTCCGCCAGCCCCATAGGGAAGTATCATTGTCCCTGAATCGTTTCATCGCCTTATCCGTAGCAAACGGATATTTCAGAATGGTTCGGAATCGCTACCAACCTTGCTTTCCGTGATAACCCCTGTGGGCAGGAAGTTCGTGGCGCACCTTCATTCGGCTGGGGCTTTCGCCCCCGATCAGGAATGTACCTGTTGAATGTCTATTCGATTTTCAAGGTTCGTGAGGTTTTTGCCCTCACTAACCAACTGGGAAATTTTTTTCGATTTGTACGAAGTTTTTTTGAGATTTTTCAAAAAAATTTTTTCGACCACCTTTCAGAGATAAAAAAAGCCCCTATCACATCACAGAGATGTAATAGGGGCAGAAATAGAAAAAGCCCGCTGACCGAAATCAGCGGGCTTAAATCATATGAAATTATCGTATGCTATCGGAACCTGTCTGCAATCGCAAAATTCCAAACGCATTTTTGGCGTAAGCTCGGAGTAAATTGGCGTAAGTTGTGGCGTAAGCACCGACAATTTTGGGGCAATCAATAGAGCTTTGCGCCTGCCGGAATGTGAGGATCGACCATCAGCAAATGGAGCTTTTCCTCGCCGTTTTCGTGATGCACGGCGGAGATGAGCATACCGCAGGAATCAATGCCCATCATCGCTCTCGGAGGCAGATTGGTGATTGCAATGCAGGTCTTACCGACCAGCTCTTCCGGCTCATAATACTCGTGAATTCCGCTCAAAATGACCCTATCTGTGCCGGTTCCGTCGTCCAAAACGAACTTTAAGAGCTTTTTGGACTTCTTCACGGCTTCGCATTCCTTAACCTTCACGGCACGGAAATCGCTCTTGGAGAAGGTGTCAAAATCCACCTGATCCTGGAACAGCGGCTCGATCTGAACATTGGAAAAATCGATTTTTTCTTCCACAACGGGAGCCGTCTGAGCAGCCTCCGCAGGAGCCGAAACTTCCTTGGAACCCTTCTTGTCAGAGTCCAACGGCTTCATTGTCGGGAACCTAATGGTCGATAATCCATATTAGTCCATACTGGTACTTACTGTATAAATTGTCTTGCTTTGGGCATTTCTTGACAATCCACTAAAGTCCAAATAAAAACAAAAATTTGTAATCAATTTGATGTATTTCTACTGTTTTGATGTCATGTACGTTCTAGGAAATGTCCTTTCAAGGACTTCTTCCTAAAATATATCGCTGTTGTTCTCCAGTGCTTTCATTGCTTCCTTTTTCTTTATCTCTGTCGCTTCAGCATATATATCCATCGTTGTCTCAATATTTGCGTGTCCCATTATGCTCTGAATTACTTTCAGATTGGTTTCATTTTCGCAAAATCTAGTGCAAAATGTATGCCTGATATGATGACATGAGAAATGTGGAATCAATACGGGACGTCTGGATTCCCGTTTTGCCTTAATAATTTCTTCGGCATTGTAGGCTTCATAAATTCTTTTGATAGCAAGATTGATCACGCTTGGTTTATGAATATTTCCGTCCTTATTGCAAAAAACGAATCCACTCATGCCATCGACCACCTGAATATTAAATCCAGTCTCTTTCTGTGCTTCATACTCATCACGAAAAGCCTGCACTACTGCATCAAGCATCGGAATAATCCTTATCCCTGCTTCAGTTTTTGGAGTAGAAATGTGAAATTCACTTTTTCCGTTTTCCATAAACCTGTATATTGCAGTGTGATTGATGCTTATCGTCTTATTTGCATAGTCAATATCTTCCCAACGTAACCCTAACATCTCACCGATACGACAACCTGTACCAAAAAGTGCTGTGAACAATGGCAACCAATGAACATATACCGGACTGTTTGCAACATAATTTAGAAATGCTCTCTGTTGCTCCAGCGTAAGTGCATGACGAATACCTTTATTCTTGCCCTCTTTTTTCTTAATCTCTGCCATTACACCACTCGACGGATTATTCCGAATGATATTGTCCCGAACCGCCATTTGAAATGCCGGGTGCAAAACTGTATGGATATTATCCAAGGTATTTGCTTTTATTCCAGCTTCATTCAGCAATGAATAATAAAAGAACTTTACATCCGAATACTTTATCTCGTCAATTCTTCTTTTACCAAATGTATCTCTGACAAAATGATTATACATATACTTATAGTTTGCTCTTGTATGTTCTTTCAGGTCATACTTAGTAGATATATACCTATCAAACACATAATTAAGAGTAACTTTTCCATTGCAATATGAATCTAATCCATCTAACTGGTTGCGAATAAGGTCTTTCTCCTTTTCACGTAGCTCCAATAGATCATTTGCATAAATCACATGCCTTTTTCCGTTTGGATCTGTGTACTGGTAAATGTACCTGCCATCGTTCTTTCTCTGGCTTTCACCCTTTCTAAGAACTCTGCCTTTTGAATCTTTTCTTGATTTTGACATATTGCACCACCTTTCTAAAAGAAAGAGGTCACAAATGCCATCACTCGTCCTCAGACTTGTCTTTGTCAACCATCGTGTAAAATCCTTGAACAAGCGTCTGTGTTATGGTCAGATTATGATTATTTGCATACTCTGTTATATCCGTATGCTCATCTTTTGTGAGACGGATAAACACACCTTCACTTCTAGGATTCTCCAGTCGTGGTCTCCCGGTTCTTGCCAACCGTCATCACCTACCCTTCATAACCTTAAATCCATAATACATCTTGTATATCAAAAAGTCAACTAATTTTTTGATATACAATAATTTGCAACCACTTTTCTATCGTTTTTACACACGAAAAGATTCAAGATATTCCTCAAAGATAGGTACATTCACTAACGTAATACGATTGATTTTATATACCGCATGAGCTTCCTGCGCCAGCTTCATAAAGCTGTGCTTGCTCATTGAATATCTCTCAGCACCTTCATCGTATCTTATGAAGTCCTTCTTATTAACTTTCTTTTCCATAGCTCACCTCTTTCTAAGAAAATGTACTTTTTCTGTTGTTATCGTCATGGCATATTTGCCAATAAAAGAACACTTACCGTTAAATATGCTTTTATTGACAAATATAAAAATTCATACAGGTGGCAGTTCAGTCCTCTGCCCACATCGGTCTCGCACCGTCATTCTTGTTGACCGGAATACTCCGGAAGTATCATTATTAAAAATATGTATCATTGCCTAATACAACTGCTGTATATTTTGCCAGACATTACTCGCTCCCTACCTTAGTTTCAATATAGAATCTATTTCCATATTCCATCACATGAACCTTCATATATGAAAGCAGGCTTCTCATGGCGTGTCCGCATAGTGGCTCCACATATTCCACACGTCCTGCATGTATCTGAATATTCAATTATCAATGTTCAAATTAGTCAGACACTGTCTGACCTTTTGGATAAAATACATGACCTCATCAGCCATAAAAGCACACAAGGTAAACTGTTACTTTTAACTCCTTGTGTGCTTTCTGTGAATGACGAAATCGCATCACAATGTGCTAAAAGTTTTGTAAAATCTACGCATCATCTCCATCATTCTATCCTTCTTCAGTTCTACCGGAAGATTCTCAATATAATATGATATTTCTTCCATATACATCCGAAATTCCACTTCCGTCATTGGCTGATTTGAAATGAGAACATTTCTTCCAGCTCTCTGTCCGGTAATCAAGTAATCAAGACTTATATTCATTTCCTGTTTCAAAATGATGAGCTTATCTTCCGTAATCATGCTATGTCCTCGTAAGATTTTTGAGTATTGAACGGTTGATATATCAAACATGGATGCCATTCGCTCGTCAGAATAGCCTATCATGTCCTGTGCCTGTTTTAGTCTAGCAGCAATTACAATCAATTCTGCTCTTGTTATCTGGTGAATCATAAGACCTCCCTTTTTGTCTCTGTGTTCATTCTATCAAATGCTTCATAACATTTCGCCGTCCTTTTTTGGTTCCGCCTGTCCTTTTTTGGACAATGCAAAAAAATAGCTGTGCAAAAATTTGCACAGCCTGTCCCTATCGTGGTCGTGGATTCTTGTGCAACCAAATCACATCCTTTCCCGGATAACAAAAAACCACGATCAAATTCTCAATCTTCACTCTATCCCCCTATTGGGGAGTATTAAAAAAGCATCCAACTTTGCGTCAGATGCCTAACATTTAATATTCTATTCCGATTGTGTATTACCACCGTTATCATCCATTATCCTCCATGTAAAAAATACCTAAATTAAGCGTTTCTACTCCCATTATCATTCTACTATAAAACCTGTCCTATAAATCCCCCTTGCAACATGGTTGACCTGCTAAAAATCTGCTGATACAATAAATCTGGATAAAATACAATACTTCTTTAGAAAATGCAAAACTGTTACCGGGTATCACTATGCCCTGTGGCAGTTTTTTCTTTTCCTGCTTTCCTCATCTTCCTGCATTTTTGTGACAGAAATGCCACTATGAGTTTTAGACAGGCTGCCTATGCAGCCAAAACTCGCAAATCTCCTATGGGGATTTGCACAAGAACAGCAAGCATTGGATGTGTCCGTACACATCCCCCATTTCTGCAATTTATCCTCCCGGATAAACCGTCAGAAATTTGCTTGTAAGGGGATACTCCCCCTAACCCCCTTTTTAGAAAAATTGCCATTTATGGCATAGTCAAAAACGAAAGGAAAACCCTTATGGCAAATAGAAATCGTAAGCATAAAATCACACTCTATCTAAGTGATGATGAAATGTATATTTTGAAGAATAAATCAAAACTATCTAGCCTCGGCAGTATGTCAGCATATTTGAGAAACCTGATTATATATGGATATGTCTATGATGTGGATTATAAATTTCTGCATGATTACTCTGTAGAACTATCCCGGATCAGCAATCTTCTAAACCAGATTGCCAAGAGAGCAAACACAACTGGAAATTTATATTCTGAAGATATAAAAGAAGTAAAGGAGCTGATGCAAAAAGTATGGCATACACACGAATCCATGCTATCAAAGCAACCGTTGATAAGTCGATAGCGTACATCTGCAATCCGGATAAAACCGACGGAGAATTATATGTCTCCTCTTTCGGTTGTTCTGCTCAGACTGCATATCTGGAATTTGCTTTTGCTAATGGGAAAAATATAAAAAATGGAGACAATCTAGCGCACCATTTAATACAATCATTTGCTCCTGGAGAAGTATCTTTTGATGAAGCTCATCAGATTGGAAAAGAGCTTGCAGACAGACTTCTCGGTGGTAAATACTCCTATGTTATTGCAACTCACATTGAAAAAGATCATGTGCATAATCACATCATTTTCTGTGCAACCGATAACATCGATCACAAAAAATATAACACCTGTAAAAAGAACTACTATCAAATAAGAAAACTAAGCGATGAGCTTTGTAATGAGCATCAACTTTCTACCATTATTCCGGGACAACAGCGTGGCAAAAAGCACACAGAATGGGAAGCTGAAAGAAATGGAAAATCATGGAAGAACAAGCTGCGTCGTGATATTGATGCAACCATCAAATTATCTAATTCCTACGAGGATTTTATACGCTTGATAAAGCTAAAAGGATATGAAATTAAAGGTGAAGAACTGGACGGCGCTCTTTCGTATATTTCCTTCCGCCCTGCCGGTGCTGAAAGATTTGTCCGTGGCAGTAACCGTTCTTTAGGTAATGCTTATACAAGAGAAAATATCAAAGAGCGTATTGAAACACGAGACAAGAAACGTACCGAATATAAGCAGAGAGATTATGTGAAACGCAAGCTCATAGATACTTCATCTGAGAATTTCGCCGAGAGTCCTGGATTGCAACACTGGGCAGAAATTGAGAATCTAAAAATAGCTGCGAGCACATACGCCAATGCAAAATCAATTAGTGCATTAGAGCAACAGGTTGCAGAAAGGAGAACCATTTCCACTACCGTCCGGTCAGAGCTTGTGACATTAGAACATGAAATGAAACCTTTTGCAGAACTCATCAAATATGCAGAACAATTTGAAGCAAATAAGCCTTACCATGTTCGCTCCAAAAAATCAAAAAATCCAGACGAGTATTTCCGAAGGCACGAAAGCGAATTGCTTTTATATGACGGTGCAAAAAATGTACTTCAAAAAGCCGGAATAGACACGAAAAACATAAGTCTTGATCAAATGCGTGCGGATTATCATACTATGGAAAAGAAAAAGGCAGAACTGCAAAAATCGTACAGAACTGCCGAAAAAGAAATTTCTGAAATGGAACAGAAATTGCAAACTCTTAACCAATACCTCAACAAACAACCGTCTCAAAAACAACCAGAGGAAGAAAAAACAACAATCTCTCGACATTCTCTTTAGAATTAAAAAATCCGGTGCTATCTGCTTATGATAACATCGGATTTTATTCATTCTGCTGCATATCTTGTAATGCCTGCATATATGACAATGCCCTATCTCTGCTATTTGCATTTAGGTTTCTGGAAATATGTAAAAATAAAAGATCATCCTTTGATAATTCTTCATACTCTGCATCATTATCTGCAAAAAATTCCGCCAATGTAATATTAAAGCCATCGCAGATACGCTGAATCATATCTAACTGTGGAATTGAATGCCTGTCCATCATATTATAAAAGGAACTTTGCGGTATTCCACTTTCATGAATCAACTTATACTGGCTCCAGCCTCTCTCCTCGCACAACGAATTGATTCTATCATATATCTGGTCGTACCTCATGATATACACCTCCCTTCTGGGGGAACTTTTGTATATCACTATTGTAGACAAGCTGCCATATTTTGGAAATTTCTTATTAAGGGAGTATGATTATTCCCCTATTGTAGAGTTGTATTTTCATCATACAGGCGGATTCATACATTTCTCCTATAGTAATATTCTTATTATCTTCCACTGAAATGTCCTATTATCCATCATCAAAACAAACATCGATTTTCTCTCTTCACCGTATGACGTACACTCAAAAAATAGATTTCCGGTATTCCCAGTCTGTTTTACTTCGTCTATGTTTATTTTTATCAGTTCTCCCTGTTCGGTCTGATAGCGACACCACAATGGTCTTATCTCTCCTTTGGTCGAAGTAACCAAGCATACCTGACAGGGAATATCCACTCTCTGATCCATCATATCAATCCTTTATTCGCTTCTGGACGTTGTGACCAGAAGTGAAAATTACTCTTTCTTATATACAATTTCTATATCCCCATCAACAAAACCAACACCAATGCCTTGAAGTCTCTCCAACATCTCCATAAGCACAGTACCGTCCATCAAATCTCCGATCCATTCTGTCACTTCTTCAAGTATAGCATCGCAATCCGTTTCTTCTTCCCATGTAAATGGATTGTCTCTCGTTACAAAAACCTCATCACATGCCCAATCTGCATCATTCTCATCAAATGAAGATGTTCCAACTATCTCTATTGCCCAAAAGGAATCTTGATCCTCATACAGATTAAAATTGAGTGCCACAACATTTGATAATTCAGCATCCTGCAATGCATTTTCTGCCCATTTTATAAATTTTTCAACCATACTACATCCTCCCGGAAATTTATTTATGTATCTCAAAATGGTGTTCCATATTTTCTTTTTGCGACATCACAAATCGACATAAGTGCATAGTAATTTACCCGATTAGGGTAGTGTACTGCTGGGTGATAATAATCAATCACAAGGGTATCTTTCCAAAGACCAAGCATATTATCCCACGTATCCTCATTATGGAAATCATCTCCTAACACAATTTTCAATAAACTGCAATTATTACCACATACGATAATATCTGGTCTAATTATTTCAAGTTCTCTCTTTATCTCGGCTCGATCTTCTATGGCATATTTTTCTAAATCCTCATAATTTGACGAATTTTCACCATTGCTCTTTTTCACATTAACTACTGCGATCCGATCAATTATTTCTTTTTCGTGGGAACGCAAAACTTCCTCATCGTATTCGCACATATTTTGACTAAATGCATTGTGTATTGCCTGTGTCCATATCGCAATTTTTCTCCACATAGTCCAAGGTTGCTCGCAATCATGCAAATCCTCTACTAGATTATATCCATTCTCATTTGATGTATATGCCTCTTTCAGAAAATAGCATACTTTCGGAGTCTGCTGCTTTTCCCATTGTTCCTCACATACAATACCATCTCTGATAAAATGCTTATAACCTTTATTTCTATGCTTTTCTTTCCAACTATCCATGAGTAGTTCTATATCTGCTTGTTTACCCATATATCCACCTTTCTGCTTTTGGTCACAGCGTCCAGAAGTAACCACAACATCAATCGTTCAATCCAGATAATTCTAATAATTCTTGTCTTTTTTGTTCATACTCTGTTTTTTTATCTTCTGGAAGCTCTGCATACAGTTCATCATAATCTAATTCTTCCCGATCTGTTCCCTTCACAGGTGCCAAAAGTACATAGTCCATCCACATTTCCCAGAGGTCATCAAACATTTCTCTGCTATCCGTATATACAGTATTTCCATCAAAATAACCATCTCTGAACCATTTCAGATGCACAAATCCAAAATCTCCTGCATCTAAAACGCACATATCTCCATACATAGCATATAATTCTTGAAATGCTTCTGCCACCTGTTTGCATTTATCATGTTCTTTCTTCGTATACGCTTTTCCCATATAGCCACCTCTCGCTCCATTTCTCATAACTTCTGGACGCTGTGACCAGAAGTGTCCCATTTCACTTGCAACGCCACGATTTTTGCAGGTTCATCAAACCAGTATTCCTCAAGCATTGCTTCTCATTATCGCCCATATAATTCATGCAATGCATCGACTTCCTGTTTCATGCGTTCTACCACGCTGCTCGGACTTAATATCTTCACTCCCATACCAAGTGCAAATACCCAACCGAAAAATTGACTGCTGATTGCCACATTCACATTTACTGTGAAATGTTCATCGTCTATTGGAGAAATGATAATGTCCTTTCCAAATCTGTCTATTACTACTCCAACTAAGTCATTAGAAAACTGCATACGCACATTTTCTTCCTCTCCACCAAACATCCCAAAATTTTTCTTGGCATAAGCAGCAAGGTTGAATTGCTTAAAATACTCCTTACCTTCCCTTTTATCATCCATGATAGTCAGTTTTCGCATTTTATCTACACGGTAATGCTTGATTTTCTCAGCTTGTGCGTCATATCCGACTAGATAATAATTTTCATCGTCCCATGTTAATGCCCAAGGACTTACTTCATAAAACTGCCCGTCATGCCGTAATTCCATTTGCTTTTTTATATTCCATTGGAAGTACTGAAAACGTATCTTATGGTTGGTTGCGATTGCTGAATGAATTGCATCCACATTATAATAAATACTCTCATTCATGGTCTTAATACGTCCAGCAACTACAACTTGTCTTTGAAGCTGTGCTGCTTCGTATCTACTGGCAAAGCTCTCCAGCTTTTTAATCAGCTCATGTGATTTCTTTGCAGTAATAAATTTAGATGACTGAATTGCATCTACAAGCAATTTTAGTTCTGCCAATTCAAATTTTTTCTTTCCCACATGGTAATAGTAGTTTCTGCCACGCTGCTCTCCAAGAATATCTAATCCCATATCACGCAGTACATTAATGTCATCATACAGGCTTTTTCTATCTGCTGTAATATCATAATATTCAAGTGCATTTTTTATATCCTGCAAAGTCATTGCGTGTTCATCGTCTGTGTTATTTACCATGATTTGAGCTAAATAATACAGTTTTAATTTCTGGTTCGTCCCCTTTGGCACATATCTCGCCCCCTTATGATAAAAACTTGACTAAATTTTACCACATTTGTATCATATAGGGAATATTATAGGACAGGTTTATCTTTTACGAACAATCCCCATCCTGCCTGCAAACTTCATAGAATTTACAGAATAGGCAACAATGCTTACAAAACTTTTTATCTCCAATCGACTTCCACATCCAATAATATAATCTGTGCATCATATTTTCGTCCTTTCCTCTTTCTGCTTTCCTTGAATGAAAAACTAAAACCCAACTGAAAATACGTCTAATAATCAAAATTCTGTTCTGAGGTCAAATAAAGCCCTAATAATGGATGTTCAAATTCAAATATCATGCTATAATTAAGGCATTCCAGATAGCAGGTATATATTTGTTTGCATGATTAACAGACGGCTGGCTACTTGTTATGCAAAAGTAAATGCGACCCGTCTATTTAATACCTATTGACAAATCGATTACTATCTGCAGCTTCGGTCTAATTACTTTTTAACGAATAAATCTGGCATTAAATGCACTTCATCTGGCGGGATGAGGTGCATTTTTAATAATGACATTAATGCTTTGAAATCTTCATCATCCTCTTCTACGAGCTCGTATGGACTTTTATTTCCAAGTCCAGGACGTTTTACACTATTGATATGATTCATTAATAAAGTCATATCTTCTTGCGTGTATGGGTTTAAGCTTTTTCCTTTTGGCACGGCATAACGAATAAATTCATGATTCTTCTCGATACACCCTTTTTGCCATGAAGCCATTGGATCACAGTAATAAAGGCTTGTTCTATAAACTAGGAAGCCATCCTCATCCAGCGTAAGTTCTAACTCATCTACCTTCTTGAATTCGCTGCCGTTGTCAGTCAATATAACCGGAAACAACCGTCTAAAAACATCTATTCCCAATCCTGTCTCGAGATAGTCCAGAACCCTTTTTACGGATTCTGCTTTTCCATCTGGCATCAGGAATAGTAGCATTACGTTGTTCTTTCTAAAGATCATTGTAAGCAAACGCTTTCCAGATTCTCTAACGCCTTTTACAGTATCCATTTCTGTTACTTCATCTTCTGAATATTTGAATTTCATCGCATACTCAAAATCCTCATATGTCCTACACTGTCTATACTCCATTGAGTGAAATCCATTGATATCGTTGTACTTTTTCTTCCGTGGTTTGTAGCCTGTCTTTCTTCTTAAATCTATGTTTTTAATAGATAAGGCACCTTCATCGATATAGTTATAAAGTGTTCTCAAACACACTGGCATTTCATTTTCATGTTCTGCATATATGTGTGTTAAAGGCTGGCCTTTCTTAACAAGTCGAGTCACAAGTTCATCCAATTCTACCTTCTTTTCATCAGAAAGTCTAACTCCTTGTCGACTCTCCGATCTACGACGAGTTACAGCTGCATCAGCGAATTTCGCACTGTAAATATACTTATCTTTGTTGCAAAGCTTTTTATCCTTACAGTTATTACAAACATACGGAGGCGAATCAAACTTATGGCAAGCAACTGATACATATCTATCGCATACCTTGGTACAATCCACTTCTCTGCAAAGTCTACACTTTGTATTACAGGCTTCTTCATCACAGCCGCACAAATTCCTTACTGTGCATTGTCTTGCCATGCGGCAATCTTTTCCATTCGGGTAATTACCTTTAATGAAGGTTCTGTTTTCTTTAACTTCATGTGCAATAGTAGATGGATGTCTGCGAAGTCTTTTTGCTATTTTTTTGAATGACTCCCCGATGCATATCCCAGTTTCTATTGCTATTCGATCTGACAGGTCCATTTGTCCGCTAGCATTGTAATAATTCATATCTGCTCCTTTCCCAGCAGATAGTAATCGATATAACCAATATATCATGCCTTGGAAAGGGCTGTAGAAAAAGTAAACTAGACCTTTTATAGCCATTTTCAGTTGTCAAAGTACAGGTTTAATTTTTCATTTTAGGCTCTTTCTGCTTTCATTATAGATTTCATGGTGTCCCATAAAAACACCTATGAAAAAAGCTCACAGAAAGGCGTACAATACACCTACCTGCGAGCCTTCCCTTATTCTGCCGCTTCCAGTACCAATCCGACATATTCCTCATCGCTCATGTTTTCCAGTTTTTTCACAACACGCACCGACAATTCCACCAGATCATCATCGTCGATATGCCCGACTGCCTTGTGAATATCCTTAATTACTTTTGTTCTGCTGTCACTCTGGAAAATGCATATCAGATTTGTCTCTTCAACCGTAAATGGATTATTCATATTCCTATATTTCCTCCCTGTTCGTCTTTTTAGTTTTATCCTGCTCTTTGGAATCTTTACTTTTCCCCTGTGCTACTTCCTTCTGTTTTGCTGCAAGTCGTTCCTTTAAGGAAGAACGAGCCTGTGGCTTTTCCTGCTGTTCTTTTTTTTCTTCCTCACGATTGAATTTCTCCACGCCATTGTTGAGCCTGTCATCAATCATGTTGTAATTCTGTTCCTCAATCTCCTCGATTTTGGCAAGTGGCTTATATTCTGCCAGCTTTGCAAGCAATTCCTTTGCCTGTCTTTCGCTGTCTGCATCTATCCCCTCATCAATAGATGTCTGCAAAAAAATTTGTAATGGCTTTACGTTGCCACTTCTTATATCATTTGCAATCATCTGAACCTGTGCTTCCCTGTCCGGCACCGAATCTCTGTATTCAAAAGTATCAATATCATAAGATAACTGGTCAAGCTCTGCCGCAAGTGTCTGTATCTTCTGCTCTTTTGTCTCCATATCAATCAAATCTTTCTCCGGATATGCCGCAATCAGCATTTTAATTGCGTCCTGCACCTTTGGTGTATCACGAAGCTCCGGTGTATAATTCAGGAAATCCACATCAATTCTCTTGCCGCTTACAATGTCTGCCTGCTCATCTTCCCATTCTTCAGTCCCCTCAATGTGCATATTTACACCAATCGAAGGAATCCCATGCATACGGGAAGGATCAATGGCATTGTAAAGTTTCATAGCTTCCTCTATCGTTTCAATGCCCTCATGGTATTCACCCATATTATGAAATTCCCCACACTCAGCAACCGTAAATGTAATATGGACTGTCTCTGGTTCAATTACAGGCTCTTTTTCCAGTTCAGAAAGCACTTGTTCTTCTGATACAAGTGCGTTTTGTTCCTGCACCACTTCTCTCCCCTGCGTGACAAGCTGATTGTTGATCTGCTCCTGCTGTGCCTTCTCCTGCAGGTAAGTTTCCACCTCCGGAAGATAAGTCTCCAATGTTCCGGTTCTGCTCTCTGTAATCGGGTTAATATCCACCTGAATACCAGCGATATAAATGCTGTCCTCATGTAGCATATTGAAAAGGTCATCTTCTCTGGTGGAGCCTGTGTATTCCACAACTACATCCAAATCCGAATTTTCCTGCTCAATACCTCTGCATCGGCTTCCGGATACCACCACATCAACAATCTGTGCATCCAGTCCATACTCGTCTATCTGCGACTGCACATACGCATATACCGTCTTTTCAATATCATCTGCACTCTGTCCGTCCAGACTATGAAACAATTCTTCCGTCCTTGCCCGGAAATCTGCAACCACATCCGGATTGTTCTCTCTAAATTCTGCCTGCTTTGCTTCCAAATCTGCCTGTTCCACTTCCTCGGCTTTCTCCGAAAGTTCCTCATAATCTACAATTTCAACCTCTGAACCAGCATATACTTCGCCCTGCAAATACTCATCACGATAATATTGCTCAGTCACAACTGAAAATCTCGGTTCTTTCAAATCTGCAATCACCATATTCATTGCCCTGCGAATGGTAATATCCGGGTTATCGTAGACACCGCCATCCAGCAAATGGTACTGTTCATCCAGAATGGAATAATCGTATCCCTCATCACATTCATGCATCAGGATATAACGGTCTGCGATATGAACCGCAAGCTCCGTCTCTATCTCATTTTCCTTGCCCTCCAGTGTCAGCATGAACTTCGGCAGTTCTGTAAATCCAAAAGAATCTACAAAGTGTGCGGTGTTTTCCCCGTTCTCATGTAATACCACAATATCGCTGACCGACAGGGAATGTGCCTTGTAATCTGCCGGATGGTCAATATTGAACTTTGTATAGATTGCTTCCAGTGTTTCCGATTGCGTCTGTCCCTGCAATTCTGACAATTCGCCCAAATACACCAGTTTATAATTTTCCGGCAATACCGCATCAAAATTGTCTTTGGTTATTCCCATACGCTTCAGGCTTTCCGTTCCCTCAAAACGGAACTTATCCAGTTCCGGATCATCCTTTAACTGGAAAATTCCATATTTATCGGTATTTCCATACAAAAGCTGTGCTTCCCTGTTGGAATCACTCTCTGATAATTCTTCCTGCATCATGCGAAGTTTCCGTTCATTCTGCCAGTCCCCTTTTTCTATTCCGCACATCCCGTCATGTTCCATAATCTGTTTTCTGTCGGATACGGTAGTCTCTGAACCATCCGTATGCAGAAGATACACAGGCAAGTCACCATCGAACAGTTCCAATGCTCTCTCCTGCGTCAACGGAAGCATTTCATTCCACGTATAGCCATATTCCTGCATTTCAGATACACCTACCATGCTATCCGGAAGTGCGTCGATTTCTGCCTCTGCATCAATCATTGCTAATGCAACATCCTGATTTCCATCCACTTCCTGTGCATAGATATGTTCTGCAAGCTCCCTTGTTTTTTCAATGTTCCCCAGCTTGTAGGCATAATTTACAATCAGATTTCTTTCATCATCGGAAAAGGCAGGCTGTCCATGCTCCAACCGGTTAATGATATGCTCTGCCTGTTGCATGACAGACAATTCCTCCGCATCCGTCAGACCTGCATCAAAATCGTATTCATAATCCCAAAAGTCCGGCATATTTCCATTTAATTCCTTACTACTGGACGCAAGTAACGTGATTTCCGCTCCCTGTTTTTCCATATATGAAAGGTAATTGCCATCCCATTCATTTTCATCAAGAGAAACCATATCTCTGAGCATTTTTCCGACATCTTCCCTCAACATATTTGTGATTTTCAAGACCTCCGATTCGCTTTCAAAGGCAGAAGCGAACTTAACAACCACATCATTGGCATAGATCGGCTCCATTGCCTTATCATAGACCGCCTTTCTCTCCTTCATATCAATCAGCTCACCTGTATCCGTGTTATAACGCACATCCAGATGATACTCTCCGTACTCTCTGGAATCCTGATTGCCGATTTCCGTTGTCCATGCACCCTTGCTTTCCAAATACGCCTGTATGCTCAACTTGTCGTCATCTGACATTTCTGACAATGCCTGCATCAATTCCGGTCTGTCCATGCCATATACATCAAGCAGGCTGAACTCTGAAAGGTCTGTATTCTGTATAAGCAGAATACTTTCCTTTGTCTGTTCCTGTGATACTTCCCTGTCCCTTTGCAATTCCTGTAATTGTTCCTCTATCCCGGTAATCAGCTCCGAAGCGGTTCTCCGTATTGTGTCCATGGAAGATCTAAGCTCTTTAGTGTCCCTTCCGCTGCTCCATCCTGCAATATACCCAAAAGAATAATCAGAGGTATCTACACCAAAATGCTGACAAACGGTGTACGCCACACTCTCCGCTTCCACCTCTTTAGTATTGCGGTCTTTTCGCATCTGCTCATCCTGCTCCACTTCCTTGCTGTGCAGCTTGGAATGAGCCACCTCATGGATCATGGTCTTTAAGGTCTGACTCTCACTCATGTTTTCCTGCACTGCAATCCGCTTTGCTTCCCTGTCATAGTAGCCTTTGGATTCTCCGGCTATCTCCTCCAGTTCAATCGGTACTGGCGAAATAGCTTCTACCGCACGAATCATATCCTGATAGCCTTCCACATCTGAAAGAAGCTCATGTGCGGCAAGTTCCGGTATCGGCTTTCCGTCCGTCTGAGATAGGTCAAAAACGGATACTGCCCGAAATGCCGGAATGGTTATCTCGACTTCCTCTTTCTGCGGATTTCCGTCCTTATCAAGTAAAAGTTCCTGTGTGACCGGATCAATCTTATCCCGCTTCTCTTTTATTTTATATGGTGCAGGTGCAAGGATACGGATTGCCTTTTCCCCTTTATTTACATGACGCTCAAAATTCTTCTGCCAAGCCTTGTATCCGGCCACTAGCGTAGCGTCAGGCTTTTGCATCGCAATTAAGAGCGTATTGTTGAAACTGTAATTATGAAATTTTGACATCGTGCTAAGATAATTCCGGTAACTGTCACTGTTAAATAAGTCCTGCAATCCCTGTTCCAGTTTATCCGTAAGCTCCTGCACACGCTGTTTTTCTGTATTATTGTCTGCCATATACTTTTATCTCCCTTCTGAGCAGAAAAATACCGTCCTGTATTCACAAGACGGCATTTTAAAAATAAAAAAGGCACATGTTTTCTTCTTCCATGCACCTTACGCTATTATAAAATATTCAATTAGAGCAGTCTTAATAACTGCACAAGTTCATGCGGTTCTTGATCTTTTGAAGTGGTTTGTCTAGTATCAAACTGCGAAAATCTGTTGTCATTGTAATATTTTAACAGCTTCATATCATTATTTGCCTCAAGAAATACTACCATACCACCACCCATATACTGCATTTCCTCTATAACTGACCATGCCATTTCGAGCATTTCTCCACCAGTAATTTTATTATTGCGTCCCTCAGTAAAATTTTTTCCAAGCTGTGCAATCAAGTATGCAGACATTGTATAGGTCTGTGATTTTTCATCTAGTTCACTAATTCGCAATAATTTTCTTTTTACCGTATTACTTACTGTTTCTCCCCTTACAGTTAAAGGTTTCAATGCAATACTGAAATATCCTATCAATTCACTTTCATCATTAGAAAAAACTAAATATGTAACTGACTGATTCTTTTTTGTAAATTCGATTGCATTTTTCTTCAAAAAATACTCAACATCCGGATTCTTTGGACATGAAAAATCGGAGAGCAATCTGACAAGCGCTGGCTCTCCGACCTCTTCATCAGTTCCTAAAGCTAAATACTCACGGATGTTAATCATTGTATAATTATCTCTGACTGACATCCATTTTCTTCCTCTTTTCCATGAATTTTCTCAATTCTGCCTCTCCTTTTATCTGTCTGGCAGATACCGGAGTACGCACTGGGCGATTATTGGCAGATGCTTCAATCGCATCGACAAACATCTCTACCTGCTTCTGACCGGATATGATAAAATTCTTCGTGATACTAGAAGTTGCCATATAAACACCTCCTTTATTAGTATGGCTGTTCTTCTGCCTATTACTCAATGTAATTTGCATTCTTTTCTACCTTTATTCTATTATGGAAATGTCCGCTTTGCAACACAAAAATTATGAAATTTATATTACTTCCTCCTTCCCCTTTGTCTTATCTGCTGCATCCCTTCCTGCAGGTGTCCCGGACACTCTTGCCTTCATTGCTGCGAGTTTTTCTTGCAATGAAGTCCGTTCTGCTGGTCGTTCTGACAGCTTACCATCCGTAAGCAATTTTCCAAGATTGCTCTGCTTTACTGGCATATCTGCAACCTCATCATTTTTGTTATCCACTGTTTTCACATCTTTCTGTGGTTTTTCCGGTTCTGAAACATCGTCATCCATACCAATCGCATCATCGCCCTTTTCGTCCATGTTAAGCAGGGCATTAAGCTCTGCAAGACGCTCCAGTTTCTTCGCCAGCTCCGCTTCCTGTGGAAATGGCTTATCTACCTCTGCTTTTGCTGTTTCAAGCTGATGTTCCACATTGGCAAGTTTTGTCTGTGCTTCCTCAAGCTGTGTCGGCATGGCTTCCAGTACATTGTTGATTCTTGTGATATTTCCGATTGCGTCTGAGCCGACTTCCATCGGATGGCTCATGGCACCTTTGACATTCATCACAAACTTGTTATTGAAAGAATCAAAGGTTACATTCAACTTAAATCCAAGATATTCTCCCACATCAGCACTGGCATTGATGCCTTTAATCTCCTTGCACATGGCTATGATTGCAGTACCAGCTTCCTTCTTGTCTGTGTATGGCTTTCCACCCACCTGCATGAAAAACTGCTCCTTATCCTCCGGCTTATTCTTCGCATATTTATTCATATCAGCGGTAAAGCCTTCGATACGCTCCTTGAAAATGGCGATCTGATGCGGATAATGTTGTGTGATGTTATCCTCCAGCCTGTACTTCTGACTGGTATGGTTTGCCTTCATCAGTTTCAGCTTTGATACCTGAATATCGAGATCCATTTTTTCTTTTATGTAGGGATTGCCTGTGGCAAGTGCCTTGACCTCCGCATAGGAAAGTGCCGCTTCATCCACATCCTCACAGCTTCGTACCGGAGATTTACTGGTCATAATCTGTCCGATGAATTTCTGCTTATTCTCAATGAGCTGCCACGAGTAACTGTCAAATGTACCTTCCGTAACATAACGAAATATCTTGACCTTATCATTCTGGTTGCCCTGTCGTAAGATTCTTCCCTCCTGCTGTTCAATGTCAGAAGGTCTCCAAGGCACATCCAAATGATGCAATGCAATCAGTCTGTCCTGCACATTCGTACCGGCTCCCATTTTGGCGGTGGAACCTAATAAAAAACGAACCTGTCCGCTTCTTACCTTTGCAAACAGCTCCGCTTTTCTAAGTTCTGTATTGGCATCATGGATAAATGCTATCTCATTCTCCGGCACTCCTTTTTCCATGAGCTTATTTTTTATATCCTCATACACATTGAAAGTGCCATCGCCCTTCGGTGTCG
>JAJEQR010000029.1 GCA_020687485.1 Hominifimenecus microfluidus | reverse complement strand
GGCGATATTTCGGACACCAGACCACATGATATTTACAGGAATAGACCACATTATGATTGCTTTTGTATTCCATAAAAGAATTATATCACGCAATTCTATCTAATTCAAGACTTTAAAAAATGCAAAAGACAAAAGATATGTGGCTTATATCCCCATGCCTGAAGGCAGGGGCTTTACGCCATGATTGGTAATCCTCATTGAGTTTCTTCTTGATTAATTTATGTCTATATATTATCCGGAATCGGTGAAAAAACTGTGATAAGAGTGTAAAGCTTCTGTGAAACATGATTTAACCTTTTCCAACAAGAAGTCCCACACCTCTTAGTTGGGGGAGGATGTCACAATATTAGAATGCAAAATCTGTATCATGATGTAAGTCGGAAAAATAAAGAGATCATAAAAGTCATTATAGGCATAGGGAATGATCTGAAGTTATGTTATCAATGTAATCTCCGGGAAAAAGCCGGCCCTCTTCTACACGGACACATTGCAAGGCTTCCGTGCGCAGGGCTGCGCTTGTTGCAAAAAAAGTTCCGGGCTGCGGCTGTACAGATGGGCAAGCTTGCTTGCACAGCTGCACAGACATTGCCCGGATTAACCCGCATGAGCAAGAAGGCGATCAGCCGAATTGCGAATGCGGGTGGAGATTGCGGGAGTGCGTTAGCACGTAGCAATCTCTTACTTTTTACTGTCTGGCGCGTCGGGGCGACTGGCGATTAATAGGCGTGCAGGCCCCTGCCGGAAACGCAGCACCCGTGGCCGTGTGAAGATGGGTTCGGCTTGTCCCGGAGTTTGCGCGGAGCTTTCTTGGTAAAGCTTGAGGTAAACTTCCCCAGAAGCCAGTTCCCTTGGCTTGTGCGGAGCTTCCCCAGTAGAGCTTGCAGTAAACTTCCCCAGAAGCCAGTTTCTTGACTTGTGCGGAGCACCACGTAAATTTTGATGCAAGGGTAGAGCCTTGCAATTAAACGATGACTGTGTTAGTCTTCCTCATCCGACAGGTCCTCTTTACTCGAATCGATCGTTTTCTCTTTCGTCTTTCCGCCCGCAGGAGACAGTCCCAGCTTCGTCGGGCACAGGAGCACTCTTCCGGTTCCACGGTACACGTTTACAAACCCTTCCCCGCTGACTGTCGATCCTATCAAAGTTTTCGTTGTCTTCTCTACGGTAAAATCCAGCCCGGAAGACCAGCAAACAGCCAGACTACCATCAATCTTCAGCTCATCCTCTTCCAGAACAACCTCTACCAGATCTTCTTCCGGCACATCACACTCCAGAGCAACCGCCCCATTTCCCTGCAGGCAGAGATTGAACATGCCTTCGCCGCCCAAAAACGCAGATGAAATATTCTTTCTCGCCGTTACCTTATTCTTCACATTGGAATCACAGGCAAGAAACATCCCCTCTTCGACCGTCATCCCGGCAGCTCCCCACTTTGACACATCCACGAGAAGAATATACTTGTAGGTAGGTTCCAGCACCAGACAGCCATCGCCCACATATTCCGGCTTCATGATCTTATCCTTCGTCACTGCCCCCTTAATCGTCTTGCCGACCAGATCACCAATGCCCTTGATGCCGGCAGTTGCCTTTACATGTCCGGCCATCCACTGCATAGCACCGGCCTGAATGATTGCGGAATGATCTTTGTCAATGTCAATCACCAGCTGGCGTCTTCTGACATTCATCCGGCTCATAAAGTATTCCTTCTCCGCATATTCCGGCGACACGCTGATATCTCTGGCATACTCCAGTACATGAAAATTATCTACGTTTTTAATAAATCTTCGATTCTCATTCTGCAGATTCTCAATCCTCATCTTTTGCTTCCTTTCTTAAAAATATGTGTTTATTATGCTGCCTCTCTGCTCTGCCTCTTTGTTTTCTGTTTTTATTTTCTTGACACTCCTCATGTCTGAAGGCAAGGGCTTTACGCCATGATTGGTAATTGCCGTCCTGTTATTTCTTGGGTTGATATTTCATGTCAGATACCGTATATACTGTAATAAATGCTTTGGAGTCCAGACGGTTGATATAAGCCATCAGTTTCTGATACTCGCTCCGGTCCACGATGGTTATGATTTCATTTCTTTTCTGCATGTTATAAGCGCCAATTGATTCATAGATCGTAGCTCCGCTGTGCAGATCATGAATGATAAACTGACGCAGTTCTTCTTCCCGCTCGGTGATGATACAAACTCTCCGCTTTACATTATGGTCAAAGATGAAGCGATCCAGGATAATTCCGTTAAAATATGTTCCCAGCACACTCAGTACCACTGTCTTCTTATCGTAGGCCAGAGCCGCCGACAGTGCCACACACATACCGGAAAGCGACATAGCTTTCCCCAGATCCATATGCAGATACTTATTCATGATCTTTGCCACGATATCCAGGCCGCCGGAAGAAGCGTTCATGTTAAACAGAATGCTCAGTCCTATGCTGACCACAAGAATATAACAGAGAACGTCCAGTTCCTGGCTGTTGGTCATGGAAGTGAATCCCGGAAAAAGTTTCTCGAACAGTCCAAGGAAAACCGGAAGCATAATGCTTGTGTAAATGGTCTTCGCGCCAAATTCCTTTCCACAGGTAAGGAAACCAATAATCAGTAATATTACGTTCAAGATCATCGTAATTACTGACAGAGGGATCGGGACGAAATTCGACAGTACGATTCCCAGTCCGGCAATACTGCTGACCGAAGCGTGGCTTGGCACCAAAAAGAAATAGACGGCAGCTGCTACGATTGCAACTGCTGCCGTCATAATAACGAGTTCTCTGATTACAGCCTTATGATCACTTGCGGTTTTCATATCTGCGATATCCTCCGGGAAATTTGTATTATATTGCTTTATCTTTGTTAATTTATTTTTCTATCAGAACTATAACACATCTTCCCTCTAAAGTAAATGCCTCTTCCGGCTTTTCCTGTTTTCGGAGATTTACGATTACTTCCAATAATCCGTTGCATGTTTTAATCCGATATTTGTGCTCCGGAATACCGGATTCCCGCCGTTCTTCAGCTGCTTTTCATAATCCTTCACAGCCTTCATTGCTGTATTTGACAGAACCAGAATTACCGGAATGTTAATCAGCGCCATCACACCCATCAGAACATCCGAAATATCCCAGAGCATCGACATTTCCATTCCGGCACCAACAAATACCACGATCGCGCATACCAGTCGAAAGCCTGCCATAAAGCGCTTTCCCGGCTGTTCTTTATGAATGTAGGTCAGCAGATTGTCACAATAGAAGCAGTTTCCCAGAAGCGTGGTAAAAGCAAAAAGTACCATCGAAACAGTGATAAAAACCGGTCCAAAACTTCCCAGTGATGCCTGAAGCGATGCCTGTACCCACGGAGCGCCCTGAAGTTCTGCACTCGGCTCAATGCCAGAGGACATGCACATCATCGCCGTTGCTGTGCAGAGCAGCAGCGTATCAATAAAGACAGAAAGCATCTGAACCAGACCCTGCTTTACCGGATGGCTGACATGAGCGGAGGCCGCTGCATTCGGCGCGGAACCGATGCCGGCTTCGTTGGAGTACAGTCCTCTGCGTATTCCCTGCATTAGAGCCGAACCGGCAAATGCGCCGAAGATTGCCCGAAAGTCGAAAGCTTCGCGGAAAATTGTGGCAAATACCATAGGGATATTCGCGATATTCAGGATCACAACCAGAAGGGCAACGGCAATGTAGGCAATCCCCATCACCGGCACCAGCGTGGATGTAACTTTTACAATACGGGAACCTCCACCCAGCAGGCACCAGCCGGTTACAACAGCCAGAATTCCACCGATAATCCACGGGCTAACCGATGGATTATAGAAAGAAAACCCTGAAAATGTCGACTGCAGATTGTAAGACGCCAGCATATTAAATCCGAATGCATACGTCAGAATCATTGCGATGCAGAATGCGATCGCCAGCGGACGACTGTGCAGTGCCGCTTCAATATAGTACGCCGGACCGCCGTAGCATCGGCCATCTTCGCCTTTTTTCTTGTAGATCTGTGCCAACGTACTTTCCACGAACGCGGATGCACTTCCGACAATTGCGATGATCCACATCCAGAAGACTGCTCCGAAACCGCCGATACAAATTGCGGAGGATACGCCTACGATATTGCCGGTTCCCACGCGCGACGCTGTAGAGACCATTAGCGCCTGAAAGGATGAAACAGACTGATCATCCTCCGGCTTCTCCATAACGGCTTTGCATGCGCTGCGGAACAGGCGAAGCTGCGGAAATCTTGCTCGTACAGTAAAGTAAAGTCCTGTTCCAATCAGCATGATAACCAGCAGTTTGCTGTACAAAAAAGAACTGATCGCATTAATAATCGTACTCAATATTTATTTTCCCCTCTTATTTTCTCTTGTATTTTTCCTGTATTTCCCTATGTTTTCTTACATTTTGTTCTCTGCGCATCTGCTTTCCTATGTTATTTTACAGGAAACACACAACGTCCTCGGTTCTGCGTTTCGGAACCACATAGTTTCCGTTCGGATCCAGATGATAACGGATTTCATTATTCTCCGCATCTTCGATCCGGCTGGTATGCGCCGGATACCCAAAGGCAACGACCGTATGAAGCTTCTGATCTTCTGTCAGATGAAATAGCCCGAAAAGCTTTGTTCTGTCGCAGGCGCCAATAATACAGCTTCCCACGCCATGACTCCAGGCTGCCAGCGTCATATTGCTGATGGCCAGTCCGGCATCTGTGTCCGCGTTGCGATTGATGCTGAGATTCTCTACAATGCCAATGAACATCACCGGTTCTTCTCCTGATTTCGGCCGTCCGGAATCATTGGGAAAATATCCGGCCCATCTGGTGCAGTCAAATACCTGCTTCACAATCTCCGGCGACCGGACAACGATATAACTGAGCGGCTGACGATTTGCCGCGCTGGACGCATAGCGCGCGGCAGTCAGGATATCATTTACAATATTATCCTCCACAGGCTTCTGTTCGAACCTGCGGTATGTTCTCCTGCTTTTCAGCAGTTCCATAATTTCCATGCTGTTTTCTCCCTTTTTTCATGCTTCTGCCAAATACACTTCTATTCTAGTACAAGACCAGTACCAACAAAGTTTCTTATCCTGCAAAAAAACGCACCCTTTCTTTAAATTCATCACTGAATTCTTCCAGATCATCCATCGTGATTGCACTTTCATCCAGAAGCGCAGCAATATTATCAATAAGCTTCGATCGCTTCATCTCCACCACGACTCCGGCATCATTTTTGTCATTACGGATTCGCTTTTCCAAAGCCCAGAATTTGATTGATGGCTTTTCATCACTGCTCAATAAATTGATATATTCTTTATTCAATTTATCTATATATGCGTCCTGCCATCCTGCTATCTTATTTCGGAACAGTTTCCAGTCTTTTTCGTTCACTTCATATGCTGATATCATAATTTTCTCCCACCCGCCAAATAACTCTATGTTTTCTCTGTCTTGCTATCTGCTGGCATTTCACAAATACTCCTCATACCTACTGTGCAGCTGGAAATGTAAGAACTCCTGCAAAGAAGCCAACAATCAATATCAGAATCATAGACCATTTCGGCAGCTCTACTTTTTTACTCCAAACCAGTTCATTCATCTTTGGATTGATTATAAGTGCTGTCGCAAGAAATAAAGTACCGCTTATCCAAGACTTAGAAAAACCATACACTGAAAAGAGAACATTCATAAGAGAAAATACCCAAAACGCTATATTGTATATCGCATTTCCTACCTTCTGCAAATTCTCATTTGCCCTGTGTCCTGTCTGTCTCTGGCTTACAACTCTTTCCGTCGTACCGAAAGCTGCTGCCTGCTGGTCGGCATTCTGGACTTCCCGTTCCGGAATAGCATTCCTGTGATTCACATTTTGAGATGCTTGCTCCGAAGCAACGGTCCGCTGGCTCATATTCCGCACAGTCGGTTCCGGCATAACTGTCCGACGATTTTCAGCATTATTTTCTGATCTTTGCCGATCCATTTGCTGCAGATACCGTAAATATTCATCATCAGATAAATTTCTCTGCTCATCGGTCCGATACATTTCCGGCAATTCATAGATCGGATTCTGTGCATTCATCGCTTCCAGTTCTCTTTGCTTACTCAGCAGCTGTTCATCCAGCAGCCGAACGGACGGCTCTTCTTCCGGTTTCAGAATGTTTTCAGGCACTGGTGTATGAGCCAATGTTCCTAAGAGCGCAATTATTTTCTGTGCATTGCTTTCCGCAGTCTGAAAAGTCCAGCTGGATTGATCTACCTGTGAAGAAAGCAGTGTTATTTCTGATGTAAAGCCATCGATATTGACCAAAACTCCCAGATGTGTACATGTAGGAATCTGATTTGAAGTTGTTGATCCAGTTGTTTTTGTCTTTGTTTTTCCAAGAACCGTCCCCCCAATAATAGCTTCTGGTACTCCCCCTACGAAAGCACCTGCCGCCGCACCTCCAAGAGATGCGTGATTTTTTTCTTTAGAGTTTATCTTTCCTGTGGTAACTATGCGATGCGCACTTTCCATATGCAACTTCGCGCCTTTGATACTGGAAAACAGACATTCCGTATCGTTTATTTTTATCTTTCCTTCAGTTCTGTTAATTACAAGATTACCGCCTACTGCCTTTTCCCATCTTGATTTTGTAATCTTCTTGATTTCATTTGTACGTATTTTGGAAAGTTTAGTACATTCACTTTCAAGTTCTTTTATCTGCTTCTCACGATCACGATCTGCATCTCTGCGAACTCTTTCCATTACTTTTTCTCTGTATCTGGGATCATTTACAAACTTCTCGAGTTCCCTTTCCTCATTAGCCATAGCTTATACCTCTCTTTTATCTTTTTCTCCTATCAGCTGACAATTTTTTGTCACCTGCTTTCTACTTTCTCTAAATTGAAATATCAACTTTTCTGATACTAATTCCCCACGGTAAGCTCTCCTTCCAGATACTGTCGCCAGCGTTCCACATATCGGTTTTCCCATCGAACCGTAGTAATTTGACCGTAGCGAATGATGAATTCTTCGTCCGTCTCCGCCCAGACGCCGTCCGCATCGAAAGAAAGAAAATAAATTCTGTCTTTCAAAACTTTCGTGATCCGGCCAATTTCCAGCTGTCCATTATTTTCATCTTCGAGAATAATATAATAATCACGCTCCATCAAATCCTGAAAGATGCTCTGCCAGCTGCTGATATCGATTCCCGGATCTGCAATCTGGTCTGTCACGCCGAGCAGCCGATTGATTTCCCCGCACTTATCTTCCCGTAGTTCCACCTTTTTCAGTTGAGAGAGTTTGCGGATGCAATACCCATCAAGAAGGAAATCATCCTCTTCCTGTCCAAGGAAGAATCTGTCGTTTACCCTGTTTGGATAGTAATAGCAATAATTATCATCATACGAAAAATAACAGCGACACATCTGCTTCTCGTCAATTCCACGCTGAAGGATATCTATTTTCTCCTGCTTTTTCATATATCGTATTTCCTCCAAAACATCAAAAGCTTATAGCTTTTTTACAACTTCCACCGATTCTGCTACGCCTCGCCACCCCATCTTGATTATATCATTGTTTTATACGATATTCCACATAAGAATCTTTTTTTCACCTTTCCCGACCTTCTGCATAGTATGTTTCATAGGAATCGGCGCAATTCGTTTCTTCCGGTTGCGCGATTTATTTTTATTTCCGGAGGTTATCTATGAAAAGGCTGCTGATATTTATGCTGACGTTTACACTGCTTCTCTGCCCGGTACTTGCCGGATGCAGTAAGAAAGCGGATGACGGGAATCTGACGCCCCTGACTCTGTGCGAGGTGGCACATTCGATTTTCTATGCCCCCCAGTACGCCGCGATTGAGCTAGGCTATTTTAAGGAGGAGGGCATTGACCTGACGCTGTTCAACGGCTCCGGCGCTGATAATGTTATGACAGCGCTGATTTCCGGCGACGCGGATATCGGATTTATGGGAAGTGAGGCTTCGATCTATGTGTATCGTGAAGGTGCTGAGGATTACGCGGTTAATTTTGCGCAGCTGACCCAGCGGGCTGGAAACTTTCTGGTAGGACGCGAAGCGGATCCAGATTTTCAATGGTCGGATCTGATAGGAAAAAAGGTTCTCGGCGGCCGCAAGGGCGGGATGCCGCAGATGGTTTTTGAGTACATTCTGAGAAGGAACGGCATTGATCCATCAATGGATCTCACGATTGATCAGAGTATTGATTTCGGTCTGACAGCAGCTGCATTTACCAGCAATGATGCAGACTATACCGTAGAATTTGAACCGTTCGCAACCGGTCTGGAGCTGGAGGGTTCCGGTTACGTTGTAGCATCACTCGGCGTGGACAGCGGCTATGTGCCATATACCGCCTACTCGGCTCTTGGCAGCTATATGAATAAAAATCCAGAACTGATCCAGCGTTTCACCAATGCAATCCAGAAGGGACTGGATTATGTCAACAGCCATTCGGCAGAGGAGATTGCGTCTGTGATCGCTCCGCAGTTCGCGGAGACTGATCCAGATAGAATCGCTGTGATCGTTGGACGCTACCTGGACCAGGATACCTGGAAGAAGAATACGGTTTTCACGGAAGAAAGCTTTGCTCTGCTGCAGGATATTCTGGAGGAGGCCGGGGAACTGACGGAGCGCGTGCCATATGATCAGCTGGTAAACGTTAAATATGCGGAAGAAGCCGCAAAATAAAACCAATAAGACAAATAAAACAAATCAGCTTTTAAGACTATGGTGCAAGTTCGATAGAGTTGCAAAATAGCAAAAAAGCCCGGATGGGATACCACTTAAATGGAATCTCGTCCGGGCTCTGCCTGGTTCTGTGTACAGGTTGTATTTTTACTTTACACGGATGACGCGGCCTTCGTTTCTGGGAAGCGCCTTCGGCTCCTCGCCGTCCGAATATCCCAGGATACAGAATCCGATGCCCTCATACTCGCCTTCGAGTCCCAGGGACTTCAGCCATTTGATCCATTCCGGACGTTCAAAGGTCTGCTGAGCGCGGTGAATCCAGCAGGCGCCGAGTCCCAGAGAATGTGCAGCCAGCAGCATATTCCCCATAGTCAGAGAACCATCATAAATGTAGGTTCCTTCTTTTCTCGCCACGACTGCCAGAACCACCGGCGCGCCATAGAAGGGATCACTATTTCCTCTGCCGGCGATCTCCGCATTTACCGCTGAGAGACGATCACGGATCTCCTTGTTCGTAACGGCAATCACGACCGGCGTCTGACGATTCATGCCGGAGGCCGCTTCCGTTCCGGCTGTCACTACCGCTTCGATCAGCTCTTCCGGTACCATATCGCTCTTATAGCGGCGAACGCTTCTCCGGCTCTTCATCTGCTCGAGTACTTCATTCTTAACAAACATAATAAAATCCTCCTGTTCAAAACTTCTGGCGTATAGAATTCTGATAATGCAAAATTTTGTGTGCAAAATTCTGCGAACAAAAGCCGGGGTTCCGCTGCAGAACCTCGGCTTTTCTCAGGTCATCAGAACCTGTATCCTTTATAACTCATAATCCTTCATGCTGTCAAGGCCGATCAGGATGGTCGAAGCATTGTGGAATAGTGCGGATGTCGTGGGCTGAAGCAGTCCAGTCACACCAGCCGCAATCAGTCCGCCGTTAATTCCGAGGATCATTCGGTAGTTACGGTTGATCCGGCGAATCATCGCGTCCGCCAGGTGACGCAGTGCCACCAGCTCACGCAGATCATCCGACGCTACGGTGATATCCGCGATCTCACGGGCAATCGCCGCTCCGTCGCTGATCGCCATACCAATATCAGCAGCGGACAGTGCCGGTGAATCGTTGATGCCATCGCCGACCATAACAACCTTGCGGCCGTTCTCCTGCTCTCTGCGGATAAAGGCCGCCTTATCTTCCGGCAGAACTTCCGCATAATACTCGTCCACGCCAACTCTCTTCGCAATCGAAGCTGCCGTACGCTCACTGTCTCCGGTCATCATCACGATCTTCTGAAAGCCTGCGTTGTGCAGCTCCTGCACAGCTTCTGCCGCCTCCTCGCGAAGCGGGTCCTCAATGATGATAACAGCAGCCAGCTGACGGTCAATCGCCAGATAGAGGTGCGAGAATTCTTCAGGAAGATCATCGAATTTCGCCTGCTCCTCCGGAAGGATCGTGCACGCCTCATCTTCGAATACGAAGTGGTAGCTTCCGATCACCACTCTGCACTCCTGGATATAGGAAGCGATTCCGTGAGCCACTACATAGTCCACCTTGGAATGCATCTCCTCGTGTTCCAGATGTTCCTCCTGTGCCTTGCGCACAACAGCCTTCGCCATAGAATGAGGGAAATGCTCCTCCAGGCAGGCAGCCACGCGAAGCATATCAGATGCATTTCTGCCACCGAAAGGTACAACGTCACGCACCTGCGGACGCGCCTTCGTCAATGTTCCTGTCTTATCGAATACGATCGTGGAGGCATCTGAAAGGGCTTCCAGGTATTTTCCTCCCTTCACAGTAATCTTATGTTCGTTCGCCTGACGAATAGCGGAAAGTACAGTCAGCGGCATCGCCAGCTTCAGAGCACAAGAGAAGTCGACCATCAGGACAGACATTGTCTTCGTGACATTACGAGTCAGCAGCCAGACCAGACCGGTGCCGGCAAACGTATATGGAACCAGACGATCCGCCAGATGTTCTGCATGACTCTCTACCGAAGACTTCAGCTTCTCAGACTCCTCGATCATGGTAATAATCTTCTCATAGCGGGTAGTGCCCGACGTTGCCTTGACCAGAATGGTCAGCTCGCCTTCCTCTACCACCGTACCGGCATAGACCGAATGGCCAGCCTCCTTCTTCACTGGAAGACTCTCACCGGTCATAGATGCCTGATTCACCATGCCTTCGCCGGAAGCAACTTCGCCATCGAAGGGAATCATATTGCCCATATGTACCACAATCTGATCCCCGGGTTGAATCATATCGGAACGAACCGAAACCTCCTGCCCGTCACGAAGCAGCCATACCCGGTTGACATTCAGGGACATACTGCGTGCCAGGTCGCCGACTGACTTCTTGTGCGTCCACTCCTCCAGAAGCTCACCAATGCCCAAAAGGAACATTACAGAACCTGCGGTAGCAAAGTCCTGACGCAGAACGGATACGCCGATTGCGGTCGCATCCAGTACCGGAACTTCCAGATGACCGGACGCCAGACAGCGTACTCCCTTCCCGACATAGCCCAGCGCCTTAAAAGCAACATAGGCATGACGGATCGGAGCCGGAAGAAACCACTTTCTTCCATAGTGAAGCATCACCTTCGTGATCAGCTTCTCCTGATAGGAAGCATTCAGTTCTCTGCCGGACTTCTCAAGTACATGCTCCGGCACCTGTACTTCTTCATAATGAAAATGACGGAGCGCATCCACAACCGCATCCCGGGAGCCAGTATAACAGATGGCAGCGTCTGCTGTCCGTTCGTAAACCTTCGCATTCGTCACGAATGGCTGCTGCTCCAGAAAATACTGCAGGGTATCTGCCTGCGTGTAGGTCATTCTCTTCTGCGCGAGCCGGACGCGAATGCGTCCGCGGATCTCGTGCTGTATTACAAATTTCACTCCGCTGCCTCTTCTGCTGCAGTCTCCTCTGCGGTTACTTCCTCCGCATCCTCTACAGCTGCCTCTTCTGCTGCCAGTTCACGATCCTCGTTGATCTGCTTCGCGCCTGCCAGGATATCTTCTGCGTTCTCCTGAACGGTAGATGCAACCTTCATTACACAGGTCTTCGCACGCAGAACAGCTGCGGTACTGTGAGTATATACCTTCTTAGCGTCATCACTGGACAGAACCTTAATGCCTGCAGTTCCGAACAAAACACCGCTTGCAAATAAACCGACTTTCTTTAATACTTCTTTCTGTAATTTCATGATAAAAGATCCTCCTTTGTGCTGTTTTTTCTTTGTGACTTATAATATCACCGCAAAAAACAGTAGTCAACTATATTCTTTTGTAAAAAAACTGTAAAATTATATCACTGTTTTTCGAACGCAAAAAGGAGCCCGGACAGGGATTCTGTCTGGGTGATCTCCTTATTGTTATCTTTTGTAACAATTCAGCACCCCGGCTCGATTCCGCTTACGCTGCATCTCGCTGTGGCTTCTCACCATATGGATATTCAAAAATGTGTTCGCTTATGCAAGCATAGCTTACACATTTATTGCAAATCCGCAAGGTTCTGAATAGTTGCGCTTTACGCCAGAGCCTTGCCCAACGCTTCGCAGGCAGCCTCTGCCTCTGCGTCTGGAGTCTCGTTCGCCATTACGCTCTCGCAGGCCAGTACAGCCCCGTCGTTCTTGCAGGTCTCCTCCCAGAGACGCATCCACTCGCCGTCGCCCCAGCCGTAGGAACCGAACAGAGCGATCTTCTTACCAGAGAGCTTGCTCTCACACGCCTCGAACATCGGAGCGAACTCGGTCTCTTCCAGTTCCTCTGCGCCCATAGCAGGGCATCCGAACGCAACTGCATCGAACTCATCCATCTTTGCCGCGTCAAAAGTCTCGGGAGTCAGAACCTGAACTTCCGCGCCTGCTGCCTTTGCTCCGTCTGCTACTTTATTTGCCATTGCCTCGGTGTTGCCGGTACCGCTCCAGAATACAACTGCTACTTTACTCATGATGATTACTCCTTTATGATTATTCTTATATGGTTTCTATCCTAGGCTGCTACTGTCAGCTGGTAGATGCTTTTTCCTTCATTCCAGAGGCGACGATAGATGTCTCTGCATTTTTCAAAACGTGCGAAGCACCTTCTTGCTTCACAGAGGTTGCCGTAGACCTTCCAGCATCCGGTACACAAGCTGTTCTTCCCGTGATTCCGGATAAAACCCTGGACATCTTCCAGAGGATATCCCAGGAAAAGCCCGATTTCATGCGGAAATTCCCCTTCGGAAGTGAGTCTCCCCGCCAGGCGGTTCAGTGCATACTCTGGATCTGTACTCTGATATCCGTAAGTCTCCAGCAGCTGCTTCGCTCCGTTCTCCTTCAGATCCCGTTCCAGCTGGGATCTGCGATACACATAGATCAGCACGCTTCCGGAGAATCGCTTCAGCAGCACAGCGCGAAGTCCTTTCCTGCTGAATTCCCGGTTCCAGCGGTACAACGTATCGAAGACATCCTCTTCTTCCCGGCACGGACAGCGGAAAAGACTTGCAGTTTTCAGTGACGCCAGCGTAGGAGCACAATTCTCAATCAGATAAAATTCCAGCTGCATAACCCCTCCCGTAAGTTAGTACATTCTAACCATTGTGTAAAAAAAATGCAACTTCCCTGCCGGTAATTTTTTTCTCAAAGTGTTAGTCTATTCTAACCACATTTATATGTTAGCATAGACTAACCTATTTGTCAACTAAAATTGCAAAAAAGTTCCCGGATTTCTGTGACAGATGCATCGGCTATTTCTACCTATGCGGTTCACAGAGAATCCGGGAACTTCTCCTATTCTTCTGTTTTATCGTAAATTTCTGCTGATCCGAATTCCTTCCGGCGTAGCTGCCAGACCGCCCTCGCCGGTCTCCCGAAGAGACGAAGGAAGAAGGCGTCCGACACTTCGCATCGCATCGATGACTTCATCCGGAGGAATATGACTGCGAACGCCAGCAATAGCAAGATCCGCCGTAGTCACTGCATTCACTGCACCGATAACATTTCGCTTCACACAGGGGACTTCCACCAGCCCTGCCACAGGATCGCAGACAAGGCCCAACAGATTCTTCAGCGCCATAGCTGCCGCATGGATAATCGCTTCCGCGTCACCGCCCAGCAGATACGCGCATCCGCCCGCTGCCATCGCCGACGCGGTTCCGATCTCCGCCTGACAACCGCCCGATGCGCCCGCAATAAACGCCCGCTCCGCGATCACAGCCCCGATTCCGGCGGATACGTACAGCGCTTCCAGCATCTTTTCCTCCGTATAGTGATACTTCTCCTGCATACTTAAGAATACGGCAGGCACCACCCCGCAAGCTCCGGCCGTCGGGGCTGCTACAATCCGGCGCATGCACGCATTGCTCTCACCCATCTTAACCGCCTTCTCCATCACCAGGCCGATCCAGTCGCCGCTGGCAAGCACGCCCTGCTCTCTGGCCCGGCGGATCTTCTCGCCGTCGCCGCCAACCATACCACTGGCGGAATGCAGCTTCGGATCATAGGACGCATCCGCTTCCCACATCGTCCGGTACATCTGCTGCATCTGCTGCATGGACGCCTCCCGGCTGACCAGCCGATCTGACATATCGTTCTGAAGAACCATTTCCCAGAAAGCGATTCCTTCTTTTTCACACTGTTCTGCCATCTGCTGCAGAGAATTCATCATACCGGTGCCTCCTCCATACTCAAATACGTAACCTTCAGAATCCCGTCGCGCTCCGCCAACCAGTGAAGGCTCTCTCTCGGAACTTCCTGATCGCATTCAATTACAGTTACTGCCACTCCGCCTCTCACATCGCGGTACAGCTGCATCGTCGCGATATTGATATTCGCCTGCGCCAGCATCGTTGTCATATCTGCCACCTGTCCCGGCTCATCCCGATCCTGCACTACCAGTGTCGGGCATTCGCCATAGAACTCCGCCGTAATTCCGTCGATCGAGCACACTTTCATGCGCCCGCCGCCGACCGATGCCGCAACAATATCGAGCTTCTGCCCGGAAGCCCCTTCCACCTTCAGATGTGCCGTATTGGGATGCGCTTCCGGAATTTCCTCTGCTGTAAAACGGAAACTGAGCCCCTGCTTTTTCGCCATTTCAAAGCTTTCGGGGATTCTCATATCATCTACTGCAAGTCCCAACAGTCCTGCAACCAGAGCTTTATCCGTTCCATGCCCTTTACCAGTTGCCAGAAAGGATCCGCACAGGCCGATCTCAGCCCGAATGACCGGCTCACCGAGCAGCCTGCGCGTAATATATCCGATCCTTACGGCACCTGCAGTGTGTGAACTGGATGGACCGACCATGATCGGTCCCACGATGTCAAAAATGTTCATCCTTTTTCCTCCGTTCGTATTTTCCCCCTCAGAAAAGCAATCCTGCCTTTTGGAACACAGTATAGCATGGATTCTGCTCCTGTGCTATACTTAATTTGCATTGACTCCATAACCTGTGGATCTTATGTATGATTCGAAAAAAATTCAGTAAGAAAGGTTGAAAAGGTTTATTACAGATATGAATGAGCATCAGTTTGAACTCTTCTGCCGTGCGCTCTCTGAGCATGCGGCGGATCATGTCATCGTATATCAGCACGGAAAGCTTCTGACCCGTCACGACTGGGTTCCGGAAGCCCGTCAGAATCAATATTCCCTCAGCAAGAGCTTCACCGGCACGGCCGCCGGATTCGCCCTTGCGGAAGGACTTTTTGAGATGGATACCCGCATTTCGGAGCTGCTCCCGGACTATATGCCGGCAAATCCCTGTGAAGAGCTGAAGGAACTTTCGGTCCGACATCTGCTCACCATGACCGCTGGCCAGCAGAAGCCCCTGCTAATGGGCGATTCCCGCAAGACATTAAAAGAGACGGACTGGACCTCCTATGTCCTGTCCGCCCCCTTCTCCGACCGTCCGGGACGCGTATTCATGTACAGTAATACCGGCCCCTATCTGATCAGCCGGATCATCGAGGAGAAGACCGGCGGCAGCCTGACCGACTATCTGATGCCGCGTCTGTTCGAACCGCTGGATATTCCCTGCCCTGAATGGGAAGAGGATCCCGAAGGACATATCTTCGGCGCAGGCGGAATGGTTCTCTCCTCGTCCGAAGTCATGCGCTTCGGTCAGCTCTACCTGCAGCAGGGCGTATGGAATGGGAAGCAGATTCTACCGGATGGCTGGGTTCGAAAGGTCGAGCGCACAGCCATTCCTACCGGCCGCGGTGACGGCGAGTACAGCCTGCTGTTCTGGAAGAGCCGAAACGATACATACAGCGCCGTCGGCAAGTTCGGCCAGTACTGCACCATCTGCCCGGAGAAGGACGCTGTCATCGTGATCAACGCCCTGGACAAGGACGATCCGAATCTCCTGGAATATGTGTGGACATATCTGTATCCTTACATCTAATTCTCCTCCTTCTTCTCTCCGGCAAGCGCCCGGTATACTTCCGTAAACCCGGCATTCTGCTTCTCACAGATCCGGCGGACATCCTCATACTCCGGATAATCCCGCCGGATACCTCCGATGGAACACCTCTTCATCCGCACCTCTCCCCACGGAGTCTCCCGTGTCACGATCTCCCGGTTCATGCAGGTTCGCTGCACCGGATAACGACGAATCCCAATCGTCGTCGTGTGAAGGAAAATCAACTCCTCCATGCAAGATCTCTGCTCCTCCGCACAGAGGACATGCAGCAGATAGCCCGGCCGGTTCTTCTTCATGTAAACCGGCTGATAATAGGCATCTCTCGCCCCCGCCTCCAGCAGCTTCTCCAGAGTGTAGCCCAACGCTTCGCCGGTCACATCATCCATATTTGTCTCCAGAACCCAGAGGGGATCCGTCTCTTCCTCATCGACCTCAATCATATTGGCCCGGAGGACATTCGCCTGCGGAAATTCCTTCTCACCGGCTCCGATTCCGGTGCCCAGCAGGCGATACGTATCCGGCAGCGTTCTTCGATTCCACAGCCATGCCGCAATCGCCGCTCCCGTCGGAGTTACCAGCTCGCCTTCCACCTGAACTCTCCGCATCGGAAGACCGCTGGCAATCAGAATATTCTGTACCGCAGGTACAGGAACGGGAAGAAACCCATGCGCACAGCGCACATGCCCGAATCCCTCACTGAGTGGAGAAACATAGGCTTCCGTAATTCCCAGACTCCAGCAGCAATAAGATACACCGACAATATCGATCAGCGAGTCTACGGCTCCAACTTCGTGGAAATGAACCTCCCCCACCGGAATCCCGTGCGCTTTCGCTTCCGCGTCTGCAATGATACCAAAGATACCGAATGCCATCTTCTTCACCTCATCTGCAGCTTCCATCTGCTCCAGAATTGGACGAATCTCCTCCATTGTGCGATGCATATGCGAATGAACTCCCGGCTCATGATCGTGGTGATGATGTTCATGCTCTTCGAGGTCGTGATCCTTATCCTTATGTTCTTCATACAGATCCACATGAAAATATGATGCCCGGATGCCCTTCTTCTTAGTTTCTCCCTGGTGAATCCGGTAGCCGTCGATCGGAAGACTCCCGATCAGGTGCATCAGCCCCTCCCGATCAGCCCCCATATCCAAAAGTGCTCCCAGCATCATATCTCCACTGATACCGGACGCACACTCCAGCAATAATGCTTTCTTTTTCATATTTCAAATATTCCTTCCCATAAATTTTCTGTATGTGATTCCATATTCCTGTTTCGGATCGCTTTTCTTTTTCTTTTTTACTCCTTCGAAGATCTAAACTGCACCAGCATCCCGAGAAGCGCCAAACCAGCGGCAACACCGTACAGTCCCCAGAGATTCTCCATCGCAATCCATCCCATGATAATCTGTGACACCTGCATACCACCTCCGACTGCACTCACAATAATCAGAACCGGGCGAACAAAATTTACAGCGAGAAGCCCGATCAAAAGCGCTGCGATTACAGAGAGCGCAATCTCCCACCACAGCTCCTTACCGATCAGGCCGGCGATCAGCGGGTAAGCGGAAAGTACCGCATAGAAGAACACTCCTATCAAATACAGACGGAATGAAAGCAGAGCCACCAGGATACCAACTACCAGACCTGCAGCCAGAATCACCGTCTTATTCTCAGAAAACAGGGCTGTGATTCCTGCTCCAATCGCTATTCCAAGCAGAAAGCCGATCATACTAATCCACAATTTTTTCAGACGATAGCCCAGGAAACAATTCAGCAATGCCAGTCCAAGGAAAATCATCCCAAAAATGCTGAATGAACTCGCAGTTATCTGATTCAGATATTCCATTACGTGATTCATATGCAGCCCCCTTTTCTCATCCGGAAATTTTACAGTCATTGTACCATAAGGATACAAAAAAGAAAAGCCATGAAGCAGTCCACTCACGGTTCTTCCTGCCCCACAGCTTTTCTCTATTTCACTTTTTATCGGATCAGAAAGTTACGTGCTGAAAAGCTTTCAGCCGTTCGGTTCGCTTTTACTTTCCTTCCTTGATGTACTTGTCGATCGCTGCTGCTGCCGATTTGCCGGCTCCCATTGCCAGGATAACCGTAGCTGCGCCGGTAACAGCATCGCCGCCAGCGTATACACCCGTGCGGCTGGTCAGACCATCTTCACCATTCGTCACAATGCAACCATGGCTGTTGGTCTCAAGGCCTTCCGTCGTATTGCGGATCAGCGGGTTCGGAGAAGTACCAATCGCCATGATCACACAGTCAACATCCAGTTCGAACTCGGAGCCCTCGATCACTACAGGACGACGACGGCCGGAAGCATCTGCTTCGCCCAGCTCCATACGAACGCACTTCATGCCCTTTACAAAGCCTTCCTCGTTGCCAAGGATCTCGGTCGGAGCGGTCAGCAGCTGGAAGTCGATGCCTTCCTCCTTCGCGTGGTGAACTTCCTCCGCACGGGCCGGAAGCTCTGCCTCGGAACGGCGGTATACGATATATACCTTCTCCGCACCCAGGCGAAGTGCGGAACGTGCAGCGTCCATTGCAACGTTGCCGCCGCCGACTACAGCTACCTTGTTCGCGTGCATGATTGGAGTATCCGCATCCTCACGGTAAGCCTTCATCAGGTTCACACGGGTCAGGAATTCATTCGCAGAGTATACTGCCTTCAGGTTCTCGCCAGGAATCTTCATGAAGCTGGGAAGACCCGCGCCGGAGCCGATAAATACAGCCTCGAAGCCTTCCTCTTCCATCAGCTCGTCCACAGAGATGGAGCGGCCGACAACCATGTTGGTCTCAACCTTAACGCCGAGAGCCTTCAGAGTATCCACTTCCTTCTGAACAATTGCCTTGGGAAGACGGAACTCCGGAATACCGTATACCAGAACGCCGCCGGCCAGATGCAGTGCTTCATAGATCGTAACATCGTATCCCTGCTTTGCCAGATCACCGGCACAGGTCAGTCCGGCAGGGCCGGCGCCGACAACTGCCACCTTATGTCCGTTCGGCTCCGGCTTCACCGGTGCCTCAGTGCTGTTTGCATTATGATAATCCGCTACGAAACGCTCCAGACGGCCGATACCTACCGGCTCGCCCTTCTTGCCGCGTACACAGTACTTCTCACACTGATTCTCCTGCGGGCACACACGACCACAAACAGCGGGAAGAGAACTGCTCTTCGTAATAATCTTGTATGCTTCCTCGAATTCGCCCTCCGCTACCTTCTGAATGAACTCAGGAATATGAATCTGTACCGGGCATCCCTTTATGCAGGGCATTGCCTTACAGTTCAGACAGCGGGTCGCCTCGTCGATGGCCTGTTCCTTCGTATAGCCAAGAGCAACTTCCTTGAAGTTCTTATTTCTTACGTTGGGATCCTGCTCCGGCATGGGGTTCTTAACTAAAGACATGTTTGCCATGATTACTTCTCCTCCTTCTTGAACAGATTACAGGTTTCTTCGTATTTGTGACGCTCGAAGGGCTTATACATGGTTCCGCGAGACATAGCCTCTGCGAAATCAACCTGATGTCCGTCAAAATCAGGACCATCCACACATGCAAACTTGGTCTCGCCGCCTACCGTAAGACGACATCCGCCGCACATGCCGGTACCATCGATCATGATCGGGTTCATGGAGATCACAGTCTTGATATCGTACTTCTTCGTAACCTGACATACAAACTTCATCATGATAACCGGTCCGATTGCGATAACTTCATCGTACTTCTCGCCTGCCAGAATCAGTTCCTCCAGACCTGCCGTTACCAGACCCTTGGTACCGTAGGTACCGTCATCGGTCATCATTACCATCTTATCGCTGACAGCCTTGAACTCATCCTCCAGAATTACAATATCCTTACTGCGGAAGCCAACGATGGTATGTACTTCACATCCAAGATTGTGAAGCTTCTTGGCGATCGGGTAAGCAATCGCACAGCCTACGCCGCCGCCTACGATTGCAACCTTCTTCAGACCTTCCGTGTGCGTGGGAGTGCCAAGCGGGCCTACGAAATCCTGGATAAAGTCGCCTTCCATCTTGTGGTTCAGCTTCTCCGTCGTGGATCCAACGATCTGGAAAATAATGGTAACAACACCGGTCTCGCGGTTGAAGTCAGCGATTGTCAGAGGGATTCTCTCTCCATCTTCGTCTACGCGAAGAATAATAAACTGACCGGGTTCTGCCTTGCGGGCCACATGAGGGGCCTCGATGTCCAGCAGAGTGACTGTCGGGTTGAGCTCAGCTCGTCTTACAATCTTGTACATGTTCGCCATACCTTTCTTTGTATATTTGTACTGCTTCCTCCGGGAAGCAATACATATGCCGGCAACCTGCCGGCACAATGTTCATCGTTTATATTATAACAGACATATGTTTCAAAGTAAAATCATATTTTGATGTTTTTCTGACCAATCCTGCAAAATATTTCTTTTTATCATCAAAAAAACTTCTTTCACATATTTTCTTCGGCAATAATCTCTGTCGGACACCCTGGCGAGACGTATGCTACATCTTCTTCACAGGTGTCGGACGTGAGCTGTCAAATACACTGTCCGCATCAAAAAAGGGCGCCAGCTTATCCTGGCAGTAATACATCTCATAGCCATCGAAGTTAATGCGAGCCTGACGCAGATACCGGGAATCGAACTGTACCCAGGGCTGATTGGCATCCACGTTGCAGTAATAATCAAATCCCACCGACTTCAGGTACTCAAACTTGTCATTGTCGTCATAGCCTCTCCAGCTGCCGATATCCGTTCCTTTCGGGAAGATTACAATATCCGTATCACCGCCCAGAAGAGGATTCACCTGATCCAGCCATTTTTCCATATCGGCTACCATGTTGTCATAGGATGCTTCTCCCATGTCCTTGTGGCCCCAGCTGTGCGTCGCAAATTCCCAGCCGACCTCCTTCATCCGGGCAACCACCGCTGTCGCGTCCGCGCGCTCCTGTTCCACATTAATATCCTTATACCAGTCGTTCGCCTGGTATTCGGGTGTGGAAGGATCACCATACTTGGGAGCCGTACGATAGCCAAGGATTCCGTCGTAGCCGGTCAGCGCAATGATTCCGCGCGCACCCTTATACGAGAAATCCGGGTGTTCCTTAATAAAAGCCTCCAGCAGCGGCACTACATCAAAACCGCCGGTCTGTACAGAGCCATCATCCATCTGCATCTCACAGGTCGGATATCCGTCGTCACCAATCACAATCTTCGTGGCAAAACCGTCGCCGGTCATATATTCATAGTAAGAAACATCATCAATGGAAAGCACGAACGGTTTCTTGTCCGCCGGCAGAAGAATCTTCCCTTTCTGCATGGTTCCGTCCACATTCTGCGCCATATCATGAATCTTTACCAGAACATAGCCCCGGTTATACATCTCCTGTGTAATCTTGTTAAACTCATCCACTGTCGTCATAACCTGGTTGTAATCCGTAGCGCGCGCTTCATCATTATGGAAAGCCTTGCTCGGATCTACAATCAGTGAATGGTAGAATACATGCGGAATCGTCTCGATATCCACTTCCACCAACGTGGTCTTCGTCTGCTCCCATTCGGCAATCGCCGCTGTCACCTGCGCATCCGATTCATAGCCGGGAATCGTCTGGGACAGCGCAATCGCTCCATCATAATCGTAGGATGCCGCCAGCAGCTGCGCCTGGGACAGCAGATCCGACGCTGCCTGAGTGGTCTCCTCCGCCGCCGATGTCTCCTTCGCCGCCGATGTTTCATCCGCAGTCGATGACGATATATCTGCAGCCGGTGTTGTATTCGCCGCATTGCTTCCGGAACCGCCGATTGCTCCGGCAATTGCCTTCACGGCAAGTACAATCAGAATCAAAAGAATCAGCAGTACCACTCCGAAAATAATCCGGTTGCGAATTGCTCTCTGTCTTCTCTTCTTTCTCCGAATCTCGCGCAGGCGACGCTCACGTTCTGTCATCGACCGTCCCCCGGAAGGACGTCTTCCCCTGTCCTGTTCGTTCATGTTGCATCTCCTTCATAAGTCAATATATCTGTAAATATACAGACTTTTTTATTCTACCATTTCTTGTGCGAGGATGCAACCAAATGTGTTCTTTTTGTGAACTGTTGTTGCAAATCGTCCGTTAATTGTCACTGAGAATCTGCTTTTTTCTGGATAAGATCTCATCGCCAAAGAGCTGTGCTTCCACATTTTCAAAACCGATCCGCTCGACGGTCTGGGAGAAACGCTCCCCGTCCTTTCCCTGCTCGCGGAAGAGAAGAATGGCTTTCTCAACAATCGCCAGAACTTCTTCCTTCTCCGTAAAGATCCGGCCAAGAGCTCTGCCCTGCGCCACATCCTTGCCCCAGCGGCCACCGACATATACCTTATAGCCGCGCTTTTCCACTGTAACCGCGTCGAAGTAACACTTGCCTACGCAGCGGCCGCACTGCTTACAGCGCTCGCGATCAAATTCCATCTTTCCATCCGTTACGGCATTGGCATGCACCGGACACGCTGCCATAACGGCACATTTCTTACACCCACGGCATTTTTCCTTATCGACAGTGGGAACGCACTGTCCAATAATACCGATATCGTTCAGATCCGGCTTTACACAGTTGTTCGGACATCCGCCTACCGCGATCTTAAACTTATGCGGCAGTACAACGCTGCGGTATCCTTCATAGAAGCGATGATGGATTTCTTCTGAGAGATCGAAGGTATCGATCAATCCGAAATGGCAGGTGGTTCCCTTACAGCTTACCACCGGGCGAACCTTCTTGCCTGTTCCGCCGGTCGTCATGCCTTTCTCTGCCAGGAAGGCCTTGAAGTCCTCTATATTCTCATAGGGAATGCCCTGCACTTCCATGGTAAGACGCGTCGTGAAGGTAACGATGCCGTTGCCGAATTTTTCCGCGGCTTCCGCTACGTGACGCATCTGCTCGGCCGTCACTTTGCCGTTTATTGTGATTACACGAGCCGAGAAATTATCTGTACCTTTATTGTTAAGAAACCCCTGACCTTTTAACTTTTTTTCATCTTCTGCTGATACCGTTAATGCTGACATATCATTTTTTTCCTTTCTGTGAGCAGTCTACTCCGACTTTAATTATCATTCTACCATATATCTGAGCTCTTCAGAAGTACTATTTTTCTTATAACCAGCTATAGACTTAACACATAACTCTACTCTTCTTACGGAAATATTCCTCCACTGAAAAACTGCGCCAGGATAAAACAAAAGCGGAATCCCACTAAAAGATTGCTGTAATGCAACACTTCTTGGAATTCCGCTTTTAAATCGTTCCAGTGTAAGACTTCGTTTTAGTTTGCTTCAGTTTCAGAAGCAGTCTCCGTTTCTGCAGCACCCGCATCCGCTTTCTGAATATTGCAGATCACCAGACGACCCGGCGTGTTCTCCGGGATCTCCTCGATCGGATTGTTCTTCAGATCGAGATAGGTTGCGTATGCCTCGCGCGTGCCGGGAAGCCCACCGCCAAAATATGTACTGATCTCACCAGCCTCATGCAGCTCACCGTCAGGATCCTCCACCCACACGCCGTTCTCCTCATAGTAAACGGACCAGTGGTAAACACCATTCGTGTCATAATCCAGCGGAGCCAGACTCGTAATCTGATTATTCTCCAGATTGATCTCCTTCGCGGACTGCAGATACTCGATGCCCTGAATGCTCACAACCGGATCCGGAATATCATATTCCGGCATCTGGATATCCTCACCGGCATTGATCCGCTCCTGAATCTGCTGCTGTTCCGCTTCCCGAAGAAGACGTTCCTCTTCGGATTCTCCCTGCGCGTTCACAACGATCTGTGCCGACTTCACAAAATCATCCAGGCGCTCATAGCCCAGAGTGTTCAGATTCAGATGCTTCTCCTGAGGCGCGCGGAAGAGATCCAGTGCCATATTCACGAAGGAAATATCCGCTCCGTTCGTCAGGAGCGCCTGTTCCCATACACTGCTGTAGCGGCGTTCCGCATAAGTATCCCACAACGCGTCGCTGACTGCTTCTGCCAGAGCCGCATCCGGGAACATAGAACCAAGATCCTGAATAAGCTGCTCCTTCGTGTCCCAGATCAAAGGATCGGAGGCGTTCACATCTGTATTGGTTCCGCTATATTCCTTACAGGATGCATCGTGAATAATTACATTTCCAATCTGTGTCGTGCAGCTGCACTCACCGGACATCAGACGCGGTCTGCGCACATAGGGGAAACCGGCCTGCCCCTCTTCTACGATAACATTGTTGCTGCCGCTGGAGCAGTGAGCAATCTTGACATTGCCGTTTGCATCGCGATCTACGATAATACCAACATGGTTCTGCTCGGTGGCGGAAGGAATCCGGCGGAATACAAGGTCGCCGACCATGGCGTCGCTCCAGTCTACCGGATCCGAGTTCGCCCACTGCTCAGAAGTCACGCTGCCGAGGCTTCCCAGTATGGAAGGATCCTGGAAGGCATTCACATAGACCCATCCGACAAAACCGCTACAATCCAGTCCGTAGGAACGAAAAGTTCCGGTAGACTGACTTCCGTCAATTGTCACCTGCATGACAGTTCCCCAGAGAGGATCCCAGCCAAGGACTGTGGACTTGCCTCCCCAGAAATAGCCAACCTGACCGACCAGCGAGTAGGCGCTCAATGCCAGCTCGGTGCGGATGGAAGACTGATTGACAGGCATGGCCGCCCGCAACGCTTCAAGATCCAGCGGCGGCTGCTGCACAACCAATACGGGAGCTGCCGTTGTACTCTCAGCCGGAGTCGTCTCGCCCGGGAGTGTTTCGCTCGGCTGTGTCTCCGCGGGCTGTGTCTCTGCAGGAAGTGTCTGTGACGGATCTGCGGTCACCGGCTGTGTCTCTGTCGGCGCCTCCGAAGAAGCAGCTGTACTCCCGGAAGTGGAAGGAGCCTCTGTGCTCTCAGAAGAAGCCTCTGCGGAAGAAGTTGTCGTCTCTGCGGCTGTCGTAGTCTCCGGTTCCGCAGAGACTGCCGGATCCGAGGTTTCATTCTCCTCTGCCAGCAGACTCTCCAATGATCCGGACTCCGCCTTTTCTCTGCCTGCCAGTTCCACTGCTGCAGATGTCGGCTCTGCTAATTCTGCCGCATTCGCGGGAACAGCCGGAAGCATAGATACCGCCATGGTACCTGCCATCAGCAGGCTGATCCCCTTTCTGCCGCAGCCTTTCTTTTTCTCTGTCCTGATATTCTGATATTTCATTGATCCTCCTGAACGGGTGACAGAACGCCCTTGTAAAACCTACTAACAAAATGTTAGACCTATACACATCATATACTTTAAAGTATATCAGTTCTTACGTTCATCGTCAACACAGGATTCGTGAACATTTTGTAAAATATGTAGCGCAAACGGAATCGAGCTGTGGCTCTGAAAGAGTTACAAAATTGTCGATCTACGACAGCAGTGCGATCATGCGCTCCATGGCTTCTCTGGTCTCTGCCTGGTCACCAAATGCGGTCAGCCGGAAATAGCCTTCTCCATTTCTGCCGAAGCCGCTGCCGGGGGTTCCTACAACGCCCGCATTCTCCAGGAGATAGTCGAAGAATTCCCAGGAGGTGCGTCCGCCGGGGCACTTCATCCAGATATAGGGAGAGTTGACGCCGCCAGTGAACCAGATGCCCATCTTCTTCATACCATCTACCATGATCTTCGCATTCTCACGATAGTAATCCACTGCTTCACGTACCTGCATCTGCCCCTCCTCCGTGAATACAGCTGCCGCGCCGCGCTGTACAATATAGGGAACGCCGTTGAACTTCGTCGTCTGACGGCGCAGCCACAGGTGGTTCAGCGGTGTTCCGCCGGACACCAGCGCCATCGGAACAACCGTATAACCGCAGCGAGTTCCGGTGAAGCCTGCCGTCTTTGAGAAGGAGCACACTTCGATCGCACACTCTTTGGCGCCTTCGATCTCGAAGATGCTGTGAGGAGTTTCATCGTCACGGATAAAGCACTCATATGCCGCGTCGTAGAGGATGACTGCATCGTTCTTCTTCGCATAATCCACCCATGCCGCCAGCTGTTCTCTGCTGTATACCGCTCCGGTCGGATTATTCGGAGAGCACAGATAGACGATATCCGCCTTTACCGCCGGATCCGGAAGCGGAAGGAATCCGTTCTCCTCACCGGCTTCGGCGTAAATCACCTGACGTCCCAGCATGATATTAGTATCCTGGTAGACCGGATAAACCGGATTAGGGATCATAACCGTGTTGTCCAGAGAAAAGATATCCAGCAGATTTCCCAGATCGCTCTTCGCGCCGTCACTGATAAAGATCTCATCCACATCCAGAGATACACCGTGTCCCTGATAATATGCCTGCACGGCCTCCCGCAGGAAATCGTAGCCCTGTTCCGGACCGTATCCGCGGAAGGTCGCCTTGCTTCCCATCTCTTTTACCGCATCTTCCATCGCCTTGATAACAACCGGCGCCAGAGGAAGCGTTACATCGCCGATACTCAGCCGAATGACTTTTTTCTCCGGATGCGCCTGCTGATACTCCCGCTGCTTTCTGGCAACCGTTGAGAATAAATAGCTGTCTTCCAGTTCCAGGTAATGTTCGTTGATCTTCATGCTTTTGTCCTTTCAGAAAATATTGGCAGGTTTCATGGGTTCCATTTATATTGATTTGATTCCCTACTGTTCTTTCTTTGTGCTGTACTCGCCGTTGAAACAGCCGGTGCAGAAAGGCAGACGACAGTTGCCGCAGGCTTCTTTTAATCCTTCAATGCTGATATAGCCAAGAGAATCGGCACCGATCTTCTCCCGGATCTCCTCCAGGCTGATCTGATTGGCAATCAGGTTCTCCTCGCTGGCAACATCCGTTCCATAATAGCAGGAATGAAGGAAAGGCGGTGAAGAAATGCGTACATGAACTTCGGTGGCTCCGGCATTTCTAAGGTTCTGTATTACAAGCGCACTCGTCGTTCCGCGAACAATGGAGTCATCGACCAGCACAACCCGCTTGCCCTCCAGCGTGGAGCGCAGAGGGTTCATCTTCATCTTTACGGCATTCTCCCGCTGTGCCTGGGACGGGAAAATAAAGCTTCGACCGATATATCGGTTCTTCACGAAGCCGGTGACATAGGGCAGTCCGCTCTCCAACGCGTATCCCATCGCGGCGTCCAGTCCGCTGTCCGGCGCTCCGCATACGACATCGGCCTCCACCGGATGCTCCCGGGCCAGGATCTTGCCCATATTAATCCGCGCTTCATAGACGCTCTGCCCGTCGATCACGGAATCCGGTCTTGCGAAATAGACGAATTCAAAGACACACAGTCCCTGACTGTCACTCTTCAGGCAGACCTCGCTGAATGTAATCTCGCCGTTCTCGATGACAACAACTTCACCGGGCTCCACATCCCGGACGAACTGGAAGCCACAGCTGTCCAGCGCGCAGGTCTCCGAAGCGACAACCATGCCATACTCATTTCTGCCGATGCAGAGCGGACGGTAACCGTTGGGATCGCGCACGGCGATCAGGCGCTGATCTCCGGTGAGAACAATCAGGGAGAACGCACCGACCAGCTGACTGGTCGCATCAATCACGCCTTCGACCAGATCTCCACCTCTCATTGTCTTGTAGGCAATCAGCGCGGAGATAATCTCCGTATCGCTGGTCGCTTCAAAATCCACGCCAAGATACTCCAGGTTCTTGCGGATCTTATCCACATTCGTTACATTTCCGTTGTGTACTGTGGCAATGCGTCCTGTCAGATATTCTGTCACAAACGGCTGCACATTGTTGATCGTATTCGCTCCTGTCGTGGAATATCGAACATGACCGACCGCCAGATTACTGGCCGGAAGCTCCTCCATAACTTCCTTCGGGAACACCTCGCTGACCAGACCTCTGGCCTTGTGGCAAACCAGCGCATGTCCTCTGGCCACGGCGATTCCGGCGCCCTCCTGACCGCGGTGCTGCATCGCCAGCAGCGCGTTGTACGTAATACCGGCCGCTTCTCCGTTGGATACGGACGCGCCGAATACTGCACATTCCTCATGAAGTTTGTCATCCTGCAACATTTTCATCATCTTCTCCCCCCGTCTCAGCCATCGTAGGCTCTTAAAATATGTTCTGCCACGGCTTTTCTTGTACTCCGTGTGTCCATTGCCTGTTTCTCTATATGACGGTGCGCCTGTGTCTCGCTCATACCCTCGTATGCGATCAACATACATTTGGCCCGATCCACCAGGCGGAGTTCCTCTAATTTCTTTTTCAGTTTCGTATTCTCTTTCTCAACGCGCATTCTCCGTTGTCTGGATGAGACAGCCAGGCAGATGCTCTGATCGAACAGCTGCGGCGGAATCGGCTTCGGTACGGTCAGTACCCCGTAAGCGCTCACCTCGTCATACACATTGCCGAAAGAGTCGTTCTTAACCAGCAGAAGAACTTCTGCTGTTGTTCCCTGTATCAGATCCATGGCCAATTCATGACCGTATTCATCAGAAAGCGGCGTGTTAATGATCACCATATCGTATGGAAATCCGGTAAGATTCCGACGAATCTCGCCGCCCGTGCGCACGACCGTCGGCGTACCGAAGCCGTGGCCGGAAAGCAGTGTATTTAACGCCGCCGCGCTCTTCTCCGAACTGGATACGATTGCGACCTGAATCGGTTCCCTTTCTCCGCGCATACCTTCTCCTCCGCCGGATTACAGATGTTCCGCGTCCCGGTAGGCCTGGCGCACCCGCTCCGGCAGGATTCTGCGTACAAATTCACTGGTTTCCATCAGTTCCACAGCCTCTTCCAGACTGCCGGGCAGCTGCGGAATCCCGCGCACTTCCTCAGCGGAAGCCTGATACAGGTTGCGGTCGGTTGGAGGCGGCGGCAACAGATCCTGCTCGATACCGTCAAGTCCCGCGTGCAGAAGGATCGCATACGCCAGATACGGGTTCGAGAGGCAGTCCGCGGAACGAAGCTCAATCCGGTCGTATTCTCCGGTGCCTGCCGGAATCCGGATCAGCTGCGAGCGGTTCTGATTCGACCAGGTAACATACCCAGGAGCCTTAAAACTGCCCAGCCGCAGATAGGATTCCCTGGATGGATTCAGGAATATCGTGATCTCACGCACGTACTTCATGATTCCTGCCATAAATGCCTGCTTCAGTTTCGGATCCGGCGCTTCTTCTCCCAGATGACGCGCCGACATATTGATATGAAATCCGTTCCCCGCCGCATTCAGGATCGGCTTTGGACGAAAGGAGGCGTGGTATCCGTTGCGGGAAGCGACCGTCTCCACCACCGATTTGAATGTCATCACATGATCCGCGCTGGTAACAGCATTGCTGTACTTGAAGTCGATCTCATTCTGTCCGGGGCCCTCTTCGTGGTGAGAACTCTCCGGCTGCAGTCCCATCTCCTCCAGTGTCAGGCAGATCTCACGGCGGACGTTCTCACCGCGGTCATACGGCGAAGTGTCCATATACCCGGCTTGATCCGCCGGCGTACCAGTCGAATTCCCATTCTCATCCAGTCCGAAAAGATAAAACTCACACTCTGCGCCGAAGCTGCTTCGAATCCCCATCTTCCGTGCCCGGTTCACAGCCTGCTGCAGGATCAGCCGGCTGTCCAGTTCGAACGGCCGACTATCCGGATAACAGATATTGCAAAAGAACCGTACCACGCGCCCGTGCGACGGCCGCCAGGGAAGCAGCGCCATCGTCGCCGGATCCGGCACTAGGAAGAGATCGGATTCGTCGATCTCGCAGAACCCCCGGATCGCCGATGCGTCAAACGAGATCCCCGTCGTAAACGCCCGGTGCAGCTCGGAAGTCATGATCGAGATATTCTTCTGAACACCCAGCGCATCGCAGAAAGACAGGCATACAAACTTTACGTCATTCTCCCGCAGATAATCCGCCACATCTTCTTCAGTATAAAGCATATCTACCCTCCTTTTTTATCGTAAACTTTAGAAACTTAACTTTTTTAAGATACAACTATGTATTCTAAAGTTTTACTTGCATTTTGTCAACAAAAATTTTGTCGAATTCAAAAAAAGCGCTTGACAAACCCACAGGCGTGTTGTATGATACACACATACAAAGCAAAGGCGCTTTCGGAATTCCGGAAGTGCCTTTTTTGTATTCAAGCAGCCTGCCTTCTCCTTTTTGAAAGCCTCATGTTCTATCGCATGGGGCTTTCGTTTCTTGCAATAAAAAAAGTCACCGGAACGGTGACTTTTTATCAAGCTCACATGAGGAGCTTTTTAATATTCTCTTTTTCTTCTTCCTTCAGCATTCCCTGTTCCTGTAAGTTTGAGAACAGTGTCTGTACGGAACCATCATACCAGAACTTAAGGAAATCTTCGGTTTGCTGTCTGCGAAAGCTCTCCAGATCAATCTCCTGATGATAATAGAATACACGTCCTACCCGATACGAAGTTAAAAAGCCCTTCTGGATCAAATGAAGTAAAAACGTAGAGATCGTCTGACGCTTCCAGTTCTTACCATAGTTGTCCTTCAACAAAGCCATAGTCTCCACCAGAGACAGGTCCTTTCCTGCATCCCAGACACATTTCATAACCAGTTCTTCACAATCCGTTAATTTTACGTAAGACACGATCTTTCTCCTTTCCTAAATGTATTAAGTAAAATGGAATATTATAAAACAAACCGCTTCGTCCTTTAGCTCGTTCTCTATGCTTTTAGCACGATGTGTAGTTAACTACACATCTAGGTTGTAATATGTCATTCAATTACACGTTTAAAGTGAAATAGTTTGTTTCATTCATGGATTCGAGTATAACACATCAGTTTTTGTTTTTCAATGACAATTTTGTTAATTTTTTTCTTATTTTTCATATTTTTAACCATTTTTCGTCTGAGTTACCGGAATATCATTAAAAATATCATTTTAAATTTATAGGAATAGTTAAAACCTGGTATAAAATCCACCCTTTCCAGGTTATGCCATTGGCAGAGAACTGCGTACAAGAAAACCTGCATACGAAGTTCGTCTGCAGGTTTTCTTTTGTAATGTCCGTGTTGGCAGTCATATTTTTCAGGTAACCGGGCCGATAAGCCGGGTTCTGTCGTTGGATGATCATCTGTCTAGATCTGACGTCGCCGCCAGATTCAAGCGACCTACCCGAGAGCAGACGGGCCGCCTTACGCTCTCTGTTTGGTCTTGCTTCGGATGGGGTTTACATGTGCCCTCGCCGTTACCGTCGAGGCGGTAGTCTCTTACACTACCTTTCCACCCTTACCAGCTTACGCTGGCGGTTTATTTCTGTTGCACTGGCCTGGGAGTCACCTCCACCGGACGTTATCCGGCATCCTGCCCTGTGAAGCCCGGACTTTCCTCACCTGCGCTTTCGCGCAGCCGCGATCACCTGTCCCGGTTACCCTGACGCATTATAGCAGATTTTTCCCGTCTTGTAAAGTGCCGGAATCACACCTTAAAGCAGCTTCCTCCGATAAATTCCTTCAGCAGAGAGTTCTGCGGTACCGCCGTGCTGTCCACCGGAAGGATATAATCGAAGAACTTCAGAAGGCGCTTCGCCTCCTGATACTCCGGCGCATCCTGCGGAATGCCGTAGAGCAGAGGCTCCACATAAGACTTCAGCACAGAGAATTCATAGATCAGTGCCGAATTGAACATAATGTCCGCCGACTCCTGATACGGAAAGATATTCTTCTCCTCTCCGCGGCGTACGGAGGGCCATCTTGCGATGGTATCGCGGGCGCTGGCTCCGCGTGTTCTCGCGTCGCGCACCATCCGGCGGATCAGACGGCCATCCGTCGTAGGAATCCGGTTGTGCTCATCAATATTCAGCTGTGTCAGTGCGCTGATATAGATGCGGAATTTGCTTTCCGGCGGAAGAGAATACGACAGCTCATCGTTCAGGCAGTGAATCCCCTCGATGACAAGGATGTCGTTCGGCCCCAGATGAAGGATATTGCCCTTCTGGTAGACTCTGCGTCCCTGAATAAAGTCGAAGGTCGGCATCTTCACCGTCTTTCCTTCCCGAAGATCCGTCATGTCGTTGTTAAACTGCTCGATATCCACGCAATGAATCGTCTCGAAGTCATACTCTCCCTTCTCATCCCGGGGCGTATGCTCCCGATCCACAAAATAATCGTCCACGGCAATCGGATGCGGCGTGAGTCCGCGTGCGCGAAGCTGGATGGACAGCCGGTGAGAGAAGCTGGTCTTTCCGGAGGAGGAAGGACCAGCGATCATAACAAACTTGGTATTCGGTCGCTCCGCGATCTGAGCGGCGATATCCGCGATCTGTTTCTCCTGACGGGCCTCTGCGATGAGAATCAGATCCTGCAGATGTCCGGCGGAGATCATATCGTTCACCGCGCCGACGGTCTCCAGATCCATCTGCTCGCCCCAGCGGTAGGAATCTTGCATGACATGGAACAGCTTGTCCTGGCGGTCGAAGGGATCCACAGTTCGCGGCGTCTGCATCCGGGGAAGAATCAGTGCAAGGCCTTCCTGATAGGGGAGGATGTCAAAATATTTCAGGTAACCGGTCGAAGGCACCATATAGCCATAGTGGTAATCCTTGAATCCGGCCAGACTGTAGAGATTGACATGTGAGCTGCGGCGATAGCGGAACAATCTCTCCTTATCGTACATTTTTACCCGGTGGAAAAAACGGATCGCCTCATCTACATGAACATTGATCTTCTCGATGGGAAGATCTTCCTCCACAAGCTCCTGCATCCGGCTCTTCACTCTGGAAACGAATACCTCGTCCACAGCGAAATCTCCGGCCGGTTCGATATAAAGTCCGTGGCGCAGGGAAAACCGCACCGTGACTTTATGGATTTTCTCAAGCGGCACGACGTCGTAGATCGCCTTATTGATCAGAAGAAGCATGCTGCGCTCGTAAGAATTGGCACCTTCCGGCTCCGCAGTTGTTACGAAATTTACTGTGCAGTCCTCTTTTACGGTTTTCGGAAGCTCCTGCAGCTTATCGTTCACTTTTACAAGAACGATGTCGCCAGGGATTTCTTCCGCAGCGTTCGTAAGAGATTGCTTCGCGAGCTGTTCGTAGGTAGTCCCTTCCGAAACTTCCATCGTCTGACTGCCAATAGTTACGCGATATGTAGACATACTCTGTTCCTCCTCTTCTTTTCTTTTTTCTTTATTCTCTGTTTTCGCTTTTTCTGTCACTGTTTTTATGTTTCTATTCTTCTACTGCGCTTCTGTTACTATTTTTATGTTTCTATTTTTTACCATTTTCTTCAATTTCACTGGCAAGAAGCTGGCTGTGGGCAGTCTGAGCAAGCCGAAGCTCCCCGGTCAGCTCCTCTCTGCGGATCGCCGCCTTTTCGGTGTTCTTCGCATGCAACTTATCTAGAAGACTTTCGCGCAAAGCAATCTCACGTTTCAGGTAGTCTATCTTCACAGGAATATCTTCCTCACGAATCCGCTTTCCATATGTGTAATCGGATTCGTCATAGACTTCCGGCTCTCCATCATGAACAATCAGAATGGTGTAATCCTTGCCATCCTCCCGGAGCATCGCCTCATTCTGAATATAATAGTGATTCTCCGTCAGAAAGCGCCGGAATTCCCGCAGCCCGGACTGTGGAGAGAGAATAAGCTGCCCGGCAGCGCGCGCGGTGGCTTCCCCTTCTTCCAGGATGCGCTGCATCAGCGGTCCACCCATTCCGGCGATCACGATGCGGTCGGCTTCCCCCGGCTGCAGCATATGAAGTCCATCGCTGAGCCTTGTTTCGATCACATTCTCCATGGAATGTGCATGAATATGCTCTCTGGCACGTTCCAACGGGCCGTTCCCGACATCCATCGCCAAGCCTTTGCGGCAAATCCCTCTGCGCACCAATGCAATCGGAACATAGCCATGGTCCGTTCCGATATCTGCGATCATTTCTCCCGGTTCTACCAGGGAGATGATTGTCTGTAAACGTTTTGATAAGTCCATAAAGTTGACCTTTCTGCTTTCGTTTATAAGAATCGTCTATGCAAATTCTTTATTCGTTTTTATAAGTAGTCTCTCAGCTTCCTGCTCCGGCTGGGATGGCGCAGCTTCCGCAATGCTTTGGATTCGATCTGGCGGATACGCTCTCTTGTGACATGAAACTCTCTGCCCACCTCCTCCAGTGTGCGCGGATGCCCGTCCTCCAGGCCGAAACGCATACGGATCACCTGCTGCTCCCGGTCAGTCAGCGTCGCCATGACCTCTTCGAGCTGCTCCCGCATCAGCGTATCCGTCGCCGCTTCCAACGGAACTTCTACATGAGAATCTTCGATAAAATCGCCCAGACGACTCTCCTCTTCGTCGCCGACTGGAGAGGACAGAGACACCGGATCCTGCATAAGCTTCCAGATCTCGCTGATTCGCTCCGGCGGCAGCTCCATGCGCTCTGCCAGCTCATTCGCCGTGGGCTCGCGTCCCAGTTCCTGCACCATGCTGCGCGAAGTCCGCACCAGCCGGTTGATCGTCTCCACCATATGCACCGGGATACGGATGGTCCGCCCCTGATCCGCGATCGCTCTCGTGATCGCCTGACGAATCCACCAGGTCGCATACGTGCTGAACTTAAAGCCCTTTCGGTAATCAAACTTCTCCACCGCTTTAATCAGCCCCAGATTGCCCTCCTGGATGAGATCCAGTAAGGGCATGCCATGCCCCATATATCGCTTGGCCACGCTGACTACCAGGCGGAGATTGGCTTCCGCCAGTTCTTTTTTCGCCGTCCGATCGCCCTCCGCGATCCTCCGGGCAAGCTCCGTCTCCCGCTCCCGGTCTAGCAGGACGACATGACCGATTTCTTTCAGATACATTTTCACGGGATCATCTGACAGAATCCCGTCCTCTTCCTTCGTGTCCACAGAATCCACCAGACGGATCTTCCTTTCTTCCAGGATCTCCAGCGCCTTCTCGTATTCTCCGGCATCGGCGTCCTCTCCCAGAATCTTCAGGAGGAGATCATACTCCAGGCAGTTCCCGTTCCGGTCTGCTTCCGCCGTCAGGCGGGTGACCTTTCTATCCAGATTCGTGCACACTTCCATCTCTTACCAACCTTCCATCGATTATTCCTATTCTTGCCTTAATCGAGGAAAATATGCAGAGACTCCAGCTTCGCCCTTTCCATGATAATCTGTTGCAGCTTCACCGGATCGGTCTCCTTCCGGACCATCTGGTCCAGGTAGCTGCGCTTTACCCTGCGAGCCGCCTCTGCCAATATTTTTTCCTGTTCTTCTTCCGTATAGTCTGAAGACAAGCTGGTGTTAAATACAGCCGCTACCTGGTTACGCTCTTCCTCCTCATCCAGGAAGCGGTTCATCACAGCCGCCGGTTCCGGCGCCCGTCCCGCGTCCAGATCGGCATAGACCATCTCCGCAATCTGGTGATAGACACCGTCCGTATAGCACTCCACACTGAGAAGCTTCCGCAGGCTGTGCGACCGCTCCGGATGCGAGGTAATAAAGTTAAGGAGCAGACGCTGATCTCCGCGGAGTCCCTCGTCCTTCTCCTTCTTTCTCTTCGATCGAAGCTCTCTCGCTTCCGATTGCTCCTCCGCCTCCGTCTCGGTAACAATCCGGCGGCCTCCCATGCGGTTCACCATCTCCCGAAGCGCCGACAGCGGGATCTGATGACGGGCGGCTACCGCCTCCATATAATTATCCCGTTCCAACTCGTCGGTGAACTCCGTCAGACGAGCGGCCACCTCCCGATGAAATTCCGTCTTCTTCTCCGGGTTGGAGAAATCATAGCGCATCCGGATCGTATCCGTCTCGAAGAGGAAAGAATTGATCGCCGCATCAATTCTCTTCTGGTACTCTTCCGCGCCGAGCGCGCAGATGAATTCATCCGGGTCCTTGTACGGCTTCATGTTCAGCACACGCACGGAAAGTCCGGCGTTCTTCAGAATCGGAATCGCCCGGAGCGCAGCCTTCTGTCCGGCGCCGTCGCTGTCATACGTGATAATCACTTCTGTCACATAGCGCTTGATGAGCAGCGCGTGTCCCGGCGTAAACGAAGTGCCAAGAGAAGCAACCGCACAATCAAAGCCCGCCTGATGCAGAGCAATGACATCCATATAGCCTTCACACAGCAGAAAATACGGGCGGCGGCTGGTGCGCGCCAGATTCAGCCCATACAGATTCCGGCTCTTATCGAAAAGCTTCGTCTCCGGAGAATTCAGATACTTCGGCTCTCCCTCGCCCATGACACGGCCGCCGAACCCGATGACCCGGCTGTTCACATCCATGATCGGGAACATAGCACGGTTCCAGAAACGATCCCTGGGGCCGCGCTCGTCAATCTTCACCAGACCGCTCTGATCCAGGATCTCATCGGAGTAACCCTTCTGCTTCAGGTAACGGTACAGCGCGTCTGAATACATCAGTGAATAGCCGAGCCCGAACTTCTGCATCGTCTCATCGCTCAGGTTCCGGTTCTTCAGATATTCCATCGCGTGCATTCCCGCCGGCGTCCGCAGCTGGTAATAATAGTAGCGGGCAGCCATCTTGTTCACTTCCAACAGACGCATCCGAAGATCTGCCTGCCGCTTCTGTTCTTCTGTCTCTTCCGCCTGCGGCAGCGTAATCCCCGCCCGCTCCGCCAGATTCTGCATGGCCTCCGTGAATGTATAGTTCTCGTACTGCATCACGAAGGTCAGTACATTCCCCCCTGCTCCGCAGCCGAAGCAGTAATACATCTGCTTACCCGGCGATACGGAGAAGGACGGCGTCTTCTCATTATGGAAGGGACACACGCCGAAATAATTGCCTCCTCTTTTTGTCAGGCGCACATACTGGGAAATCACGGAGACAATATCATTTTTCGTGCGCACTTCCTCAATCACTTCATCCGGGTAATACATGTCATCCCCCTTTTTAACATTACCAGAAACAATTCCGAGCCCTCAGCTCGATTCTATATGGATTTTTCCGAATGTTCCCATTCATGCAAGCATGATTTGTATATTCAGAAAAATCCGCATGGCTCTGAATTGTCACATCAACTGCCAGAATTTCGGTATGTAGATCTCCTGGAAGCAATGGATCGCATAGTCGTCTGTCATGCCTGCTACATAGTCGCACACCACGCGCGGCAGGCTCTCATGATCAATCCATACCATATTCAGGTATTCCTCCGGCAGCTCTCCGGTGTGTTCCAGATAATAGGTATAGAGCTGACGCACGACTTCCTTCGCCTTGTGTTCCTCGGATTTCGCCGCACTATCCTGATAAACATTGCTGAACATAAAACTCCGGAGTCCCTGCATGGCCGTCTCGATATCATCATCCATCAGAATATCCGGCTGATTCCGGCTGGAATCGATAATACTGTGGATCAGTGTATTCAAGCGCTCGCGAACCGAATGCCCCAGCACTGACGTATATTCCTGCGGCAGCATCGCCTCCGTCAGAATTCCCGCCCGGATCGCGTCGTCAATATCATGATTGATATACGCGATCTTGTCGGATAGGCGCACAATCTTCCCTTCCATCGTAGACGGATGGCCGCTGGTTCTGTGATTGCGGATACCGTCCCGGACCTCCCAGGTCAGGTTCAGCCCCTGTCCGCCCTTCTCCAGCTTCTCTACCACGCGGATGCTCTGCTCGTAATGGAAGAAGCCTTCCTCACAGATCTGATTCAGAATGTCTTCACCGGTATGGCCGAATGGCGTATGCCCCAGGTCATGCCCCAGTGCGATCGCTTCCGTCAGATCCTCGTTCATCCGCAGCGCTTTCGCAATCGTGCGGGCAATCTGCGAAACCTCCAGCGTATGCGTCAGCCGGGTGCGGTAATGATCACCCGCCGGAGAAAGGAATACCTGCGTCTTATGCTTCAGACGCCGAAATGACTTGCAATGAAGAATCCTGTCGCGGTCGCGCTGATAGGCCGGCCGGATATCACAGGCCGGCTCCTCGCGGTCGCGTCCGCGGGTTTCGGCGCTCTTCGACGCGTAAGGACTCAGATAATCCTGCTCATACTGTTCCAGCTCTTCCCGTATTGTCCGGTTCATCTTCGGTCCCTCCTGCATATTCTTATAGAAAAAGCGGAGTGAATCCACTCCGCTTTTGTCGTGCTTCGCTACTTTCAGTATAACGCAGTTTTTGTTCCGGCGCAAGCCTTATACTTCCATGTGAAGCTCCAGCCAATCGCGAATATCGTCAAAAACCAACGCCCGGTCTAGCTCATTTAAGAGCTCATGCCGGTCATCCAGGTAGAAACGGATATCGACGTCCTCCATTCCCATCGCAGTGAACACATTATAGACTTCCAGTACGCCTTTCGTGAAGCCTCCGACCGGGTCCTCCATACCGGAGAGCATCAACACCGGAAGATTTCTTGGAATTTTGTCGAAATCTTTCTGGTCGGCCAGATCCTTCATCAGACGGAACAGTTCGTGATACGCCGACGCCGTAAAGCGGAAACCGCACCACTCATGTTCCTCGTAAGCCTCCGCCTTCGCCTCATCTCTCGTCAGCCAGGAGCCGGGCCTCTTCTTATTCCCGAACTTCATCTCATAGCTTCCGTTGGTAAGCGCGTACAGCAGCTTGCTGCGGTAATCCGCCCCCTTCACCTCATCAATACCACAGGCGAGAAGGCTTCCCAGCTTCGCCATCCAGGACGGATACTGCGCCGTCCCCATCAGAATCACGCCATCCGGGACATCGCCCCAGATCGTAATATAGCGGCGAAGAAGCAGGGAACCCATACTGTGCCCCAGGATAAAGAACGGAACCTTCCACTCCTCCGCCTTGCGCTTCGCAAGCCGGGAGACATAGTAGATATCCTTCAGGAGATACAGCATGCCGTTCTCCTCTCCGAAGTATCCGAAATCCTCCTTCGAGGCGGCTGTCGCTCCGTGCCCCAGATGATCGTGACCGATCACAACAAAGCCCTGCCTGTTCATATATGCGGCAAATTCATCATAGCGATCAATATACTCCACCATGCCGTGAATCAGCTGCAGAACACCGCGGATCTCTCCGTCCGGCATCCACAGAATCCCGTGCGCTCTGGAATGACCGTCCGCCGATGAAAAATAAAAATCCTTCTTCATAGGGTAATCCCCCTTTTCTGCTGCAGGCGCAGCTTATGAAAGTCTTGTCTTAAAATCCTCGTATCCGAAACGCCTTACAAGCGTGCATTCTCCGCTCCGGTCCCTCCAGATCAGATCCGGCAGCGGCATTCCGTTAAAGGTGTTGTTCTTTACCATAGAATAAATCGCCATATCTTCAAACGTCAGCCGGCTGCCGGGCACAAGCGGCTCGTCAAAGGAATAATCTCCGATGATATCCCCCGCCAGACAGGTCGGTCCTCCCAGGCGATAGGTATACGGCTTCTCCTCCGGCAGACCGGATCCGGCTAACGGCGGCCGGTACGGCATCTCCAGGACGTCCGGCATATGGCAGGCCGCCGATGTATCCAGGATAGCGATCTTCTTCTCATTCTCCACAACATCCAGCACAGAAGTCAGCAGGAATCCAGCATTTAATGCCACGGCTTCTCCCGGCTCCAGATAGATCTGTGCGCCCCAGTGTTCCTGCATCCGCCGGATACAGCGCTCCAGGCAGGGCACATCATAATCTGTCCGCGTAATGTGATGCCCACCGCCGAAGTTAATCCACTTCATCTGCGGCAGCCACTTCGCGAAACGCTCCTCCACGGCGTCCAGTGTCTTCTCCAAATCATCCGAATTCTGCTCGCAGAGCGTATGAAAATGCAGGCCGGATACCAACGGCAGCAGGCGGCGCGCCTGCTCGCTGTCGAACTGATCCGCTGTGATGCCAAGGCGCGATCCGGGCGCACACGGATCATAGATCGCATGCCCCTCCTGCGTCGAGCACTGCGGATTCACGCGCAGGCCGACAGAGACACCGGCTGCGACTGCCTTCGGACCGAATTTCTCCAGCTGCGCGAAAGAATTGAATACGATATGCCCGCACAGAGAGACCAGCTCATCCATATCCTCTTCGCGGTAGGCCGCCGAGAACACATGCGTCTCTCCGCCCATCTCCTCCGCTCCAAGCCGCGCTTCATAGAGCCCGCTGGCGGTAGTTCCCGCCAGATACTTCCGGATCAGCGGATACGCATAAAAGAACGAGAATGCCTTCTGCGCCAGCAGAATCTTACAGCCGGTACGCTCCTGCACGCCCCTTAAGATCTCCAGGTTGTGAATCAGACGCTCCTCATCCACCACGTAGCAGGGCGTCCGCAGTTTTTCCCACTTCATCCCGGATTACTCCACCAGATCCGGATTCTCACTGATCTTCCAGGGAAGGCCGAAACGGTTCAGCGCATCCATGAAGGGGTCCGGATCAAACTCTTCGATATTGTGAACGCCCGGCTTCTTCCAGGTTCCGTTCAGAATCATCATCGCGCCGATCATGGCAGGCACGCCGGTCGTATAAGCCACTGCCTGACTTCCGACCTCCTTATAGCATTCCTCATGGTCGCAGGTATTATAAATGTACAGCTTCTTTTCTTCACCATTCTTCTTTCCGATGAAGATGCAGCCGATATTCGTCTTGCCCTTCGTGCGGGGGCCGAGGCTGGCCGGATCCGGCAGAACTGCCTTCAGGAACTGCAGCGGTACGATCTCCTTTCCCTCGTACATGATCGGCTCAATGCTGGTCATGCCGACATTCTCCAGACATTTCAAATGTGTCAGATAGCTCTGACCGAACGTCATGAAGAAACGGATTCTCTTAATGCCTGGAATATTGATCGCCAGGGATTCCAGTTCCTCATGATGCAGAAGGTACATATCCTTCTCGCCGATCTCCGGGAAGTTATAGACTCTCTTGATCTCCATGGGCTTCGTCTCTACCCAGTGACCATCCTCCCAGTAGGAACCGTTCGCGCTGACCTCGCGGATGTTAATCTCCGGATTAAAATTCGTTGCGAAGGGATAGCCATGATCGCCGGCATTGCAGTCCAGGATATCGATATAATTAATCTCGTCAAAATAGTGCTTCAGCGCATACGCAGAGAATACGCCTGTTACGCCGGGATCGAAGCCGCTGCCGAGAAGTGCGGTGATTCCCGCTTCCTTATAGCGATCATTGTAGGCCCACTGCCACTTGTACTCGAACTTCGCCGTATCCTCCGGCTCATAGTTTGCGGTATCCACATAGGGAGTCTTCGTCGCCAGACAGGCATCCATGATCGTAAGATCCTGATAGGGAAGTGCCAGATTCAGTACTACATCCGGCTGTACCTTCTCAATCAGAGCGATCAGCTCATCCACATGATCCGCATTGACCTGCTCTGTCGTAATCTTCGTAGAGGTCGTCTTCTCCAGTTTCTCCTGCAGCGCGTCGCACTTCGCTTTCGTGCGGCTGGCAATACAGATCTCCGTAAATACATCGCTGTTCTGACAGCATTTATGAATGGCTACACTGGCAACACCGCCGCAGCCGATGATCAGACACTTTCCCATAGTTATACCTCCTTGATATTCCGCGCGTAATGCGCAAGCATGGCCGCTGCCTGCTCCCGGATCTCCGGAAACGGGCGGATGGGCGCCGCCGGAACCTCATGCGGGCCGATCAGCTTCTCCATCCAGACCATATCGTACCAGCGGCCGAACTTATAGCCGCACTGATAAAACTCTCCAACCAAACGATAACACAGATGTGAATGAAATTCCACACTGTTTTTCGTTAAATATTCATCTTCTTCCTTCGGATAGGCGATACAGGCGTTCATGTTCCGGATGCCCTGCAGGCGAAGTGCCTCTTCCAGACCTTCATGCAGAAGTCTTCCTCCGCCGATTTTCCGGTACTGCTCTCCCATGTAGATCGAAGTCTCCACCGCCCAGTCATAAGCCGGACGGTCATGGAACGGGCTGGCATACGCGTACCCTGCCGGAACACCGTCCACCTCCAGAACCAGGTACGGGTACTTCCGCATCGTCTCCCGAATCCGCTCCCGGAACGCCTCCGCTGAAGGAACTTCATATTCAAAAGTAATCGCCGTATACTCCACATAGGGCGCATACAGAGCAAGAAGCGCCTGTGCGTCCTCCTCCGATGCGATACGAATCCTTAAATTCATCTTATTTTTGTTCTTGTTTCTGCTTTTATTCCTGTTCTTATTCTTTTCGGTGACGATTTCGTCTCCCGGCTGATTTGTCCTATACTTCTCTGCCGCAGATTCTGCGAAGCACACAGAATACCGCATAATATGTTGTCTCAAAGCGAATATAATCCAACACATTCTGATCCCAGAAGACCTGAAGGCTGGCCGGGAAATCCTCATCCGACCGCCAGAAGCTGATGCGCAGCTTTAATTCACCGAACATGGAAAAATCATACGAGATATCCCCCTTACCGGCGGAAATCCCACCGATCTGTTCACAATTGACCCGCACCAGCGCCTCATTCTGTTCAAAAAAGGCTGCGTATTCTGTGAACATGCCCTCCCCGATGCGGGAAGTCACCACCCGCTGCAGGGACTGGCTCGTCACGAAATCGCCGGACGGATGACATCCCGGTCGGGAGTCGCACAGATAATCGTAGATCGTCATGGCCTCCTCGAAGTCCGCCTCCTCCTGCCTGGCGGAATCCAGTCCACCGGCAGAATATGGCATACATTCGTGCTTCTGTTTTGTTTTTTCTTTCCAGTCACGGAGGATCACGCCGGTACGGCGATCCACCCGGTAACGGCGGCCAAAGAACATTACGAAGATCGACGCATCATCAGCCGTAAGCCTGCACCGTCGAATGATCTCTTCCTGATCTCTCTCCAGAAAGAGCTTCGCAGTATTTTTCTTCGTTACTTCATAATTCGATACTTCTGACATATTCTTTTCCTTCTATAATGTCCGAAGGAGCTCTGGCAGATCGGAAAGCTTTCGGATCACTGCGTCCGGGTGGATTTCCTCCGCCTGTGTCTCCGGATAGGGCTGATACCAGACAGTTCCGATTCCAGCATTCTTTCCTCCCTGGATATCCGAAGTCAGGCTGTCGCCCACAATCACGGTCTCTTCCTTCCGAAAGTCCGGAATCTGCGAGAAGCAGGCAGCGAAGAACGCTTTGGACGGCTTGTCCGCGCCGATCACCTCCGAGAGAAAGATCCCATCGAAAAGGCCCGCAATCCCGGCGCTGGCCAGCCGGCTCTGCTGGACACTCATCGTTCCATTGGAAGCCAGATACAGCTGGTACCGTCCGTACAGCGCCTTCAGCAGGTCTTCCGCACCGTCGATATAGTAATGTCCTTCTCCAAGGAAAGTCTCGTACAGGGCTGCCGCCTGCTCCGGCGATGCAGCCGTTCCCAGCTCTCGGAAGAGATTCTCGAAGCGCCGCACCTTCACCTGCTCTCTCGTGATCTTCCCTAGCTCCAGCAGCTTCCACTGCTCCAGATTCAGCTCACTGTAGCGGCACAAAGTCGCTTCCGCCGGATCGACATCAAGCAAACGCAGTGTCCTGGCCAGCGCGATATGCTCCGCCTTCGTGAAATCAAACAGCGTGTTATCCAGATCCAGGAAAACATTTCTTATCATACAACCGTCCCTCAATGAAACGGCGGCAGCGCCAGCAATAGCTCCCGCACAACCTTGCAGGCAGTTGCCGCGGAAATCCCACTAGGATCATAGGGCGGGGACAGCTCGTTCACATCGCAGCCCACGATCTGCGAATCCTTACATACCGTAAGAATCGCCTGAAGAAGCTGCAGGAAAGTTACGCCTCCGGCCTCCGGCGTGCCGGTTCCGGGGAATACCGAAGGATCCATCACATCCAGATCTACCGTCAGATAGACCGGCTTCCCCTTTAACTTCTGCACCATCTCTTCGAGACCGTCAAAATCAAAGGGATGCATGGCTACATGGCCTTCCTGCGCCCAACGGAACTCACTGCGGTCGCCGGAACGGATTCCGAACTGGAAGATCCTTCCGTCGCCCAGGATGTCCCAGCAGCGGCGCAGCACACATGCATGCGACAGCTCCGCGCCCAGATATTCCTGGCGAAGATCCGCGTGCGCATCAAAGTGAATGATATGAAGATCCGGATACTTTGCAGCCACAGCGCGCACCGCGCCCAGTGTCACCAAGTGCTCGCCGCCGATCAGGAAGGGGCGCTTGCCATCCTCCAGGATTGTCTTCGCGCGCTCCTCAATATCCGCCAGCGCCTGCTCCGACGAGCCGAAGCACAGCTCCAGATCTCCGCTGTCGAACACAGCGATGTCCTCCAGGTCTTTATCCTGATAGGGACTGTAGGTCTCCAGCCCGAAAGATTCGCTGCGGATCGCCCGGCTGCCGAAGCGGGTTCCCGGCCGGTTCGATGTCGTAGAATCGAAAGGTGCACCGAAGATCACCGTCTCCGCGTCCTCATATTCCGCGTCGCAGGCGATAAAAGTCTCTATATTCTTACTCAACATCTCTTAACATCTCCTCCACATACGCCGGTAGTGCGAAGGCTCCGACATGAAGTCTTGTCGTATAGTAGCGGGTCTTAATCCCCTTCATGTTCCATGCTACCGGGTCAAAATCGCGCAGCGGATGGTACTTCTTCGACGCAAAACCGAACAGCCAGTGGCCGGAGGGATACGTCGGGATATGCACCTGATAGACCTTGCTGATCGGGAAGCTCTCCACGATCCGCTTGTGCGCCCTCTGACTGGCTCTCGCGTCCTCCTCGTAGAAGGGACTCTCGCACTGGTTTACCATGATGCCGTCCTCCGTCAATGCCTTGTAGCAGTTCCCGTAAAATTCCTTCGTAAAGAGTCCTTCGCCAGGACCGAAAGGATCGGTGGAATCCACGATGATCAGGTCGTACTCGTTCTCCCGGGTGCGCACATAGCGCAGGCCGTCCTCATAATGAATCGACACACGGGGATCGTCCAGTGCGCCCGCCGTCTGCGGCAGATATTTGCGGCTGACCTCCACGACCAGCGGATCAATCTCAACCATATCGATATGCTCCACGGTGTCATAACGCGCCAGCTCGCGCACCACGCCGCCGTCGCCGGCTCCGATCACCAGGATCTTCCGGATATTCGGATTTACCGCCATAGGTACGTGCGTGATCATCTCATGATAAATAAATTCATCCTTCTCTGTCAGCATCATACATCCGTCCAGGATCAAAAAGCGGCCAAACTCCCGCGATTCAAAGACATCGATCCGCTGATAATCGCTCTGCCCGCTGTAAAGCTGGCGCTCTACCTTGATCGACAGCCTAACATACGGTGTATGCTGCTCCGAAAACCACAATTCCATACTTTTCTCCTGTCTGCCTTCCGGCTACATCCAATCCAGAGTGTTCTCGTTCACCACGTTCAGACGCTGCACATCCGGATCTTCCGAACCGGTCAGCGAGCATCCCTTCTCTCTGGCATACTCAATATACTTCAGGATATCTTCCGTGATCTCCTCCCCTGGAGCCAGGATCGGGATGCCCGGCGGATAACACATAACAAATTCACTGCAGACGCGTCCCTTCGTCTCAGCAATCGGAAGGGACTCCTTCAACGCATAGAAGGCATCACGAGGCGTAACCACTACATGCGGAGACAGGTACTCCGGCACCTGCATCCAGGTGCCTTTTTTCTGGAAGCGACGCTTTACTTCAGCAAGCGCTCCCACCAGACGCTCAATCTCCTGCTTCCGGTCGCCGATGGATACATAGGCCAGCAGATTGCCCAGGTCGCCAAACTCTGTCTGGATATCATACTCATCCCGCAGAAGATCATAGACCTCGATGCCCGCCAGGCCGATGCCGTAGGTATAGATTGAAAGTTTCGTTACATCAAAGTCGAAGACGCTGTCCCCGTTGATCAGTTCCCGGGAATAAGCATCGTAGCCGCCAATCTCGTTGATCTCTTTTCTTGCGTACTCCGCCAGATCCACCACGCGAGCGAAGTCTTCCCGTCCGCGCAGCGCCAGATTCCGCCGGGAAATATCCAGGCTTGCCATCAGAAGATACGAGCCGCTTGTCGTCTGCGTCAGGTTAATCATCTGGCGGATATGACCTTCGCTCATGGAAGGCCCTGCCAGAAGCAGCGAGCTCTGCGTCAGGCTGCCGCCGGACTTGTGCATACTGACCGCCGCCAGATCCGCTCCGGCCGCCATCGCGGAGATCGGCAGATTCTCACCGAAATACAGATGCGTGCCATGTGCCTCATCCGCCAGAACCTTCATGCCATGCGCGTGCGCCAGCTTCACGATTTCCGGCAGATTCGAGCAGATGCCATAGTAAGTCGGGTTATTCACCAGAACCGCTCGGGCATCCGGATTCTCGCGGATCGCCTTGTCCACCTGCTCCATACGCATGCCAAGCGGAATGCCAAGCCGCTCATCCACCTCCGGATTCACATACACCGGATGCGCGCCGCACAGAATCATGGCGTTGATGACACTGCGGTGTACATTGCGGGGCAGAATAATCTTGTCATTTCTTCCGCAGACGCTTAAGATCATGGCCTGCACGGAAGAAGTCGTACCGCCTACCATCAGGAAGGCGTGCGCAGCTCCGAAAGCCTCCGCCGCCAGCTCTTCCGCCGCGCGAATAACCGATACCGGGTGGCACAGATTATCCAGAGGCTTCATAGAATTCACATCCAGCCCCACGCATTTCTGCCCCAGAAGCTCCACCAGCTCCGGATTGCCTCTTCCTCTCTTATGACCGGGTACATCGAAGGGAACGACCCTCCGGGCCCGGAATTCCTCCAGCGCCTCGTAGATCGGGGCGTTTTTCTGCGTGTATGATTTCATTACTACTCCCTATTCCTTAGCATCTTCTTTTTTGACACCTTCGAATTGCTCCGCAGCATAAGCTGCTCCCGCAATTCTCCCCCGCATTCGGAATCCGCAGATTTACGATGTAAATCGCTCCTTCCTCATTTGTGGGGCGGACTCCAAAGTCATAAGCCATCTCGCAAGCAAGCTTGCGTCAGGCTTTTGACTTTTGCATCCTGGTATCAAAAAACGTTCCTCCCACTAAAAATCTCAATCATTTCCTGTCTCAGATTGTTCGTGATCTCCAGCCGCACCTTGGGCGGGAGCTCATGGGTATCAATATTAAAGAGATAGTTCTGCAGATCCATCTCCTTAATCAGCATCCTTGTATGGAAGAGATTCGCCTGATACACATTGATATCCACCGCGTCGTATCGCTCCAGCGTTTCTTTCTTAATATAATTCTGGATGGAGGACATATAGTGATCCATAAAAAGCTTGCGGCCGTCCTCCGCCCGCGTAAATCCGCGCACACGGTAATCCATCGTGATAATATCCGAATCGAAGGAACCGATTAGATAATCCAGTGTGGACAGCGGCGTGATCTCACCGCAGGTTGCGACGTCGATATCCACCCGGAAGGTCGCCAGGCACTTGTCCGGATGGTACTCCGGGTAGGTATGCACCGTCACATGGCTCTTATCCAGATGTGCCAGAACCGTCTCCCCGGTAAGCTCCACCGGAACCTGCGATTCCTCCGCCACCAGAATCGTGACCGAAGCCCCCTGCGGATCGTAGTCCTGCCGGGAGATATGAAGGATCTTTGCACCGATCATCTCTACCACATGTGTCAGAATATCCGTCAGACGCTCCGAGTTATACTGCTGGTCGATATAGGCAATATATTCCTTCTGTTCCCGCGGAGTCTTGGCGTAACAGACATCGTAAATATTAAAGCTAAGTGCTTTCGTCAGGTTGTTGAAGCCGTACAGCTTTAAGCGCTCATCCATGGCAATGTGATCCTTTCTATAAACAAAAAAACAGCGTAAATAACAGCCTTTCTGCTGTCACTTGCGCTGGTTCCGATCTTCGCTTTCGATCCTGCAGAAATCTGCAGGCTTCTTCTCTATGCGTGGAATCTGTTTTCAGAGTCTATATAGCAAATCATTACTTTTACTACTCTTATTGACCGTTTCACAAGTTGATGTGCATAAGGCACTTTCGGTTATGAAGTTACCAACTTATAAAATTTGAGCTTCTAACTCAATCAATAAGGCGGCTGCGCCGCCAATCGGCAGTTGACCCGGCTGTCCGTATGGCCTTGACTCCGGAAGGAGTGGTCAGTAAAGATTTGCATGAAAACAGAAAATGTATTCTCCTAATTTTCATACGAGTCTATAGAAAAACATAGCACGTTACCCGTCAAATGTCAAGAATTTTTCCGTTTTTTCCCCTATGCCGTGATCCATTGATATATCACAGCGCCTGCCGCTCCCAACAGCAGTGAAGCAAATGTCAGGATTCCCCAACGCAGCCTGGCGATGCGGCGCAGGCCGGGATCAGGGATGCCTTCCATGTCGAGGAGTTCGCAGGCAGGATGCAGGCGATCCCGGCGGTACTTCTCCTGCGCAGCCATCATTCCTCCAGCCGCAAGCAGGACGGCAGCGCCGGTTCCCAATTTCTTATTCCTGCGCCTGCCTTCTGCTTCTCTATCTCAGGCACTTTCTATTCCTGTCCCTCTACCTTCACTCCAGTAAGTTCCATAAACGGCCCCATATCATACAGTGGAATCTGGAGCACATAATCACCGGAGGCATCCTGAATCGGCACGTTATAATAATG
>JAJEQR010000028.1 GCA_020687485.1 Hominifimenecus microfluidus | reverse complement strand
AGGCGCGTTGGGGCGACTGGCGATTAATAGGCGCGCGGCCCGGAGCCGGAAACGCAGCACCAGTGGCCGTGTGAAGATGGGTTCGGCTTGTCCCGGAATTTGCGCGGAGCTTTCCCAGTAGAACTTGAGGTGCTAGTTTCCCTGGCTGCGCGGAGCTTCCCCAGTAGAGCTTGAGGTAAACCTTCCCAGGAAGCTAGTTTCCCTGGCTGCGCGGAGCCCACACATAGAGGTTGATTTATATAAAAAAGAGCGTACCGACTTCGGTGAGAAGTTACGGTACGCTCTATGAGCCAAAAGGTAGAGACAGCTAATATTTACAGTTCAATCAGTTCTTTGGTTGCGGATATGAGGTTCTCGCTGCCATCCTTGGTGATCAGCAGCTGGTCTTCAATACGGATACCGCCCCAGCCGGGGATGTAAATACCAGGCTCTACGGTCATTACGTTGCCGGCCTTGATGATGTTCTTGGAGATCGGACTCATGAAAGGTACTTCATGCACAAACATGCCGATACCGTGACCAATGCCGGTGTAATTGTACTTCATGTATTCGGTGCCTTCGATGGCCTTCAGGGACTGCTGGTACGCGTCAGAGGCGCTTACACCGTCCTTCAGGAAGGCTTCTACATCAGCTACCATCTGCTGCTCCAGACGGTATACCTCGCGCTGCTTCAGCGTTGCGTGGCCTACAACAACGGTACGGGTCATATCAGACAGATAGCCGTGGTACTGGCACCCGTAATCCATGAGAACCAGATCTCCATACTCGATGGCCTTTGCAGAAGGAATACCATGCAGCAGAGACGTTCTGGCGCCGGAGATCAGGATATTGCCGTAAGGTTGAGTATCTGCGCCCTGCATAACCATGTGATGGCTCAGACGAGATGCCAGCTCCTTCTCGGTGATACCTACTCTGATGTCCTTGATAATCAGCTCGAAGGCGCGGGATGCGATATCTGCGGAGATGCGCAGGCACTCGATCTCTTCCGGGCTCTTAATCGAGCGGAACTCCTCGATGATACCGGATGCAGGAACCAGCTCTGCCTTCACTTCTGCCTGGAAGCCATGGTACTGATCCACAGTCATGAAGTCATCTTCATAACCAATGGCTTTACACTGGCACTTCGCTGCCAGATCGCCGACTGCTTTCGCCTGTGAGCCATAGGCGCGCCAGTTAACGATGGTGTAGTCCGGGCACTCCATAGCTGCCTGCTCCGTGTAGCGGGGATCGGTCAGGAAGAACTTCTCTCCTTCCGTAATAAAAAGGAAGGAGTCAGCTCCTGTGTAGTGGCTGATGTAATTAACATTTACCGGACGGGAAATATAGTATCCGTCCAGGTTACGCTCACGCATGATATTTAATAAACGTTCCATTTTCTTCTCTTATGCCTCCATTAATCCATCTTGCCAGCCATAACAGCTTCAATATCTTCAATCGTTCTCGGAATGGCTCCGGTCAGGTTCTCACAGCCATCCTCAGTTACCAGGCAGTTGTCTTCCAGACGGAAGCCGATGCCCCACTCTTCGCAATAGATACCGATATCTACGCAGAATACCATACCAGGCTCGACAATCTCTGCCTCTACCAGATCGTGCGTGTCGTAGCCGACATGATGCGCGCCTCCGTGCCAGATATATTTGCCAACCTCTTCCAGCTTGTCGCAAAGGCCAAGAGCCTTCAGCTGCTCGAAATTGAACTCTCTTGCCAGACGATCTACATCTCTCATCTTCATGCCCGGCTTGATGATGGAGAACATATGCTGGGAAGTGTTGTATGCGCACATATACAGCTGCTTCTGACGCTCACTGAACTTGCCGTTTACCGGATATCCGCGGGATACATCGTTGAACAGGTTGTCATACTTGGCACCTACGTCATTCAGAATCATGTCGCCGTCCTTGGCCTGTCCGGTGTAATCATAGTAGTGAATGCAGAAGTTGTTGTCACCGGCAGATACGATACTGGGGAATGCCGGAGCCAGATCACCGTGCTGTGCCAGAGCATAATCAAACTCCGCCTTCAGCTGGTACTCCCAGATGCCGGGCTTTGCTGCCTTCATCATGGCTACGATACCGGCGCGGGTAATCTTCGCTGCTTCACGGATTGCCGCGATCTCGCAGGGCTGCTTGATCGTGCGCTGCTTTCTCAGCTGCAGACTACTATCGATAATATTAATGGAAGGCTTATCCTTGCGGATGCGATCCGCCCAGATGAAGGGTTCGGTATCTTCATCCGTTTCCTCACAACGATACAGATCCAACGCAACCGTATCAAAATGGTTCGTGCGCAGCTGCATATGAAGATATGCCGGGAAAGTGTCGATGTAGCGGGTCTCGGTGATACCAGAGCGCTCCAGTACTTCGTCAGCCTTCATGCGGCTTCCGGTCCAACGCTCTGCGTGCGCGTCCGGAGGAAGGATAAACAGAAGCTCATGTACCTGGTCGTTCTGCTTCTCTGCCATGAGCACGAAGTTCTCTTTCTCAATGCCTGTTAAATATACAAAATTCCGGTTCGCATAGAACGGGAAGAATTCATCCGCAGTCTTGCGGAATGCGTGTCCTGAAAAAAATAAGGCAATCGTACCGTTCTCTAATGAATCATAGAACTTCTGACGATTGCCCTGGTGAAAGCTTTTATCCATGGTATAGAACCTCCTGTTTGGAATTGACGAACGTTATGCTAGACTAACGTTCAGTCTGTGTACATTATAGCTTTTTCTGTATCATATGTCAATTTTTTCCCGCGTTTTTCCGTTTTTTTTGTAATAAAAGGGCAGCTGCCGAAGCAGCTGCCTTAGATGCTATTATTATATGAAAGAACGGATTATTCGGTCGATGCACAGTCGCCGTATACCAGGTCGATGTTGTAGCCGCTGAAGTAGAAGTTTACTCCAGTTACATCATCGTCGATCAGGTAATGACCGGTTCTTACCTGCAGCGGTACTACCGCGCCGGTGTCGATCAGGATCTGCTCAGCCTGTGCCAGGATCTGCAGACGCTCGGTGGCATCGGTCGTCTCGCGGCTCTGTGCCATCAGATCATCGAACTCGCTGTTGGAGTACTGGCTATAGTTGTATACATTTCCGCTGATGAACAGCTCCAGATAGGTATAAGGATCTGCGTAGTCCGGGCTCCATCCGGAGTAGCCAACCTGGAATTCACTTACCGGGAACAGGTTGCTGTAAAGTTCATTGTAAGTTACCTGCTTGATATTTACAGTAATGCCCAGATTGTTCTGCCACATTTCCTGCAGAACTTCCGCGATCTTCTCATTCGTCTCAGCATCCGTCGTGGAAAACTCAATCGTGATCTCGGAAGGATCGCTGACGCCAAGCTCAGTCATCGCTGCCTGCAGATACTCCTGTGCCTTGGTCAGATCCTCGGTCAGAGGATAGCCTTCCGGCTGGAACTCTTCTCCGTAGGTTCCATTTACACCATCAACAGCAGGCATAACCGGGTTGCCCCAGCCCTGGAAGGTGCCGCTGTTCGCCAGCATATTGTAGGTGGTACGGTCAATCGCATAGTTCAGCGCCAGACGAAGGTTCTGGTTGCTTACATAATCTGCATCACAGTTGATGTATACCCAGTCCAGAGAACCGTTCATGAACTCCTGGTCACGGTCATCATAATTCGGAACCTGTGCAGTAGGAATCTGAACGTAATCCAGCTCACCCTGCTCATACATAGCCAGCTGCGTATCGCCATTGTCAATAATATTCATCTCAATGCGATCAAAATGGATGGCATCCGCGTTCCAGTAATTCGGATTCTTCTCAAAAACATACAGGCGGTTCGCGCTGGATACCATAGTGAACGGTCCGCAGGTTACCATCTTGTCTGCGGTTGCGGCATAGTCCTTGCCGTATTCTTCTACCTTATCCTGACGAACGGGAGTAAACTGTCCGCAAGAACCGATCAGGCTGAGGAAATAGCTCTGAGGATATTCCAGCTCGATCACAAAGGTCTTGTCATCCGGTGCAGATACACCAAGCTCTTCTACAGGAAGCGTGCCGGCAATAACGTCACCACCATTCTTTACGTGACCATCCAGAATCCATGCAAATGAAGGACACAAAAAGGCAGCTGCCGAAGCAGCTGCCCCTTGTGGCTATATCGTTTGCAAGAAAAATTATATCACTTATTCGGTTGGCGCGCAGTCACCGTATACCAGATCGATGGTATAGCCAATGAAGTAGAATCCTACGCCGGTTACATCATCATCAATCAGATAATGGGTCGTTCTTACCTGCAGCGGTACAACCGCACCGGTATCCAGCAGGATCTGCTCTGCATTTGCCAGCGTCTCCAGACGAGTCTTCGGATCCGCAATCGTACGGCTGTCATTCATCAGCTTGTCGAAATCCGCGTTGCTGTACTGGCTGTAGTTATATACGTTATCGCTCATGAACAGCTCCAGGTAGGTGTTAGGATCTGCATAGTCCGGACCCCATCCGCCGTAGCCAACCATGTAATCATGCTGAGGGAATACGTTGCCGTAGATCTCAGAGTAGGTCACCTGACGAATCTCTACATTGATACCCAGATTATTCTGCCACATTTCCTGGATAACTTCCGCAATCTTCTTATTCGTCTCGGCATCTGTCGTTGTCAGTTCAACCGTGATCTCCGAAGGATCGCTGATTCCAAGCTCTGTAAGAGCCTTCTGCAGATATTCCTGAGCCTTCGCTACATCGCCGTCCAGCGGGTAGCCTTCCGGCTGGAACTCTTCACCATAAGTCGAATTGATACCGTCTACATTCGGCATAACCGGGTTGCCCCAGCCCTGATAGGTACCGCTGTTCGCCAGCATATTGTAGGTAGTACGATCAATCGCGTAGTTCAGCGCCAGGCAGAAGTTTTCGTTGCTCACATAATCTGCCTGATGGTTAATGTACAACCAATCCAGAGATCCCGTCATGAACTCCTGATCCCGATCATCATAATTCGGAACCTGCGCGGTCGGAATTGCTACATAATCCAGATCTCCCTGCTCGTACATTGCGAGCTGTGTATCGGCATTCTCGATTACGTTCAACTCTACACGATCGAAGTTGATCGCATCTGCATTCCAGTAATTCTCATTCTTCTCAAAAATATACTGACGGTTTGCGCTGGAAACCATCTTGAACGGGCCGTTCGTCAGCATCTTGTCTGCGGAAGCGGCATAGTCCTTTCCGTACTGTTCTACCAGCGCCTGATTCATGGGAGTGAACTGCCCGCTGGAACCGAGCAGGCTCAGGAAATAGCCCTGCGGATACTCCAGTTCAATCACGAAAGTCTTATCATCCGGCGCAGATACACCCAGCTCTTCCACCGGCTTCTTGCCGGAAATTACATCACCGCCGTTCTTGATACGGCCATCCATGATCCACGCATAAGGAGCTGCCGTAGCCGGATCTGCCATATGCTGGAACGTATACAGGAAATCTTTCGAAGTTACCGGTGTACCATCACTGTAAGTCGAATCTCTCAGATGGAACGTGTAGGTAAGACCGTCATCCGAAATCTCCCAGCTCTCCGCGATACCGGGGCTGATAGTACCGCAGCTGTTGCGTACCAGACCTTCCTGCGTAATATGCAGAATCTCATTATCTGCAGTAGAGTTTCCCATAACCGGATCCAGAGATGTCGGGTCCGTGGAAGTTGCATAGCGGAACACCTTCAAACCAGTCGCAGATGTTGTATTATTATCTGCTGCTGCAGTCTCGCCGCCCTGAGCACTTTCATCAGCTGCAGCCGCCGCTGTCGTGCCTGTGCTGCTTCCTGCGGTTGTGCTTCCGCCTTCTCCGGGTACGGAGCAGCCGGTCATTCCTGCTGCCATTACAGCAGCCATACCAAGCGCAAGTACTTTTTTACTGTTCATTTCTTTTTTCCTCCATTACGGTAAATATTTTTACCATCGATTATTCTAGCACGATTCGCCTTTTTGTCAATAAACTTAGCCTTTATTCATGTTTTTTAACTATTTTTTCCTTTTATTGTTTCATTTCAAAAAAAACACGGACGATTTCTCGCCCGTGCTTTTCTTTTTTTCTTTTTTCAGTTTTTACGACTTGTTTTTTCTTCAAACCCGTTCTGCAATTGCTGAGGTCTTCTGTAATTACTGACGCTTTCTGCGTGTAACCGTAAGTCCTGCACCTGCCAGCCCGCATACTGCCGCCAGAGCAACCCACATGGTCAGATTTGACTCGTCACCGGTCTTTACGCCGGTACCGCTCTTGGTAGTGGTCGTGGTATTGTTCTTCTTCGTGGTTGTAGTACCTGTGGAGGTCGAAGTCTTGGCAATGGTCTCTGTGCGGGTCTCCTTGCACACCTTGCAGGTATAGGTGCGAACACCTTCCTTGGTTGCGGTAGGCTTCTTGGTAACCGTACCGGAGTCCCAGGTATGTCCCAGCGCTGCAATCTCTCGGCTGTCCTTCGTCGCGTCACAGGTCTTGCAGTGGATGGACTCGGTACCCTTCTCCTTGCAGGTCGGAGCCTTATCTACGGTATATTCCGTATTCCACTCATGAACATGTTCCTTCTTGTCATCCAGCTTCACAAGGCCATTCAGCGCCGACTGCATCGCTGCTGCCAGTTCATCGATCTCCGCCTGGGTCTTCACATTCGCCTTTTCGCTCTTATACGCGTTTACAGCCTCGTCCAGAACCTTTAAGCTGTCAGACGTATATTTGCTACGGTCCACATCGTTCGCAAGCTCTACGAGCTTCTCAGCTTCTGTAAAGTCCAGAGTTTCCCCCGGCTGCATCTCTTCCAGTGCGTCATAAGCATCCGTCATAGCCTTTGTCAGAGCATCCAGTTCGTTCTGATCCTTGATGGTGCCTGCTTCCTTTGCGTCCTTGTAATTCTTTGCCGCTTCATCCAGAGCTTTCAGACTATCCGCTGTATATTTGGTGCGATCCACAGTGCCTGCCTTTGCTGCCGCTGCATCTGCCGCCGTATAGTCCAGCGAAGGTTCAGGATCGGGCTCTATATTCTGCGCAACAACATTCGGGATATCCGCCGGCACCAGACTCTCACCGTTCGTCTTGTTCGTTACTGCCCAGAGCTGTCCGGTCGGAGCAGCTGCCGCTGCGTCCTGTGTCTGAACAGAATCCGCCAGAACCAGGGAAGCGCCATTCTCTACTTTGCCGTCCTTAACGCCGAGCGCAAGGTCGGATTCCTTATTCAGGAAACGGATCTCTCCGTTCACAATCTCGATCTTCCACAGCTGTGTTGCGTCTTCCTTATCCTTTTCTTCCGGAAGGATTACGCTGCCGGCTGTCGTGCCGTTCTCGGAAGGAGCCAGCACCTGTCCGGGATTCTCTCCAGATTCAATGTAGAAATAGCCATCACCGGCCGGAACGATCTTCCAGCTGTTGCGAAGGCTGTCGCCGGTATTCCATACACATACACCGTTAAAGCCCTCGATGCGGCTGGCGCCGTCCTCGGTACTGATAATGCTGAAGTACGTGTTCTCAAAATCATGCATCTTTCTGGGGAAAAGCTGCGTACCGGTCGTCAGATTCTGGAGTACCCAGGCATCCTCAACGACGTTGGCACGCTCTACCGCCTTCAGATAAGTGCCATCGCCGGCATCTTTGGCAAGACCGATCACATGACCAGTGGAAGCATTCACAAAGATACCACTGCTGCTCTCTACGGCTTCGTAAGTCCACAGCTGCGCCTTGTCTGCAAGATCTGCAGGGATGTATACGATAGAACCGTCTGCTGCTTCTGCAAGTGCCTTATCCTTATAGGTGGCATCCACCGCAATCATCTGATAGTAGCCGTCCTCTGTACGGTTTACCTTCCAGACATTGGTATCATCAATCGGATAAGAGCCACCTGTGCTCTGCTCTGCGCGGGAATCCCAGCTGTAATTCCACCACAGATAAGGGTTGTCTTCATCTCTGGTGATCAGGTATTTGTTGCCGTTTGTGGAGAACAGCTTCATCTTGTACTCGTCTGTTGCATAATTATGATTGCCTTCCTCTGGTTTCGCCGGAGGAACAATTCCGCCGCCTTCCGGATTCTTGTAATCATCCGGTACAGAATCCCACGGTGCTGCCAGTGTCAGATCAGACGGGAAGATCTTCTCGAAGAATGCATAAGTCTCCGGATCGTATTCCTTCAGCTCAGCTCTCGTGTTAACCGGGCAGCGCACGCCATCCGTCCAATCGGGCTTCTCAGACATTACGTTGAACCAGATCGCACACATGGTTGCAAAATACTCATCCGGGTTGGAAGCCGCATAGGTATTCGGCCACATACCAGCCCTCATGCGGCTCTTATACAGAGCGGAAAACTCATTCTTCAGAGTCTTATCTTGCATTGCATCCATACCCATGGTCTTTACGCTGTGACCGAACTCATGAACAAGAATATTTTCGTTCTTATAAGCAGTCGTCACGCTGCCGGTCAGGGAACGGATGACATTACGCTCTGCGATGGAGGAAACACCATTATTATAGAAACTTCCGCCGTACCCTTCTACATAATACATACCGGGATTCCAGGCATTTCTGTGCTCCGGAATAAAGTATGCGTTCTCGTGAGGGCCGTACAGTGCCATCTTGGCATTGTTCTTCACCAGCTCTGCTGTAATACCAGTATCTGTCTTCGCCAGCATGATATCAATCATATCGCCAGCTGCCTTCAGACTGGATTCCGCAACATCGTCACTGGACTCACACAGGATACCGCACTTCGTGGTATAGAAGCGGGTGTAGTAATTCTCATAGGTTACATTATAGATCTTCTTCACCGCTGTCGCAGTGCTTCCCTCGGTACCATCCTTGATCTCGCCCTTGATCTCCAGGGTAATCGGCTTCGATTCGTCGATCTCGCCTTTATACTGGAAGGAAGTAAATCCCTGCCCTTCATTATAGAAGTACATGCTGGCAATACCAGGGTTGGAAATTGTAAGGACATTATCCCCGTTCTTCAGTTCGTAGCTTGCAAGCACATCGGAATCCTTCACTTCACGATCCCAATAGATCTCAAGGAAATCTGCTTCCTTGATAATACGGACTTTCGTAGGCTCAAAGGTGGTTCCATCCTTCAATGTGCCCTGTACAGAATCTGCTGCCACCGGCTCTTCTGTCTTCACTTCCGGAACTGCAGCGACCTCTGCCTGCTCTACAGTGTCAGACGTGCTTTCATCGATTGCTTCTGCATGGACATTCACCGTCAGTCCGGTCATGGCTGTCGTAACGGTCATGGCCATTGCCAGAAGAAGCGACAAATTCTTTCTCTTCATATTTTGTCTCCTTTCTTTCATGGAAAACCCGAAATTCATTTAATTTTTGTTTCTCCCTGCACTTTCGTCTGATTATACTTTTCGGTTCTCTGCCTTCTACCACCCATCCCTTCAATTATCTGAAAATTTTTTCTTTAGAAAAGGCGCTCCTTCTACGACAACTGTTATGTTTCCCGTAGAAAGGGGCGCCTTTGCTTAAAAACCCTTTCACACGCATTCAAAATGGTGCTTCTACTTCAGTTGTTTAATTATAACACAAACTTACTGATCTATCAAGTGGCAGGATACAAAATGTCCTGGCTCAATCTCCTTGCGCTTCGGAACTTCTGCACGGCAACGATCCGTTGCATATACACAACGGTCTGCGAACTGGCAGCATTCCTTCGGGTTGATCGGGCTGGGGATCTCACCTTTAATGTGGATTCTCTTGTTCGACTTGGCTACCTTCGGATCTGCCACCGGAATGGAGGACAGCAGAGCCTTGGTGTAGGGATGCGTCGGATGTGCATACAGCTCATCAGCCGGTGCTTCCTCTACCACAGTACCCAGATACATAACAATAACGCGGTCAGAAATATATTTGACAACACTGAGGTCATGAGCGATGAACAGATAGGTCAGCCCCAGATCATCCTGAAGTTCCTTCAGCATATTGATTACCTGTGCCTGAATGGATACGTCCAGAGCAGAGATCGGCTCGTCACAGACGATGAATTCAGGATCTACCGACAGGGCGCGGGCAATACCGATACGCTGTCTCTGACCGCCGGAGAATTCATGGCTGAAACGGGACATATGCTCCTTGTTCAGTCCTACTCTGTGAAGCAGTGCCTCCGCCTTCTCCATGCACTCAGCATGGGAAAGTTTTGTATGAATCTTCATACCCTCGCTGACAATCTCACCGACCGTCATACGGGGATTCAAGGAAGCATAGGGATTCTGGAAGATCATCTGAACATCTGAATGGAACTTCATTTGCTCTGCCTTCGTCAAAGTCATTGTATCCTTACCCTTGAAATATACATGACCGCTGGTGGGCTCATACAGATTCACCAGACAACGACCGGTCGTGGATTTACCACATCCGGACTCACCTACAAGACCTACCGTCTCGCCCTTGTTTATATTAAAGGTAACATGATTTACCGCTTTCAGTACAGCATTCCGGGAGATCCGGAAGAATTTGCACAGGTCGTCCACCTTCAACAGAGGCTCGGGGACAACGATCTTTTTCTCTTCGCTCATACGGTCTCCTTTCTTGCCATGCGCAGATCTACCTTAGGCGCATACGGATGCTGCAGCCAGCAGGCCGTCATGTGCTCTTCCGTCAGCTGCGTCTGTTCCGGCGGATTCTTCTGGCATACTTCCATCGCATAGTCACAACGGGCAGCAAACGGGCAACCCTTGGGCGGTGCAAACAGATCGGGCGGCGTACCGGCAATCGGCTTCAGCGCCGTATCCTTATCGGTCTCCAGACCGGCAATAGAGTGCATCAGACCGCTGGTATAAGGATGAGATGTCTCGTAAAAAATCTCATCACAGGTACCGGTCTCTACGACTTTACCGCCATACATAACAACAACACGGTCACAGAGCTTTGCGATAACACCCAGATCATGAGTAATCATGATGATGGATGTACCAAGCTTGCTGCGAAGATCCAGCAACAGATCCAGGATCTGGGCCTCAATAGTAACATCCAGGGATGTGGTCGGCTCATCACAAATGATCATGCTGGGTTCACTTACCAGTGCCATTGCGATCATAATACGTTGCTTCATGCCACCGGACAGTTCATGGGGATACTGACGGAAACGCTTCTCCACATCCGAAATACCCACCAACTTCATGATGTTCAAAGCCTTTTCATGAATCTCTGCCTTGGAAATATCCTTGTGTCCGTTGAATACCTCTTCGATCTGCTTACCTACACGCATGGTAGGGTTCAGTGAAGTCATGGGATCCTGGAAGATGAAACCGATATCTTTGCTGCGGAGCTCTTTCAGCTCCTTCTTATTCATCTTCAGGACATCTTTCCCCTTAAAGAGGATCTCTCCACCCTCAAAAAATCCCGGAGGCTCCGGATTCAGACGCATAATACACTGAGCGGTAACACTCTTGCCGCATCCAGATTCGCCTACGATGCCGAGGATCTCACCTTTCTTCAGGTTATAACTTACATCGCGGACAGCCTTAACTTCACCGCCGTAAGTTTTAAATGAAAATGACAGGTTCTTTATTTCAAGAATGTTTTCTCTTTCAGCCATTGTAAAGTTCCTCCTTATTCAGTACCGCGCAGCTTGGGATCTACGGCATCGCGCAGACCATCGCCCAGCAGGTTCAGTGCTAACATGGTGGTACAGATAAAGAACGCGGGAACCATAACAGCATGCGGTGCGATACGCAGGTTCTGGATACCTTCCTTGGCCAGGATACCCCAGGAACACTGCGGCGGCTTGATACCCAGACCGATGTAGCTCAGGAATGCCTCCTGGAAGATCGCGCCGGGGATTGCCATACACAGGTTGGTTACCATCATACCCATGATGTTCGGAATGATATGACGAATAATGATCTTGAAGTCGCTGACGCCAAGAACCTTGGCTGCAAGAACATAGTCCTGCTCTTTCAGTCGATATACCTCACCTCGAATGAAACGGCAGGTGCCAATCCATCCGGTAATACACATCGCAACAATCAGAGTAGCCATACCTCTGCCGAGTACGATCATAACCAGGATTACGATGATCAGGTTCGGGATACCGTAGAGGATATCAACGATACGCATCACAATCATATCCAGCTTGCCGCCGTAATAACCGCAGAGACCACCGATTACGGCACCAACACACATGTTGATAACAGCCGCAATCAGACCGATGGTAAGAGATACACGGGCACCCATCCAGATACGAACCCACAGGTCACGGCCGGTGGAGTCAGTACCCAGCCAGTGTGCCGCACTGGGACCTGCATTCATCATGTTTGCATCCATCTGTGTATAGCTGTACTGGCTGAACATCGGAGCGAAAATTGCCAGCAGTCCATACAGAATAATAATACATAATCCGATGAAAGCCGCCCGGTTCTTCTTCAGTCTTCTCCAGGCATCCTGCCAGAAGGAAAGATTTGGACGCGAAATGCTGTCCATCTTATCAATACTTTTACCTACAACCCTAAAGAGGTCTTTATTTAAATTTTCCATGAAGCCCTCCTTATTTCTTACCAATGCGGACGCGAGGATCCACAAAGCCATAGGCAACATCGACAATCAGGTTACAGAATACAAGGAAGAAACCGTAGAATACGGTCATTCCAAGAATCATTGCGTAGTCATTATTGGAAACAGACTCTACATAATACTTACCCATACCAGGGATAGCGAAGATAGACTCGATAACAAAGGTACCAGTCAGTACAGATGCAACAGTCGGGCCAAGCATGGTGATAACCGGCATGATCGCGTTACGCAGCTGATGCTTCCAGGTGATACGGAACTTGGAAAGTCCCTTTGCCTTCGCGGTCTTGATGTAATCCTGCTGTACAACTTCCAGCATACTGGAACGCATCAGCTTGGATACGGAAGCCAGTGTGTAGAAGGCCAGTGCCGTCGCCGGCAGTATTGTGTATGAAAAACCCTTATATTGTGCAACGGGCAACAGCCCCCATTTGATTCCGAAGAAATACTGCAATACACAGCCCATGATGAAGTCGGGAATACTGGTACCCAGTATTGCGACGATAACACAGACAAAATCCAGTTTCTTCCCTCGATTTAGCGCGGCTAGCGATCCGAGAACAATACCAAAGGATATTGCCATCACCAGAGCACGGATACCAAGGTCTGCGGAGAAAGGAAACGTTTCTGCAATAATAGAGTTAACAGTCTTGTTGGTGTACTTCATGGAGTAACCAAAGTTACCATGAAGCAGGTTGTTTATATAAGTTCCATACTGTTCGATCAAAGGTTTATCAAAGCCATAATATGATCTCATATTCGCTGCCACTTCCGGTGTCAGCTTCGGATTTGTGAACGGCTCACCCGGCATCAGACGTACCAGGAAGAATACTACCGTTACCAGTACAAACAGTGTTGCGATTGCCGCAAGCACTCGCTTGACAATGTACTTTGCCATGTAAATCCCCCTTCTTCGATGAACACAACTATCTTGTTCATCCCGTTTTTGCAAAAGGCTTAAGGGAAGGGTCAAAGACGGACCTTTGACCCTTCTCAAGCTTTCTATGACACTTATCTTATGTCACTTTTTAATTATGCGGTCGGTGCGCAGTCGCCATATACCAGGTCGATGTTATAACCGATGAAGTAGAAGCCAACACCTGTTACATCATCATCCATCAGATAATGAGTGGTTCTAACCTGCAGCGGGACAACAGCGCCGTCATCAAGCAGCAACTGCTCTGCCTGTGCCAAAGTCTCCAGGCGGGTCTTGGCATCAGTGATCGTAGTGGACTGCTTCATCAGATCATCAAATGCTGTGTTGCTGTACTGGCTGTAATTGTATACATTTTCGCTCATGAACAGCTCCAGGTAGGTGTAAGGGTCTGCGTAGTCGGGTGCCCATCCACCATAGCCTACCATGTAATCATGCTGAGGGAATACATTGCCGAAGATCTCGGCATAGGTTACCTGACGGATCTCAACATTGATACCCAGGTTGTTCTGCCACATCTCCTGCAGAACTTCTGCGATCTTCTTGTTGGTCTCAGCATCAGTGGTGGTAAACTCAACCGTAATCTCGGAAGGATCGCTGATGCCCATCTCGCCCATGGCTGCCTGCAGATACTCCTGAGCCTTGGTCAGATCACCATTGATCGGGTAACCGTCGGGCTGGAACTCTTCACCGTAGGTTGCGTTGATACCGTCAACAGCAGGCATTACAGGGTTGCCCCATGCGGTGTATGTACCGCTGTTCGCCAGCATGTTGTAGGTCTCACGATCAATCGCGTAGTTCAGTGCCAGACGGAAGTTCGCATTGCTTACATACTCTGCCTGGCTGTTTATATATACCCAGTCAAGGGCGCCAGTCATGTACTCGTTATCCTGATCATCATAGTTCGGAACCTGTGCGGTAGGAACTGCTACATAATCCAGCTCTCCGGACTCATACATTGCCAGCTGCGTATCGCCGGTCTCGATAACACTCATCTCAATGCGATCGAAGTTGATGCTGTCGGCATCCCAATAATCCTGGTTCTTCTCGAATACGTACTGACGATTTGAACTGGAAGTCAGGGTGAACGGACCATAAGTCATCATCTTGTCTGCAGATGCTGCATAGTCTGTACCATACTTCTCTACGATATCCTGACGCTGGGGAGTAAACTCACATACAGAACCCAGCAGGCTTAAGAAGTAGCCCTGTGCATACTCGAGCTCGACCACAAAGGTCTTGTCATCCGGAGCGGATACACCAAGCTCGGATACCGGCTTCTTGCCGCCGATAACATCGCCGCCGTTCTTCACACGTCCATCCAGAATCCATGCGTAAGGTGCTGCAGTAGCGGGATCTGCCAGACGCTGGAACGCATACAGGAAATCCTGAGAAGTAATTGCCTGTCCGTCAGACCACTTAGCATCTCTCAGATGGAAGGTGTAAGTCAGGCCATCATCAGAAACTTCCCAGGACTCTGCCAGACCGGGAGCAATCTCACCGCAGTTGTTGCGGACAAGGCCTTCCTGAATCAGGTGGTTAACCTCGTTGTCGGCAACGGAATTACCCTTGCAGGAATCCAGGGACGTCGGATCCGTCGCAGTTGCATAACGGAAAACCTTCAGGCCACTGGTATTCTCGGTAGCTGCTGCGGTGGTAGAATCACCTGCCGCTGCGGTCGTCTCTGCGGAGGCTGCTGCAGTGGTCGTATCACCTGCCGCTGCAGTCGTCTCAGAACCGGGAGTGGAGCATCCAACCATGCCGAATGCCATGACACCAGCCAGACCCATTGCCAGAACTTTTTTGCTCTTCATAATTTGTCCTCCTTGCTTTTTCTGGAGCATATGCTCCGAATATGTGTTCTACAGGCATCCCTCTGCTGACCTAAGCCATTACCTGTAACAACCAAGATTACTGAACTATGAGCTATACTATCGTCTAACCATCGTTCGTTTTTTATGTTACTAACTATAATCGTTTTGCTTTCCCTTGTCAATCATTATCTGATTCTTTTTTTTATTTTTTTTGTTTTCAGACAATATATCCTTTTTAGCAGTTTTGAGTTTAATTTGTTGTTTTGACTTACGAAAAGACCCCGAATCCCACCTTCTCCGTAAGGATACGGAGAAGGCAGACCGGAGTCTTTCAAATTTCTGTACGATACAGATTACTTTACACTTTACTGCAATGCAGTGTTACTTGCTGCTTTTATTCTCTGCAGCGATCTGCTTGGCATTGATTTCCTTCCACATGGCCTTGTCTACGCCGTCCCAGGAAAGAACGTCGGGATTGTAGTAAGGCTCGATGCCGGCCTTCATCTGGCGCTCGTAATCCTTGTACATGGCGCGTGCCTTCGGGAACAGGAACCACAGCATGAATACGTTGATCCAGGTACAGGTACCCAGAGCCAGGTCGGACAGGTTCCATGCGGTGCCGGATTCGATAATACCCCAGATAAATACGAGTACGGGCATACCGAACTGCATAATTCTGGTAACGATCTTACGGGTGCGTTCCTTGCCGCTGCCTTCGAACAGATAGATCGCTGCGGACTCTGCCTCGTAGTAGTAGCTGATCAGGCAGGTGAACGAGAATAGAAGGAGCATGATCGCGATCAGGATCGGTGCGAAGTTACCAACTACGGTAGATACTGCCAGCTGTACGAACTTAACGCCGCCGCCTTCACCGGCTGCCGCCATGGTTGCCAACTCTGCATGGCCGGAACCAACATAACCGCCTGCCGTGTTGAAGCAGTCCGTTAAGAGCATCATCAGACCGGAACAGGTGCAGACAACTACAGTATCGAGCCATACGCCTGCCGCATTCGCCATACCCTGCTTCACCGGGTGGCTGGTCTCTGCTGCCGCTGCTGTCGGGGAAGCCTCGCCCATGCCGGCTGCACTGGAGAAGGTACCTCTCTTAACGCCCTGCTGAATCGCGATACCGATGCCGCCGCCGAATACTGCGTTCTTACCGAATGCGCTGCTGATTACATTGCCCAGAACAGCGGGAATCTCACCAATATGGGCAATCAGAATAATCAGAGTAATAATCATATAGACAATGGTCATAAACGGAACTACCATGGATGCGATCGCGCTGATACGCTTGATACCGCCGATAACGATCAGTGCCAGAAGGAGAGCTACCAGAAGCGCTACGACCCACATGGGAACGCCGATCGCGTTGCGGAAGCCGTCGCAGATGGTGTATGTAGCTGCCGCCGGCATGAAGCAGGATGTACCAATCATGAAGATCACTGCCATAAATGCCGCATACTTCTTCCAGCCAAGACCGCGAGCAGCGCAGTAAGGGCCGCCGCCGCGGTACTCACCGTCGATCCGGTTCTTGTACAGGGAAGCTAGTGTACACTCTACGAAACATACCGCCGAGTTCGTCATACCGGCGATGATCATCCAGAACATCGCGCCGGGACCTCCTGCGTAAAGAGCTACCGCCACGCCGGCGATATTGCCGGTACCGATACGCATGGCCATCGTGGTACAGAAGGAGGCGAAGGACGAGATACCGGAATCGGAATCCTGCTTATCGAAGATCCGCTTCCACATATCGCCGAAGTGAACAAACTGGAAGAATCCGAGACCAACCGTAAATACCAGACCGGTACCTACAATCAGGAACAACATACCAATACCCCAGATATAACCGTTTAGAAAATCCGCCGCACTATTAATTGCATTTGCAAAACCCATAAACGTACCCCCTTTTTTGATGTTTCCTTTTTTGATGTTTCCTTTCTCGTTGCTTTATTACTGTAACGTTGCAGGTCTCCTCAGCGTACCGGTACACTGCCTATCCTGCCGTTCATCTGCGAGTTGCGCACCCCGCAGTATGCTTTTCGTGGTTACATGCACTTTTTCTTTCGCTGACGGCTGTGCACTGCCGTGGAAAACTTTGGGAATCCTGTATCGTTAAAGCAAATATCATCAATATAAATTACGTTCTGGTTACTAAATTATAGTGAAGCAAAAAAACTTTTAGAAGTAAAGCGGTTCAATTAAGAATCAAAATAAAAACTAGACTCGGTCTGAACTATGGTATAATCTTATCAGTTTTTTTATTTTTTGTCAAGTATTTTTACATACTCGATTTATACTTTTTTTATATTTATAAAATTCGTGAAAACGCGTCCCGACCAATGTTCTCACAGATCTCCGCCTCCGCTTTCCACTGATCCAGAAGCCCCCGGAAATATTCCTCCCTTGCCTCCTCCTGCATCTGTTCCTTCCGCTGTGCGGTCAGCTCCGCGTCCTGCGCATCCAGGCAATAGATTCCGCACAGAGTATGCTCGTCTGACAGGAACGTCATACTTTCCCCCGCTGCCAGTGTCAGTGCCCGCACCGCGTTCTCGTCCCGGTCATAGACTCCGACGGAAAGAGAATCCTCCATCCCGTTGTATCCGTACTCTTTCGCCACAGCAGAGATATCCTCTCCCGCATCCGCCCTGGCAAAGATCTCCTCCATTCGTCTCTCCGCCTCTTCCTGCGTTGGAAGTCCCTCGACTCCGTCCGTGCCGTCCAGTGAGACTGCGAAAACATAGTACCGCATAGTTCTGGCTTCATCATCTGTAATTTCTTTCTGATAACTGCCGCTAACCTGCTCCTTCACCTTTTCATAAAGTGCTTCCAGCTGTTTCTGTGAGATCCAGTCCGGCTCCTGAAGACCGGTAAGTGTCCGATCCGTTTCCGGAATCGCCGCATACTCCTCCCGCGCTTTCTGTTCCGCACCGGAGCTCTCCTGTTCTGTCAAAACAATGCCATTTGCATCCGCATATCCGGCAGCCGCCAGGTCGTCGCACAGCGTATCCCATACTGACCGGGTCAGATTCTGCGCCAGCGTATTCCCATCGCTCTGAATCTCCTGCCAGTCCTCCGCTGTCATTTCGCTGGAATAGTAGCTTGAAGAAACGCTCTCGTAATATTGCTTCTGCTGAAGAAGAGTATAAAGAGCCGCACCGGTGCTGATCGAGCGACTGCCGAGAGAAAAAGCAATGCCGTCCGCCGATTCCGCTGCAGCCTCCGACGAAGTTGGTGTCTCCGCCGCTGTTGTCGTATCCATTGCGGTTTCTTCTGCGGCAGACTCATCGCTTTCCGCCATTGACCGCTCTGTGGCTGCTCCGCCACAGGACATAAGAAGGATGGATGCTATCAAAACCGTGAGCACCCTTCCAGATTTGAATATTCCTTTTAACCATCCTGCCTCTATCAGAATCTGAAATCTGTTTTTCTGAAACATACTTTCTTTTCTTCCTTTCCTGTTTTCTCTATCTTTTTCTGCATTCTTCTCTGCTTCTGTACTCTGATTTTCCCAGTATAGCACAACTCGTGAATTTTCGTAAACAGGAAATGTCTGTAACGGTTTCAGGCTTCCACCGTATCCCGCGGCTGTTTTCTTTTATAATGCAGCTTTTAAAAAGTATGCATATATAGGAAAAGAGTCACCTCCGGACAGCTGCAGACTGCCGATGTGGTGACTCTTCCCAACGAAAGGAGCAAGTGTATGAGATCTACTGCGCAAAGCCGAAAGGAGGTGCCGTCTGTATGGCAAAAAACTCTGCGCAGTATATTTTATGTCACTGTAATTACAGGATTACGATCACTTAATCGTTCTCCGCCGCGCGAGCCGCGATCTCCTTGGCCTGTACGTCCGCCGGTGCCTGCTCATAGCGGCTGAAACTGTAAGAGTAGCTTCCGATACCGCCAGTCATGGAACGCAGATCTGTATTGTATCCGAAGAGTTCAGACATCGGGACATCTGCTTCTACAATCTGGTTGCCGGAGTGATCAGGATTCATCCCGAGAACTCTGCCGCGGCGCTTGTTCAGATCGCCCATAATATCGCCGGTGAACTTATCCGGAACCTTCACCTGCAGGGAAGCAATCGGCTCGAGCAGAACCGGCTTCGATGCAGGATCTGCGAAAGCAGCCTTTACTGCAAGAATCGTCGCCAGCTTGAACGCCATCTCGGAGGAATCTACCGGATGATAGGATCCAAATACGAGCGTCGCTTTCAGACCTACGATCGGATAACCGGCCAACGGGCCCTTCACTACCATTTCCTGGATACCCTTTTCTACTGCAGGGAAGTAGTTTTTCGGGACTACGCCGCCGACAATCTTCTCTTCGAATACGTAAGGCTTCTCCAGATCGCCGGAGGGCTCGAACTCGATCGTAACGTCGCCGTACTGGCCATGTCCGCCGGACTGCTTCTTATGCTTGCCCTGTACCTTTACCTTGCCGCGGATCGTCTCGCGGAAAGCAACCTTCGGGCGGCTCAGCTCGATCTCAACCTTATAACGGTTCATAAGCTTGCTTACTACTACTTCCAGCTGCTGCTCGCCAATACCATAGAGCAGAAGCTGACGGTTTTCCTTATCGTTCACGCTGCGCAGCGTCTGATCTTCTTCCATCAGTTTGCCGAGAGCGCTCGCAATCTTATCCTCATCGCCCTTATTCTTCGCGCGGTATGCCATATACGTGTACGGAACCGACAGCTCGGTCTTCTCGTACTGGATCGGAACTTCCTTCGTTGCCAGGGAATCACCCGTCGTCGTCACGGAAAGCTTCGCGATCGCGCCCAGATCGCCGGCACGCAGCTCAGAAACCTCAATCGCTTCCTTGCCGCGCAGGACATACAGACGGCCGATCTTCTCCTCTGTATCCTTATTCACATTCAATACTGTCGTATCCGGCTTCAGCACACCGGAGCAAACCTTGATCATCGAATACTTGCCGATGAACGGATCAACCAGAGTCTTATATACTCTTGCGGAGAAAGGTTTCTGGTCGTTATAATCGGCAGTAAAACCTTCGCCTGTCTTCGTATTCGTACCGGAGATAAAGTTCTCATCGGGGCCCGGATAATACATATCCAGAATCTCGAGAAGCATCTGGCAGCCGTTGCCGTTGATACCGGTGCCGACCAGTACGGGCACCATGTCGCCGGAACGCACATTCATACGAAGTGCGTAGCGGATCTCATCGTAAGTGAACTCCTCACCGGAGAAATAACGATCCATATATTCTTCATTGGTCTCTGCAATCGCTTCCATCAGGGCTTCACGGATCTTCTCCAGGTTCTCCATGGAGTAATCCGGAATCGGGCACTCTTCGTACTGACTCTTCTCCGTAAAGCGGCGGCCCTTCATATTTACGACATTAACAAAGCCCACAAACTTTTCATTCTCACGAATCGGCAGGTGGAACGGGGCGATCTTAGCGCCGTAGAGCACCTGCAGATGAGCTACGATATTCTTGTAGCTGGCATTGTCATCATCCATGTTGGTAACAAAGAATACGCGGGGCAGGTTGAACTTGTTGCACAGATCCCAGGCCTTCTGGGTACCTACCTCGACACCGGCCTTGGCATTAATTACGATAACGGCGCAGGCTGCCACGCTGAGTGCTTCCTCCACCTCGCCTACAAAATCAAAATAACCGGGAGTATCCAGGAAATTGTACTTAATTCCATTGTATTCGATAGGAACCACGCTTGTCCCGATGGAGAACTGACGCCGGTTTTCTTCCTTATCGAAATCGCTGATGGTATTTCCATCCACAACCTTACCCATACGATTCGTGACGCCGGTGATGTAAGCCATCGCTTCGATCATCGTCGTCTTACCACAGCCGCCATGTCCAAGTACGGCTACGTTACGGATTTGTTTGGTCTGATAAACGTTCATAATACCGATCCTCCTGTTTTATGATATGATGTGCTTCCGGGTTCCGGAGATATTCGTATTCCGGCTCCCGTATCATGATATGTTGGAATCAAAGAAGTTCGATCCCTGTGTTTTACCACGATATAAATGCCATGTCTCTATTTTACAAAATATTTTACGAAATAGCAACAAGTTTTCGAAAAAAATACGAGAAATTTTGAGGAAAAATGAAACAGATTTGCAGTTGACATTTGCACTTTAAAGTACTAAAATGAAATGACAGTGAGTTTAAGTGAGGTACCATACTATGGAATACAATATAAAGAACGGCCTTCACGGGGAAGTGAACATCCCCGGAGATAAATCCATCTCCCACCGCGGCGTTATGTTCGGCGCGCTTGCCAACGGAACTACGGAGATTTATAACTTTCTGCGCGGCGCCGACTGTCTATCCACGATCTCCTGCTTTGCCAAGCTTGGCGTGGATATCGAGGCGACTCGCGACCGCATCGTGGTTCACGGCAACGGCATGCGCGGACTGAAAGCTCCCAGCGCGATCCTTGACTGCGGCAACAGCGGTACAACCACCCGTCTGATCTCCGGTATTCTGGCGGCGCAGCCTTTTACTTCCACGATGGTCGGCGACTCTTCGCTGAAGTCCCGCCCGATGAAGAGAATTATCACACCTCTGTCCATGATGGGTGCGAATATCGTATCGGTTCTTGGGAACGGCTGCATGCCACTGCGCATTACCGGCAGTCAGCTTCATGGCATTCACTATCAGTCGCCGGTGGCTTCCGCGCAGGTAAAGTCTTCGATCCTGCTGGCTGGTCTCTACGCAGACGGAGTGACTTCTGTTACGGAGCCCGCCCTCTCCCGTAACCATACAGAGCTTATGCTGAATACGTTCGGTGCGAATGTTACAACTTCCGGCACGACGGCTACAATTGAGCCTGCCGAGGAGCTTTACGGTCAGAAGATTAATGTGCCCGGCGATATTTCCAGCGCCGCTTACTTTATCGCGGCTGCTCTGATTGTTCCCGGCTCGGAAGTGGTACTCCGCAATGTGGGCATCAATCATACCCGCGATGGTATTCTGACAGTATGTAAGAATATGGGCGCAGATATCTCCTACGAGAACCTGACCATGAAAGGCGAACCCAGCGCAGATCTGATCGTGCGCTATACGCCTGGCCTGAAAGGTACTGTCATTGAGGGCGACATTATTCCGAAGCTGATCGATGAGATCCCGATGATCGCGATTATGGCCTGCTATGCGGACGGTACGACAATTATCCGTGACGCAGCGGAACTTAAGGTTAAGGAGAGTAATCGTCTGCGCGTTATGGTGGACAACCTGACGGCGATGGGCGCAGATATCGAGGAGACGGATGACGGCATGATTATTCATGGCGGCAAACCTCTGCACGGCGCAGTTATCAACAGTCACAATGACCATCGTGTTGCGATGAGTTTCTCGATTGCGGCGCTGAACTGCGAGGGTGAAGTTACGATCACACAGAAGGACTGCGTGAATATCTCCTACCCCAGATTCTACATCGATCTGAAGAAGCTGATCCACGAATAGGACAGGCTTCTTCGACACAACCTTGATACGAATTTACTCCAGCGGCAGAATTCCTCCTGCCGCTTTTTTATACCTAGGAAGTTTTTCCTCATGGTTTACGTGGAGCTCCGCGCAAGCCAAGTCTGCTGACTTCCGAAAATACTGTCTTTAAACTCTACTTTTGAGAGCTCCGCACAAACCCAGGCAACTGATTTCCCGGGGACTTTTTCCTCTCCTTTATGGGAAGCTCCGCGCAAACTCCGGGAAAAGCCGATCCCGTCTTCACACGGCCACGGGTGCTGCGTTTTCGGCTCCGGGCCGCGCGCCTATTAATCGCCATTCGCCCAGACTCGCCCTGACGGGCTCAGACAGTTGGGCTCGGTGGCGATCGCTAGCGCAGCCCTGCGCACGAAAGCCTCGCAATGTGTCCGTGTAGAAGAGGGTCGGCCTTTTCCCTGGAATTGCATAGAGTTATCGAATGCAGTCGCCTTCAAAGCAATTATAGTTCAGTCAGGAATTATATATTTTTCGCAAAAAATTTTAGGTTTATAGTTAATTTACTTGAATAAATTATAATTAGATTGTAATCTCAATCAAATTACCTTCGATGGCAATAATACAGCTTTCGTAGTATCCGTCTCCTGTTGTTCTGGGACCACTGATAACTTCATAGCCGTCCATTTTTAGTTTTTCTGTCAACGCATCCACTTTTTCTTTACTGCAGACGCTAAAAGCTATATGCGCATATCCGGTACGGGCAGAGTCTTTCGGTAAGTCCGGCATTTCCGGCCGGTTCATAATCTCAAGGCGTGCGCCGTCATCAAATGAAAGAAAATAGGAACGGAAATTTGTTCTGGGATTATAGTATCCATCGTTTGATTTTGCTCCCAGATATTTCATGAAGAAATTTTTGGTATCTTCCAGATTTTTTACGTATAAGGCTATGTGTTCGATCTTCATACATTCCTCCATCGTACAAATAGTCAATCATTACATAATTTTTTCAACTATCAGAATAATCTTTTTAGTGCTTTTAGCTTCAAAAGTAGTATGTTTTTGTTCTAAGAGATAACGCAACTAAAAAAAACCAGAGTATTAGAAAAATAATTTTTCCAGCAAGCCCAATAATCATCCCTCTTTTTAAAGATCTCGCTCGCTTTGGCTTCTTGTCTTCATAAATAAGCCAAAGAATCAAACCTCCAATAGGAAAAAAGAAGGCCAGCAAAGCAAACCAAAAACTTGGCTGATCATTCGTTTTTTCTTGGATTTGAAATTCATCATCCATAGGAACCGCTGTCTGAATATCGATAAGGCGGTTTCCACAATTATAGCAGAAAACTGCGTTATCTTTTACCATTTTTCCGCAATTTCTACAATACATTCCTATGCTCCTTTCTCCCCATACAGCTTCATTATGTTCTATATTTTTATATTTTAACATAGTTTAACCAAAAATACTATCCGCATTTTCTTTGCTATTTGAAGAAAGACTACGGGAAAAGCCAATTTTCTTCGACACGGGCACCTTGCAAGGCTTCCGAGACGAAGGCTGCGCTAGCTGCTGCCACAAAGCTTCATGTCTGAGCCCGTTAGGGCGAGTCGAAGCGACTGGCAGCTAATCGGCGCGCGGCCTGAGACCGGAAACGCAGCATCAGTGACCGTGTGAAGAAAAATTCGGCTTTTCCCAGAGTTTTCGCGGAGCTACACCGAGAGATTACGGAAGACTCCCCTGGAAGTCAGTTTCCCCGGGTTGTGCGGAGCTACACCGAAAAATTGTGGAATACCCAGTTCAGCGCTCATGTAAGGCCCGGATTTCGTCCACAGTCAGAGGACGCCAGGCTCCCGCCGGAAGACTCTCATCCAGGCGCAGAGGTCCCATAGAGAGGCGCTTCAGGTAGAGGATTTCCATGCCGACCGCCTGGAACATCCGCTTCACCTGGTGGAAACGTCCTTCTGTGATAGTAAGAAGGATCTCGGATTCCGGCCCGGAAGAAAGGATTTCCAGCTCCGCCGGTTTTGTAAGTGTATCATCCCCGATATCAAGTCCTTCCCGGAAACACTCCTGCTCGGCAGCTGTCACAGCACCTCGCACTCTCGCGTAATATGTCTTATCCACATGCTTTCGGGGATTTAAGAGCTGATTCGCCAGCTTCCCGTCATTCGTAATCAGAAGAAGCCCCTCTGTATCCTTATCGAGACGTCCTACCGGGAAAAGATCCTTCCGCTTTCTGGCATCAATCAGATCGATGACCGTCCGGTCTCTGTCATCCGTTACAGCAGATACGACCCCCGCCGGTTTATGAAGCATCAGATACTCAAATTCCGTGAATCCAATGGGTTCTCCCTGACAGAAGATCCTATCTCTTTCAGTATCCACCTTCTGCTCCGGAGAGACGGCCGTTACCTCATTGACAGTCACCTGCTTCTTCCGGATCAGTTCCTTAACAGCAGTGCGGGAACCCACTCCCATATTCGCAAGATATTTGTCCAGACGAATATTCGGCATTGCTTTCTCCTTTCGTTTTTTTCAGCTCACCAGCTGCTGATTTTACTTAAAGTTAAGCTGCAGGACAATGCATTTCTCTGCCCTGCAGCTGATACAATTCCAAATGATTCTGCTTACAGTTTCGAATAGAGGTCCATCAGAAAGATGACACGTTCTTTCTCTGTATCAAATTCATAACCGTAGGAACGGTCAACAGCAAGATCCAGCTCCCGGTGCGCATTCTTCAGTGCTGAAGGCATACTGGTATCATCATAGAGCCAGGCCAGCGGCACTTCCGCATACTGTTCCCGGATGGCGAGCACGCGGGCGGCCTTCTCATGGATGTCATCCGCGCTCTCCCTGTCCAGATCCGGGAACGGGAAGTTATTATATACGATAGACGATGAGTAACGGTAATCGCTCTTCAGGCGGCCGGCAACGGCTCTTACCCACGCCATGTGCATGGCGGATGTCAGGATGCCGAATAGCTCTTCCGTAGCCTGCGGTACCATCTGAGCCGCATCGCTGGCGATTGTCTCCGCAGGAAGGAAGCCCATGGGGATGTAGCTTCGCCGCCAGGAGGACACTCTCGGTACCAGAATATATTTTCCCTGTTCCGGCTGACGGATCTCGCCGAAGATTTCCGGGAATTTTGCGAGCTTTCTTGTCGCCGCCCGCGGGCTGTACTCACGGAAACTCTTCACTGCCTGAATCCGGCGCTGTATTTCAGGAATGTTCTCGTAAACTTCCGGCCGGATACCGAGAAGCCACAGGCAGTATCTCTGCTTGCGGTTGATATACTCTTCCGAACCGATGAAGGGACGGATTGCGCCCTCTTCCTTCAGCTGCGGATATTTCATCATCAGGAAATCAGCCTCTTCCGGCTGAAGGATCAGGTTGCCGCCATCGTTCGCCATGCTTCCGAAGGTCATGGCCGGAACCCATTCGGATACCGGAGATCGTCTCGGCTGCACGTATACATCCGGAGCTGCGATCAGATAACCGTTAATATGAGATACCTTCCACTCCTCATCTCCGTCGAAAAGGCTCTTCTTCTCGCTGTCCGCATCCCGAACTGACCAGTCAGAGAAGCCGATGATAACGCAGTGCACCTTGGCCTGACCGCGGGCTTCGTTATTCCATACAAAACTGCGGTAGGCAAAATCAATACCGGTATGATAATTGAACTTCAGGCTCTTCCACAGCATAGCAGCCTGTTCTCCCTGGCAGATGCTGTTCGTGGATACGAACGCAGCACGAATCTGCGTTTCTGCCATGTAGGAGGCTGCCTTTCGATACCATGCCGTGACATAATCCATATTTCCCGCTGCGGAAGATCCCCGGAAGACATTGCGGATATCCTGCTTCTGCCCTTCATTCATCAGGCGCGCCCCAACGAACGGCGGGTTTCCTATAATATAATTCAGCTGACCGGCCACAACGACCTCATTCCAGTCCATGGAGAGCGCATTGCCTTCCACAATCGAAGCAGACTGTACCAAAGGAATACGGGCATAGTACATGCCGAACGCATCCGCCGCTTCCATGTTCAGCTGGTGGTCTGCCAGCCACATGCACACCTTGGCAATATGCGCCTGGAAAGGCTCATACTCGATGCCGTAGAACTGGCTGACCTGTACGCGGCAGTACATGCCAACATCCAGTACACGCTGATTCATGTCATACAGATTGCGGATGACCTCCAGCTCCAGACGGCGCAGCTCCTGATACGTCACAATGAGAAAATTGCCGCAGCCGCAGGCCGGGTCAAGGAAACGAAGTTCTGTCAGCTTCTCATGGAATGCGAGGAGCTTGTGACGGCTGTGTTTGATTGAATGGAATTCTGCCCAGAGATTGTCCAGAAAAAGCGGACGGATCAGCTTGCGGATATTCTCTTCCGATGTATAATAAGTTCCCCATTCTCTGCGTGTTTTCTGATTCATGATCTCCTGGAACATTGCTCCGAAAATAGCAGGTGAAAGCCTGCCCCAGGCGATCTCCTGCGAAGACAACAGAAGATTTCTTACGGAATCCGCCAATGGATGCACCGGAAGTTCACCAGCGAACATCCTTCCGTTGATATATGGAAATTCCGCAAGTTCCTCAGAGAATCCCTCCCGGTCATCCTTCCGGCGATCCAGAACCGCGAAGAGCTTCATGATTGTATCTGTCAGGACACCATCGCTGTGATTCGTATGTAGTATATAATCATATAACTGTCCCTTGCAGAAAATTCCCGTGTCATCTGCGAAAAAGCAGAACAACAGGCGAACCAGATAGGTCTCCAGATCCCGCCCCTGATATCCGCTTCTCTCCAGGACATCGCAGATCTCCGACATCTTTCCCATGGCCTGCAGATTAATATCGATATTCTTCCCGGCAGTCTTCATATATAAAATCCTTTCGTCTTCAGAAGTCGGAAACTCCCGGCTTTTCTGTTACTCTGTGAAAAAGAATCGCGCCGAACCATACGACAACTCCCGGCCCCATGCTCATCGGCATGCCGCAGAGTTCCGCAAGGTTTACTGCTACAATACCATAGCCCTCCAGGCACGGAAGCATCCGTCCCGGATTCCGGCAGGGTGCAGACGGGTAGGCGCATTGTGCGCAGTCAGCACAGGACTCCGAAGAAAGAGTGAGGCAATCGCCGAATTCCTCGCGAAAACGGGCATCCAGCTGATGTGTAACCGCTTCGTGTTCCTTTCTTGTTGCCAGAAGGGCGTCCATATTCTCCATATCGTCCACCTCTGAGGCAGTCATAAAGATCAGCGCGTCCTTATACTGCAGACAGCGTGCCCGGCACTCTTCCACGGTTCCAACGGCCGGTGGGCAGGACCATGAAGTCCCGTAACGTGGACATTCCGTCTTGCAGATGTGACGCACATTTTTCGAAAACGGAATCTGATCCGTTGTGATCTGTTCATATTGACAGAGCGGATACTCTGCCAGCTCCTCCAGGATACTTCCCATATGTTTCTGCCCCCTCAATGCATTACAGACTTTCGGCGGTGCCAGGGTTTCTTTTGTAGCTTTTCATCATGTTCCGTCCGTGGGAGCAGCCGCTCCGGTTCCTACATAAACTGTCTCGTTCGAAGCAGCATAATGATCGCTATGAAGCGTCTCCCGACTGACCTCCTGCCCGTTCTCATAGACCACCTTCTCCAGGTGGGAGTAGACTTCATCGTGGTTGCTTCCGCCTCCCGAACGATAGGTTCCGGAAGGAATCGAGGCATCCGGTACTTCAATCGCATAGGAAGGGATTCGCTTATCCTCTACAGAGATATATTCCACTTTCCGGTTTGACGGACGATCCTCTTTCCCGTAGATGGTAAAGCTGACTTCATAACCGTTCGTGGTTCCTTCTATATAAATAGGGTACTCCTTATTGTTCGTAAATACAAGATCCTTGGAACCAGTCGCAATTGCGGCATCCTTCGACGGCTTGACATAGCTGACTTCCATAGAATGCGGGTAGCGCACATCAATCTGCAGCTCTGCTTCCAGGAGTGCGTTATACAGCGTGGTCGATACCTGGCAGACACCGCCGCCGACAGAATCCTCCACCTGCCCCTGATTCATCATAGCACCGGTCTTATAACCGTTCTCTTCGGTTCGTTCCCGCAGCAGATCACTGACAGATACAGAACGTCCGGGCCAGAGAACTGTTTTGTCTATATAAGCAGTTCCAACTTCCACATTCACCGCACGCTCCGTACGGCTGTCATCATCTTCACAGTAAGTGGTGCTCATGCTTCCGAGGATATCCTTCACCTGACGCATATCCTCCGCAGAATACATCGGAGGAACTTCATTCACAACCGCATTTACTTCAATATCCGAGGTGTCCATCCGCTCATAGAACGCGCGGCAGATGGCCTCGACCGTCGCTGCCTGATCCGTCACTCGGCCCACGGTGTCTTCCTCAACGTGGAAGACACCGTCTACACGGCTGAGCTTCGCGCTCACCGAATCGAAATCATGTTCCCAGGCAATATCGCTCTCTACAAATTCACTCACAGCCTTCCGGTCCAGATGCCAGGACAAATCGATGTGCAGCGTTCCAATCCGCAGATCCGTCTGGTCTTTGTACTGCCGGATGATACCACCCTGGTATCCCAGTGAAACTGCTTTCTCTACAGCATCCTCCACCCCCCAGGTTACTCCCAGGCGTTCCAGTCCGGCAGTGATACTCTGATCTGCCCAGTGTACCGTCACCTTTCCCTGATGCTCTCCGCTGTAATCTTCATCCAAAGCTGCTTTTGCCTCCGCAGACAGCATACCGCTGACATCCACATCACCAATGGTAATACCCTCTGTAATTTTCCGTGAGGAACGATCCGCGGGAACATTGTCCTTATGTTCAGAAAAGACGACAGTATCCCCTGCTGCCGTCTTCCCTCTGCTGATCCAAAGCCCTGTCAGACCGGCTGCCAGCAGCAGAAGAAGGATAACTCCCGCTCCGGCAAACCTGTTTTTCTTCTTTTTTCTTTTTTTCTTTTGTCCGGTTGACCTGCTTCCGGCTCTTCTCTTCTGGTCTGTCATCAGTTGATCGTTCCGTTCAGCCGGCTGGAAGGCTCATAGTGATCTGTATGAAGCTTCACACGGCTGACTTCTTCCCCATCGATCGTAACAATTTTCTCCAGGTAAGCATCCACTTCCACGCCGCCTTCGGCATATTCCTTTCGATAAGTTTCCGTTGCTTCAAAAGTAACCTTCCGATTCTCCGGACGGTCTTCCACACCATAGACGAAGAAATATACATTCGTTCCGTCCGTATAACCCTCGATATAGATCGGAGTCTCCCGGTTGTTCGTGAATACCAGATCCTTGCCGCCGTCCTCAGAAACAGCCGCATCCTTGCCGGGTGAAACATAACTTACAACCATCGAATGATTATGGCGCTCATCAATCTGCACTTCCGCCTTCAGAAGGGCATTGTAAAGCGTTGTGCTGACCTGACAGATACCTCCGCCAATCGAATCCTCAATCACACCGTTCACCATCGTGCCTCCGGACTGATAACCATTCTCCGCGGTACGAGGCTTCATACGCTCACTGACCGACACCGTATCACCCGGCATCACAATTGCGCCGCTGACATTGTCCGTCGCCACCTCCACGTTCACGCTTCGTGTCGCGCTTCCCACGGAATAATCCGTATAGGAGGAGCCCAACAGATCCTTAATCAGCTTCAGATCATCTGTCGGGCAGTGCGGCCGTACAGTCTCAAGCTCCGCCTCAACGGTGATCTCCGTATAATCATCCTCGTTCTCAGCATAAGCCATGGCAATCTTCTTCCAGGTGGCATCAATATCCACCCCCAGGCCATCCTCGTCCTGACTGACCTCAAAACCGTTGCCAGTATGTGTCAGTTCCGCATCCTTCGGCGCAATATCATAGACATCCGCGACATAATCCGTAAGGAAATTCTCCACAGCCGACTGTGTCAGCCGCTTCTTCATGGAAAGATGATACTCACTGCCCGTCAGATCCTGCCGAATCTTATAGCGACGGATGAGATTGCCCTGCTGCCAGAGTGTAGCCGCGCGGGAAAGTGCATCATCAATACTCCAGTACAGCCCCAGATCCGCAAGATTTGTCTTCACCGGGTTCGTCTGCCAGTATACGGTAGCTGCCGTCTGTCCAGCCTCCTCATATGCCTTCTGGAGAACATCTCTCGCCTCCGCAATCGTCATGCCTCCTACATAGTATTCATCAATATACAACCCTTCCGCCAGTACCTGCTCCAGATCCAGCTGGATGGCAGAGGTAGCTTCTTCGCTCTCAGAATCGCTGTCCGAATCCGCTGCCCCTGCGGTATTCTCTGAAGTATCCTCCAGAACCGCTGCCGGGAACAGCACGGAAGGAAGCTCCTGTGAGGAGCAACCCGCAAGGAGTACTGCGCACAGGATACCGGTTCCGCTTATTACCTTATTCTTCCAATTGTATCTCTTCATTTATAAATCATGCTTTCTTATCTTATGAACCATAAATGTTTCTATCCTGATACCTGAAATACTTCGCATTTTTACCTGCATCTTTTCATCCTGATATCATTGATATTATAGTATATCCGATTTTCTTCAGCAAGTTTTTTTTGTTTAAATCTTTATTACATCTGCGCTTCCGCTTTCCATCCCGGTATTATTTCTGGTTCTGATTCCTAATCCAGCGAATGATTACGTCATAACTTTCCGGCCGATGAGGGAACGTACAATTCGTACAGTCCTTGATCTGTTTTCCGGCTGCGTTCCTGAACCACTCCGGCTTACCGGGACATTTTGCCTGCAGATAGAAAGGGCAGAAGCAGAACATGCAGTTCATCTCTTCGATTCCCTCATGGCAGGGGTAGTATTTACAATCTTTATTTGCAAAAAAGCGATATGAATTTTCCATCGAATGCTTCCTTTCTCTTTTCTGCCGAATGTTCTGATCCCATCCAGCGTTACGATTGCTTTGCTTTCTATAGAATCCGGGCAATCTCCCGCTCCCGGCCGCGTTCAATCTGTTCCCTCAGTGCGGTGTGCTCCGGCTGCTGCAGCTCCGGGTCTTCCGAAAGAACTCTCCCGGCAGCCTCCGCTGCTTTCTGCAGAACTGTATGATCGGTAAAAATATCCCCCAGTGAGAACTGCAGGCTTCCACTCTGCCTCGTACCGAAGAGATCGCCGGGGCCGCGCAGCTTCAGATCCTCCTCCGCGATCTGAAATCCATCGTTGGACGTCTTCAGAATCTCCAGACGTTCGGTCTGTCCGGAATCCGTCATGAAAATACAGTAGGACTGATAGCCACCGCGCCCGACACGGCCGCGCAGCTGATGAAGCTGAGCCAGCCCGAATCGCTCGGCATTCTCAATCATCATAACGGTAGCATTCGGCACGTTAACACCGACCTCGATAACCGTCGTTGACACCAGAATCTGAATCTCACCGGACAGAAATGCCTCCATCCGGGCATTCTTTGTCTTCGCATCCATGCGTCCGTGAAGATATTCGATCCGAATGGAAGGCGGAAAGATCTTCCGAAGCTTATCTGCGTAATCCACGACGTTCTCCGCCGGAATGCCTTCGCTCTCCTCCGCCAGCGGACAGATAACATAGACTTGACGTCCCGCGCGGATTTCCTTCTGCATAAAAGTGTAGGCTTTCTCCCGATACGAGGAATCCACCACACAGTTTTTGATCGGCAGACGCTCGCCGGGGAGCTCATGGATTACGGAGATATCCAGATCACCGTACAGAATGATCGCCAGCGTCCGCGGAATCGGCGTTGCGCTCATAACAAGCGTATGCGGCATCTCGCCTTTCTGCGAGAAGGCCTTGCGTTGGCGCACGCCGAAGCGGTGCTGCTCATCTGTTACCACAAGAGCCAGCCGGTCATAGACCACCTTCTCTTGGATCAGTGCGTGAGTACCGATGATGATATCTGCCTTGTGATCCGCAATTCGCTGATATGCTTTCCGCTTCTCCGCTGCCGTCATAGAGCCGGTCAGCAACTCAACCTGAAAAGGAATCTCCCAGCGCTCATACATTTCCCGGAAGGACTGCGCGTGCTGCCTTGCCAGAACTTCTGTTGGAGCCATCAGCGCACCCTGCCAGCCGTTCTCCGCAGTCTCAGTCAGCGCCAGCATCGCCAGAATCGTCTTGCCGGAGCCAACGTCACCCTGAACCAGGCGATTCATTAGATGATCGCCCCGCAGATCCCTGCGGATTTCTTCCAGTGTTCTTTGCTGATCGCCAGTCAACCGGTAGGGAAGCCCGGCCAGCAGCCGGTCCGCGTATGCGTGCTGCTCAAAGTGGAAAGGATTCTCGTGAAATTCCTGATGATTCTTCATCTGCCGGATTCCCAGAATAAACAGGAAGAACTCATCGAACACGAGACGCCTTCTGGCAGCCGCAAGCGCTTCCGTGCTCTCCGGAAAATGAATCTGCCGCACCGCCCAGATCCAGTCCGGCAGGTCATATGCCTTCCGAATCCCGGCAGGAAGCTCATCGGACAGATCCTCCGCCTCATCCAGAATCTGTGTCAGTGCTTTCTGCACTCGGTTTCGTGAAAGTCCCTTCACCAGCGCATAGGAAGCCTGCAGACGTCCGGCAAACATCTGGTACTCCTCCGGCTCCCAGATATCCGGCTGATTCATGGAGAGCCCGAAGGAATCCCGGATCAGCGTCCCACGAAAGAAGTATGTCTGCCCTTTCTTAATCCGGTAAATGACATATGGCATATGATACCAGTTCAGACGAATCCGCCCGGTACCATCGCCGGCCCAGACGCTGATCATCTGCATGCGGGAATTCCTCATATTCTGCGGTCTTCCTTCCGGAATGACGCGAATCGTTACGACATTTCCGGCCCCCGCCTCCTCCAGTGGAATCGGATTTCCGAAAAATTCGTAGCGAACCGGATAATATCGCAGGAGATCACCGGCCGTCTCCACGCCAAGCGTCTGAAACTGCTGCATGGTCTTCGTACCGATCCCGCCGCATCTGTCGATTCTGTCTGTCTGCTTCATCGTTCATACCTCGCAAAAAGGGCAGGAGAAATGTCCTCCTGCCCTGACCGAAATTCCTGCTTTATTCTACTGATACAATATAGTAGTAGATCGGCTGTCCGCCGTAATGTACTTCTACATCACAGTCCGGATAGGACGCTTCCACTGCCATCTGCATCTTCTCCGCATCTTCCTCCGTGATGTCCGCGCCATAGTAGATGCTGATCAATTCCGATTCCTCGTTCACCATAGCTTCCAGCATATCCTGCGTTACAGAAGCGATGTCCGAGCCAACGGCAAGAAGGGAGGAGTGATCTCCGATTCCCATAATATCACCTTCATGAATCGGGCGATCATCAATCGTCGTGTTGCGCACCGCATAGGTAACCTGACCGGTCTTCACGCGCTTCATCTCTTCGATCATCACCTCACGGTTCTCTTCCGGCGTGCGGGAAGGGGAATAGCTGATCACACCGGTAATGCCCTGAGGAACCGTCGTGGAAGGAACCACAATGATCTGCTTGTCGATCACTAAATGAGCGGCCTGCTCTGCAGCAAGTATAATGTTCTTGTTATTCGGGAAAATATATACGGTATCCGCATTCACATGATCCACTGCCTGCAGCATATCCTCCGTGCTGGGATTCATGGTTTGTCCGCCCTCGATAATATAATCCACATTCAGTCCGCGGAAGATCTCCGCCAGACCGTCGCCGATAGATACCGCAACGAAACCGGCTTCTTTCCGAGGCTCGCTGGCCTTCGCAGCCTCTGCGGCCGCCTGTTCCTTCACTTTCTCCTCAGCAGCCACACGGGAAGCCTCACGAATCAGCTTCTCCTCATGCTCTTCGCGCATGTTGTCAATCTTCATGCGGGACAGGCTGCCGTAAGTCAGCGCCTTCTGAATCGCAAGACCGGGATCGTTCGTGTGTACATGTACCTTCACGATCTCATCATCCGCAACTACTACGATGGAATCACCGATAGATTCGAGATAAGCCTTGAAGGAATGTTCCTCCTCCAGAGGGAATTCCTTCTCCAGATTAATGATAAACTCGGTGCAGTAACCGAACTTAATATCGCCGAGATCCGCGGAAGCCGCCCCTGCAGAAGCCTTCTCCTCTGCTGTGGGCTTCTGCTCCGCTGCCTGCGGTGCCTCGATCTCCTTGCCAAGAAGTCCGTCGTAGGTGCCCTTCAGTACCTGGATCAGACCCTGTCCGCCAGAATCCACAACTCCCGCCTGCTTCAGTACCGGAAGCATATCCGGGGTACAGCTTAATACATATTCGCCATGGGAAATCAGCTGCTCTAGGAAGGACTCCATATCGCCCTCTTCCTCCGCAAGCTCTGCGGCCTTATCCGAAATGCCTCTGGCAACTGTAAGAATCGTACCTTCCTTCGGCTTCATAACTGCCTTGTACGCAGTCTCCGTCGCACGCTGAAGCGCGCGCGCCGCCGCCGGACGATCCAGCAGTTCCAGCGTCTTCAATTCCTTCGTGAAGCCACGGAACAGCTGCGATAGAATAACGCCGGAATTACCTCTGGCTCCGCGCAGGGAACCGGAAGAGATCGCCTTGGAGAGAGTCTCCATGGTAACTTCCGAAAGATTCTGAACCTCCTTCACCGCCGACAGAATCGTCAGCGTCATATTCGTTCCGGTATCGCCGTCCGGCACTGGAAATACATTCAGGTCATTGATCCATTCTTTATTCAGTTCCAGATTCTTCGCGCCTGCCAGGAACATCTGGCGCAGCAGTCTGGCATCAATTGTATTATTTGACACTATTACATCCTCCTCGAGTTAATCGATCACTCGTACGCTTTCCACATAAATATTGATCTGCTCTACTCCAATACCTGTAAATTCTTCGACCTTATACTTTACGGTCTCAATCAGGTTATCGGAAACAGCAGAAATGCTTACGCCGTAAGCAACAATTACATGGAAATCCAGGCAGAGGCGATTATCCTCTACGGTTACATTAATTCCATTCGACAGGTTCTCCTTGCGAAGAAGATTCACAAGACCATCCTTCACGTTCTTGGTAGCCATGCCCACGATGCCGATGCACTCAACAGCAATCGTTCCGGCGTATTTAGCAATCACATCGGTATCGACAATGATCTCACCCAGTTCCGTACTGATCCGACACTTCATAACGAGTCCTCCTTACGCATATCATACTAAATTACATTATACCTTCTTTTTCCTGAAATGCAAAGAAAATTTTTATTAAAATAATACTTGCAATTCTCTTCCGTTTCTGGTATCATAAATAATGTTCTGAGTCTGTACATATCAGACTTATGATAGATCGTGAGGAGGTGCGATAATGGCTAAGTGTGCAGTATGCGGAAAAAGCGCTCATTTCGGAAATGCAGTGAGTCACTCTCATAGAAGATCCAATAAGATGTGGAAGGCTAACGTAAAGTCCGTAAAAGTAAAAGTTGGCGAGGCTACCAAGAAAATGTACGTTTGTACTTCTTGCCTGAAGTCTGGTCTGGTTGAGAGAGCATAAGTGATTGTGTTCTATAAAGAAATGGGAAGATGCAATTTTGCATCTTCCCATTTCTTTTTGTTCAGCAGGAACAGAACAGATTATATCCGACCAGTATCATCGCCGTAATTACGAACAATACCGAGATCCGATGCGGAAGAAGCAGCATAAGTGCCATGCCAACACCGGTACAGAACAGAACTAGCCCGATTACTTTCTTCACCTCAGGGACTCCTTCCCGGACTTCCGCTTCCGCGCGTCTTCTCTCTCAGTCTATGCTGCCGGTTCCATTCCTATGCCGGAGTCTATTCCGAATTTCTATTGTCCCTGCCTGTTCTTCCTCTGAATTTCCCGTCTGAACTTCCCTGTCAAACTTTCATGCCGGTTTATTCCGGTTCTATTTTTCTTCTCCCATATGATCGATAATATCCTGAGCTTCCGGGTCTACCGGCTCCGTCTTGCCGGTAAAGCGATTGATCAGATCCGGCACCATATCGAGAACCTTCGTTACCGTATCCTGATTCTTGATATTAATCAGGCGCGGAACTCCGTTCTGAATTAACAGAACCGCACTGGGACTCATCTTCGCTCCCATGCCTCCGCCGCCGTTGTTCTTCTTCTTTTCTTCGTTCAGCGCCGCTCCGGCTCCAATTCCGAAGCTAACATCTACCAGAGGAAGGATAATGGTATCATTGACATGAATCGCCTCTCCCACTACTGTCTTTGCTGTAGCAAAGCCCTCCAGGCCTTTTAACAAGGAATCTACTACACTATTGACGTTATTATTATCTGCCATTGTCTTACCTCCTGAATACCTGTTTGATCAGTCTTCGAACACTTTTATCCCGGATCACCGGAAAAACAATCATAAGAAGCGATCCGATCCGGATTCGCCCCTTCAGGCGGAAGCTGCCTTCCAGGACCTCCGTCTCAAATTCACCGGTTACACGGATATGATCCTGATAGATCGGATAGAGCGCATAAAAAGCACCGAGGAGCATGCCGGTCGCCGCCGGATCAGAGAGTCCGACCCTTGCCTGTATCGAAAGCCTGGTCGGCAGAATATGAAGTAGAAGCTTTCCGGTCTGCGTACGAACCAGGCGGAAGGCTCTCTGATTCTCCGGATTCTGAATCTGATCCAGGAAATCTTCCAGCTTCTCCCTCTGTTTCTCTCTGCGCCGGCGCTTTTCTTCTTTCTGCTGTATCTTCTGTTCTTTTTGCGCTTCTTTCCGCTTCGCGTGTTCTTCTTTTTGCTTTGTCCGCTCCGCCCTCTGTCTTCCCCTGTCCGTGTTTCTCTGTGCCTTCCCCGCTTTCTTTGCTTCTGCCGCAGATTCAGGATTCTTTTCTTTCTGCGGCTTCTGCTCTTCTTCGCTCTTCGACGTGCTTTCTTTCTGCCGATTCACGGTTCGAACCGCCGGTTGTGTGCGGTCTGCTTTTCGCTCTTCGGATAAAACATTTTTCTCCATCGGCAGGCTTTCCAGTACCTCGTCCGAAATCTTAGGAATTCTGGTTTCCGAATTGCTATCCGTACGCTGCCTTTCAGCATTTTTGCCTGTTTCTTCCGAATCAGTTTTTCGGGATGAATTCCCTGAATCCGGATTTTCTTCATTTTCTGCGGATTCGAAGAGCGTTCCCATCCTCCGGATCGGGATTCCGAAGAGTTTCACGGTAATACCAGCCTTCTGGTTCACCAGCTCCAGCTTTACCTGTATGAGATGCAGCAGCCAGGAAATACCAGCACGCGCATGGATTTCTTTCTCTGCCGCGCTGCCGGCCGCCTGATAGCGAATCGGCACGAGCAGAACCGCCAGTATAATCAGAAGCAAAAGTCCCAGAAGACAGAGAAGGACAATGCCGATGATCTTTAGTATGGCCAAAATGACACTAATCATCCACATCCTCCTTCTCTGTAAGGAGGAGTTTCAGATAGGATCGCAGATCCGGCGTGCCGAGTGCCTTCATAGCATCCGCCACCAGCGCAAGCAGCACACACTCTACTTCCTCCCATCCTCTGGCAAACCCGATAATGGTAAGCTCCTCCCTGTTCTTATAATGAGACTGACGAAGCCAGTTCGAGGGGATAATATCCAGCTGATCCTCCGGGTTCTCCGGAAGTGTGAAGACATAGACATCCAGCAGAATTCTGCTCTCCCGGATCCCCCTGATGATTCTGTCCTTCTTACGCTCCGCTGATTCTCCCATATACAGCTGCTTTATCCATCTCATACGCAGTCTCCGTCCCGCAGCACCGCCATTAATGCCCTGCCGCTGTACGATAAATTATCGTAGTTCTTCAGAGCCGCAACCCAGTTCTGCTTGCGCGAATCTTACTGTGGCTCTATACTTCGTAGTGACCGTCCTTCAGCACATGTCGATTCTTATAAATATAATCCACCAGAGATACGATTGTAAGGGCCACAGACCCCCAGATCAATACCTGCTCCACAACTGCCCATACCGGCGTATCCAGATGAAGAATCAGAGCAATCGTCATGAACATCTGGCATACCGTCTTGAACTTGCCCCACATACTGGCGGCGATAACCACACCATTGTCTGCAGCAATCAAACGAAAACCGCTGATAATAAACTCACGGCTGATCAGAATCACTACAACCCATGCCGGAATACGCCCCATCTCGATCAGACAGATTGCCGCGGAGCCTACCAGCAGCTTATCCGCCAACGGATCCATAAACTTGCCGAAATTCGTAACCAAATGATTCTTTCTGGCCAGATATCCATCGAAGAAATCCGTCAGGCTGGCCAGGCAGAACAGCGCCAGCGCGATATAATCACCAGTGCGGCCCATATCCGCAAGCATGAATACGACAAAAAACGGAATCATAATCACACGAAGTGTTGTCAGTTTATTCGGTAAATTCATCGCAGAGTTCTCCCATCAGATCATATTCCAGAGCACCTGTCACTCTGGCGTGTACAAAATCACCGCTCATCAGCTCCTGATCTGTATTAATGAAAATATACCCATCCACACCAGGGGCATCCCGGTAAGTACGTCCCACATAAGCGTTCTCATCTGCCACTTTGCCCTCGATCATCACAAGGACGGTACGGCCGATCATATCCTGGCATTTCTCCAGTGAAATCTCCTGCTGAAGCTCCATCGCCTCGGCACGGCGCTCCTCCTTGACCTCCTCCGGAATCTGATCCTCCATCGCCGCCGCTGGAGTATCCTCCTCCTGCGAATAGGTGAAGACGCCCAGACGGTCGAATTCCATATCGTCAATAAAGCGCATCAGCGTCTCGTGATCCTCTTCGGTCTCTCCGGGGAAGCCGGAAATCAACGTCGTACGCAGAGCCAGATCCGGAATCTCACGGCGCAGCTTTGCAATCATCTCACGGATTGCGGACTCTGTCGTGCGGCGTCCCATGCGCTTCAGAATGGAATCGCTGGCATGCTGAATCGGAATATCCAAGTAAGAGCATACCTTCATCTCCTCACGGATCGTCTGAATCAGCTCGTCCGTGATCTCCTCCGGATAGCAGTACTGAATCCGGATCCACACCAGACCGGGGATCTTCGCCAGCTCACGCAGCAGCTTCGGCAGGGTTTTCTCCCCATAAAGATCTACTCCGTAAAGTGTCGTCTCCTGCGCAACCAGGATCAGTTCCTTCACACCGCCGTCCACAAGGCTCCTCGCCTCCGCAAGAAGATCCTCCATCGGGACACTGCGGTAATGACCGCGCACCTGCGGAATTACACAGTATGTGCAATGCTTGTCACAGCCTTCCGCAATCTTCAGGAAAGCATAATGCCCTCCGGTTGTCACCAGACGGTTCGCCGTACGCGTCGGAGTGATATCGATGCTCTCAAAAGTCTGCGTATGGATATGATGCTCCAACACAGACTGAACAACCTCCACAATGTGATCGTAAGAGGACGTCCCGACAACGGCATCCACTTCCGGCATCTCGGTAAGCACTTCTTCCTTATAGCGCTCCGCCAGACAGCCAGTCACAACCAGCGCTTTGCACACACCGATCTCCTTATAGCGTGCCATATCGAGAATTGTGTTAATGCTCTCCTCCTTGGCGTCACCGATAAAGCAGCAGGAATTCACTACGATTACATCCGCCTCCCGCTCATCATCCGTAAGTGCGAAACCGGCCTTATGCAAAAGTCCGAGCATAACCTCGGAATCCACTAAATTTTTGTCGCATCCAAGCGAGATAAACAGGATCTTCCTCATGCCAGGGGTTCATCCTCATAATTCTCATAGTTCTCGCTCTCCTCGCTGAGGATCTTGAAACCGCCAGTCCGCAGCTCTTCTACCGCGATAGAAAGCGGCTTCTTCTCCTCCCCGTTCATCTGCGTCTTGCCGGCCGCGATCAGCTGACGCGCACGCTTAGCCGTTCCCAGTACGATCGAGTAGCGGCTCTGTACGATCGGAGTCTCACCGTTGTGAACATCTTTATTTACTTCCTGCATTAATTCAGAATAAGAAGGGTGTAACATATTTTTTCTCCTTTATGATTATTATTGTGGTTATTTATATTTCGCAAATGGTTCGCTCCAGCTCCTCGACCAGAGGCAGGTTCTTTCTATAATAAGCTTCCGCCAGAGACGGATCATCGATCAGCCTCCGGAGCTCCGCGACGCAGACATTCAGATCGTCATTCACAATCAGTGCCTCGTACTGCTTCGCAATGGGAGCTTCCTCCGCAGCCCGTGCCAGACGGCCATTGATCTGCTCCTCAGTCTCCGTGCCGCGTCCCTCCAGACGAGTTCTCAATGCCGCCGCGCTCGGCGGAATCAGAAATATGGTGAGCGCTTCCGGATACTTCTTCTTGATATTGGCAGCTCCCTCAACCTCGATATCCAGGATGACATTCACCCCCTTCTCCAGCCAGGGGAATACAGAGAACTCCGGTGTGCCATAATAATTGCCCTGATAGCAGGTATACTCCACCAGCTTCCCGTCGCGAATCAGCTCTTCGAACTCTTCCTTCTTCAGAAAATGATAGGCTTCTCCGTTGACCTCACCCGCTCTCGGCTTCCGGGTCGTAGCGGAAACGGAGAAAGCAAATTCATCCGGATACTTCTTCATGAGAGCACCAATCGATGTTCCCTTACCCACACCGGAAAATCCCGATATGATAACCATGCGGCCTCTACTTTTCATTCTTTACCTCCCACTGCCTCTTCGCCTCCCGGTCCTCACAGCGGCCGGCGATTGTCTCCGGCAAAAGCGCGGACAGCACGATCTTCTCTGTATCTGTGATAATCACGCCCTTAGTCTTCCGGCCCTGTGTCGCGTCCACAGCGGTTCCGTTATCCTTCGCTGCCTGCACCAGCCGCTTCACCGGCGCGGAATCCGGGCTGACCACCGCAACGATCCTGTCGGCGTTCATCACATTTCCGTAACCAATATTGATCAGCTTACTCAATATTCTGTACCTGCTCGCGGATCTTCTCAATCTCCGTCTTCAGGCGGATCGCAATACCGGAAATATCCATATTATTGCACTTGGAGAGAATGGTATTCGCCTCCCGGTTCATCTCCTGCGCAATAAAGTCCAGCTTTCTCCCGACACTCTGCCCGCTCTCTGCTTCCAGAGCACTGCGCATTCCGCTGATATGGCTGCGCAGACGAACCGTCTCCTCATCCACGCAGATCTTATCTGCAAATAGAGCCACTTCCGTCATCAGACGAGCTTCATCTACATTTGCGGAATCCAGAAGCTCGCGAATCTTGTCTTCCAGCTTCACCCGGTAGTTCTGAACCACTTCAGGAGAGTGTGCCTCGATCTGAGCGACATCCTCCTCCATGCCGGAAAGCTTCTGCAGAAGATCCGTCCGGAGCTGCTCGCCCTCGCGGCTGCGCTGCTCCACAAAATGCTCTGCCGCGCTGCGTAGCGTCTGCTCCAACAGCTGCCACAGTTCTTCCTCTTCGTCTTCCTCCTGCTCCATGGAGAGAACCTCCGGCAGGCGGGCAAGATCCATCGTCGTCACACGATTCTCGATTCCAAACTCACGGCTCATCTGTTCCAGATAACGCATATAGAGTCCTGCCAGATCCGCATGATAGGTCAGGCTCCCCTCTCCGCCGATGAAATTCTCATAGGAAACATAGATATCCAACTTGCCGCGCTCCGCATATTCCTTGATGATATTGCGGATTCTGGATTCAAATAGATTCAGTCTTCTCGGAAGCTTGATGCTGAAATCCAGATAACGGTGATTCACCGCCTTCATCTCTACCAGCATCTTATGCCTGTCATTCGAAATCTCTGCCCGGCCAAAACCGGTCATGCTCTTTACCATGATTCTTCCCTTCCTGCAGCCGGCCATGCTCTGATCTCCCGCCGGAACTGCCTGCATTGCTCCTGCCGCCATCCTGAAGAGAAGGCAGATACGAAGCATTCAAAGCGCAAGGTATATCTGCCGGATTCCCGCACAGCTTGACAAGGCTTTTATAGTAAATTATAATTCAATTTTAAGGATAAGTCAATATTAAGGAATTACGAATGTTTTGTCGGTATCTGCCGGCAATAGAAATGAAAGAGGTTAGCTATGGCATTAGATGGAATTGTAATCGCCTCTATGGCACATGAGATGCGCAGTCGCCTGGTGGGCGGCCGTATCTCAAAAATCGCACAGCCGGAGCCGGATGAGCTGATGCTCACAGTCAAGAATCAGAAGGATACCTGGAAGCTTCTGATCTCCGCCGGCGCATCTCTACCGCTCATTTATTTTACAGAAGAAACCAAGCCCAACCCGGCAACAGCTCCCGGATTCTGTATGCTTCTGCGCAAGCACATCGGCAACGGCCGGATTTTAAGTGTAACACAGCCAGGTCTGGAGCGTATTCTTCGTATCGAAATCGAGCATCTGGATGAGATGGGTGATCTCTGCCGGAAGTATCTGATCGTAGAGCTCATGGGTAAGCACAGCAATATTATTTTCACGGATGACTCTGACCGGATCATCGACAGCATTAAGCACATCTCCCTGCAGGTCAGCTCCGTGCGCGAAGTTCTGCCCGGACGGCCTTACTTCATCCCGGAGACATCGCACAAGCTGAACCCGCTTACCGTCACGGAAGAAGAGTTCTGCTCAACTGTCTGCCAGGCACCCCAGCCGACCGCGAAAGCGATCTATATGAACCTGACAGGTCTGAGTCCTGTGATGGCAGAGGAGATCTGCTATCGCGCAAGTCTTGACTCCGCGGCTCCGGTGCAGGCGCTGGACGAGCCGTCCCGCACGCACCTTTACCGGACGTTCTCTCTTCTCATGGATGAGGTGCGGGAGGCTTCCTTCGTTCCTAATATTGTCTACCACGGGGAAGAGCCGCTGGAATTCGCTGCACTCCCGCTGCAGATGTACGCGGAGACTGATCGCGCCGAAACCTTCAACTGCATGAGCCGTGTTCTGGAGCTTTACTATGCACAGAAGAACACAATCACCCGCATCCGTCAGAAATCTTCGGAGCTGCGCCGCATCGTGCAGACCGCGCTGGAACGCAACCGCAAGAAATATGATCTGCAGCTGAAACAGCAGAAGGATACAGAGAAGCGTGAGAAATACCGGATCTACGGCGAACTGATTCAGAGCTTTGGTTATGGTCTGGAGGGCGGTGAGAAGGTTCTGGTGGCTCAGAACTACTATGACGATAATAAAGAAATTTCAATTCCGCTGGACCCTACAATGACAGCGCAGGAAAATGCTGTGAAATATTTCGATCGCTATCAGAAGCTGAAGCGCACACACGAAGCGCTGCTTACCCTTCTGGAGGAGACGAAAGCTGAGATTGATCACCTGGAATCAGTGCAGACATCTCTGGATATTGCTCTGCTGGAGGAGGATCTGGTGCAGATCAAGGCAGAGCTGCAGGAATCCGGTTATATCAAGAAGCACGGCGGTGACCGGAAGAAAGTAAAGATTACAAGTAAGCCATTCCACTATATTTCATCTGATGGTTTTCACATCTATGTGGGCAAGAACAACTATCAGAATGAGGAGCTTACGTTCGGACTTGCAACAGGCAATGACTGGTGGTTCCATGCGAAAGGAATTCCCGGCTCACATGTGATTGTAAAGACGGAAGGGAAAGAGCTGCCCGACCGTGTCTACGAGGAGGCGGGCGCTCTGGCAGCTTACTATTCCGCAGGAAGAGATGCCGCCAAGGTAGAAGTGGATTATATCCAGAAGAAACAGATCAAGAAACCGGCCGGGACGAAGCCGGGATTCGTGATCTATCACACGAATTATTCTCTCATGGCCACGCCGTCCCTTGCGGGGCTTACGGTGGTGAAATAAACGCTCCGCGCATTCTCCGGGACAAGCCGAACTCATCTTCACACGGCCACGGGTGCTGCGTTTCCGGCTCCGGGCCGCGCGCCTGTTATCCGCCATTCGCCCAGACTCGCCCTTGCGGGCTCAGACAGTTGGGCTCGGTGGCGGAAGCTAGCGCAGCCCTGCACTCGGAAGCCTCGCAATGTGTCCGTGTAGAAGAGAGTCGGCTTGTCCCTGAGTCTACATTGAAGATATATAATATTTCATAGTCCAAAAATCTATTTCCGATTCTTTTAACAACTTTCGAAGTTGGGTATTCTACGCGGTCAAGTTCTCTGGCAGGAAGAAAGCAGGAAAGTGCTCGTGTTCGGGCACATTGCAAGGCTTCCGAGACGAGGTTTGCGCTAGCTGCTGCCACAAAGCTTCACTGTTTGAGCCCGTAAGGGCGAGTCGAAGCGACTGGCAGCTAATCGGCGCGCGAACCGAGGCCGGAAACGCAGCACCAGTGACCGGACTGAGCCTTTCCCTGTTGATTCCGGCAGAGAACTGCCGCAGAAAACTAGAGTCCCGCTGATAACCTGCACCAAGACAGAACTTTGAGTGAGCCCGCTGATAGAGTATACCAGACTTCAACTTTGTGCAATCCCACGAAAAACTTGTATCAGGGTAAAACAATAGCGGAATCCCACGGAAAACTTGTACCAGGGTAAAACAATAGCGGAATCCCACGGAAAAGTTGCACCAAAATGCAGCTTTGTGGAATTCCGCTATAATTCTGTTCCAGGGTTAAGTTTTCACCTTAGTCTGTCGGTACTTCCTGTCCAAGGTCACGTCCGAGATCACAAGTGTAATGCCACTCGATCTCATCGCCCTGCTGTACCTGATAGCGGCTGCAGCCATAGTTCGGGTACCAGCCATTCACGCAGTACATCCAGCCGGACCAACGCCCGCAATCTTTCTCATACAGGTTATTGATACCTTCAATGTAGTTCGAATTATACATCGGTGTCATCACATATTCCATATGAATACGATTGTTCTGCATCTCACGAAGCAGTACATCAAATACCGATTCGCCTTCGTAGAAGGTAACAGTCTGTTTCGCATAGATGATGCCATCGGCGGGTACCAGGCTCTCCTTGCCTTCCGTCAGATCGCCCATGTTATTCAGGATCGTGGAGCACTCTACCAGCAGCGTGCAGGTAAGCTCCTTGTCCTCATCCACATCCGCATCCTGCCATTCCACCGGCTGCGGCTTGCCTTCCGGGATCGGGTCTGTGTTGTACTGATCCTTCGTTCCCGCATCTTCTGTCTCGTCCGAAGCAGATGTCGTATTTGTATTTGAATTCGATGAAGAAGCAGGCGCTGCAGTTGATGCTGCGGCTCCGGATTCGGAGGCGTATTTATCAAAATTGTCGCCGGATTCCTGTGTGTAATTCTCGTTGACATAGTCCATATCGATGTATTCATCGGAAGAAGCTGCTTCGCTTGAGCTCTCTGCTGCGAAAGTTTCCTCTGCGGAGGTGGTTTCCTCCTGCACAGCTGCTGCCGAGGTCTTCACTTCCTCCTGCACGGCTGCCGTCTGACAGCCGGTGAAGAGGAGCATCATGCTGAGCACGAGCCCAGCGAATATCTTTTTACTGCTTTTCATTCTATTTCTCCTGTTCTTTCTTTTTCTGTTCTTCTTTCTGTTCTTCTTTCTGTTCTTCCAGTTCTTCTTTCTTCGCCTTTCGCTTCATACCGATGATCGTGCCCGGAATAAGAATCAGTCCGGCGACAATGATCGCAATTGCGGTGTAAAGAGGTGCACGGCTCTTTACCGGGGCAGTGCCCACTTCGGTCTCCGCTTCTGATGTCTCAGCAGTGGCGGCTTCGGTTGATTCCAGTGCGACGGCGGCTCCTGTATCCAGTGAGGTGGTTACTGCTGCTTCCGCGACAGCCGTTATCTCTTCCTCTGCCGGGAGCGCGCCGGATTTCGCGCGCTCAGCAATGAAATAATCGCCGCCCTCTTCGAGGATAATCTTCGCGGTGCCGGACGCTACCGTTACCTTCTTGACATACTCGGCTTTTCGCTCTGTTTCGTTATAACGGAACAAAAGGTATTCACCATCCTCCAGGCTGGTCTGTACTTCCAGCATTGCCTGTCCGGGGAAGGCGCCCTGCTGCTGTATCAACAGCAGGAACGGATTCTCCGCCAGCTGGTGGATGTTCTCCGCGTTCGCATTCTCCGAAAGGATTCCCGCATCGAATTCGGATACATTCTTAATGTCCTCTCCATAGAAAACATAGCGGTACGTATGCTCTGCATCCAGGCTACCTTCCGCAACCAGTTTTTTCTTCGTTCCCTTTACAGATTCAAACTGATCCGCCGAAACTTTGCCATTAGCAATCTTTGCTGTTATCGTATCAGATTCCGCAGTGGAAGAAGTTGTGTTCTTCTTTGTGGAGGAAGTGCTGTTATTTTTCTTCGTGCTGTTCGAAGTACTTCCGCTGGTCTTATTGCCGGAGGAAGTATTCGTCTTATTGCTCGTGGAGGTATTTCCACTGGAGCCACTGTTTCCGGAAGAGCTATTGTTATCTGCGGAACCGTTCGTGCCGGTGCTGGCTGTCACTGTCGGAGATTTCTCGCCCTCTGCCAGGCAGAAACTGCCACCGGAAGCTACGGTAAATTCTGCATATCCGCCGGAGATCGTTACGCTTCCTACCGTCTGCAGAACTTCCTTCTCCGGATGATACCAGTACAGTGTGTAACTGCCATCCTTCTGACCTGTCTGAATGCGGATGGTCATACTGCCGTTCAGTGTGCTCTGCTGCATCAGAATCGGAACAGTTCCCTCCGAGATGGTCAGTCCGGTACGGTTCTCCAGCATGATGCCGGCATTCATATTCGAAGTGCCTTTCAGCTTGCTTCCGGAGAAGGTAATCGTATACGGATGGGAAGCATCCGCACTGCCGGAGTATGTAAAGCTTTCTCCTGTTGTCTTACGGCTGGTGAAAATCTGTTTCGGAATCGTACCTTCTTCGAGCGCCTGGATCACGTCTGCGGCATCCAGAAGGCTCTGACTGTTCTTCAGCAGCGCACGGTCGGAAGCTGCCATGGCTGCATAACGCTGCATCAGGCTGCGCACGGTATCCGCCTTGCTCTGATCCAGACGCAGCGGATCAATCTGATTCCAGATATCCTGATCCAGCTGATCGACTGCCTTCTCCAGATCCGAGACAATGTGCAGATAACTGTGAAGCTTCTCGCGAAGCGCCGCCTCCTCTGACCAGGTTCCCAGTGAATTCAGTTCACTGATCATCTGCTGCACATGGGTCTTGTCAGCTACACAATCCGGCTTCTCCATCACACGGACACGGGCAGCGAATGCTTTTCTCTTCGCGTCCAGCTCTTCCGCCGCCTGCTTCTCCAACGCTTTGATCTGCTTCTCTGCGGCTTCCAGCTTTACGTAATTCGTGATCTGTGCCTTCTCGTCTTCGTTCAATGCGTCATAGCTGCCGCGAACCTTCTCTACCTGCGCTTTGTCATCCAGTGTCAGATCGGCTGTATCCGGAAGAGCCTCAATCTGGCTGATGACCGCTTTCGCAGCCGCATCAGCACTCCAGTTCACCGTCAGCGTCCAGTTTTCTGTATCACTGTTCCGGTGATGTACTTCAATCGCAATCTCCGTGCCGTCGGATATGGGTAGTGCCTCCTTCAGCGGCGTACTTCCGTCCGCCAGACCGTATTCCGTCTGGTAAGAATTTCCATCCACGGTAACAACTGCCCAGTCATAGGAGCCGATCGGAATGTTGGTAAGTGCAATCTCTGTGGTATTGCGCGGAACCTCCAGGGCCATATTCTGTGACTTTTCCGCAGTATAAACCGTACCATCGATCTCTGCCTTCAGGATCGAATCCTGCGCTTCCATACGGAAATCGTAGAGATTGGTCTCCCCCCTGCAGAAACGATCGTAGGCAACCAGCGCATATAATCCCTGCTGACAGGCCATGCCGTCACTGTCGTTATCCGGAATACCATCGCTGTCTTTATCCTCCAGGATATGGCGGAAGCCTCCATCGGATGTATTGTAGAACTTCAGCATACCGTCCAGAACCGTCTTTCCACTGTCTGTGATAAAGCGGGAATCCGTGAGAGGATCGATTCCGAGCGCGCAGAGCGCAACCAACACCTGTGCCGTACTCTCGCAGTTGTCTACCGGACCGGTCCCCATTCCAAAGTCATCCGTGCTGTAATTGCCATCCGGTCTCTGCGCGGAAGAAAGCCAGGTCAGCGCCCGGTCAACCACTTCTGTCACATCTTCCCGTCTTCCATAGTAGGGAGCCAGAGACTGAAGCGCCATCGCTGTAATGTCCACATCTGCTTTGCTTCCAACAAGAGTAAAGCCGCCTCCGGAAAGTTCCTTTTTCAAAATATAGGCAATCAGATCCTCTCTGCTGTAAGAAGCATCTTCCGGTACTTCATAATTCTTTGTATCCAGCGCAAGAAGCGCAAAGATTGCTCCGTTAATTCCCTGCTTCCAGGGTTTTCCCACTTTACAATTATATACACCATCCGCAATCAGGTTCACACTCTGACCGGAAGTATCTGTACCAAAGGCGGTCGGATCTCCGCCGGAGGCCAGCACGGCAAAAGTAAGACGATGCCACTCCGTTGCTTTTGTCTTACTTAACATCCCATTCGTCTGATACTGTTCCGTTACATAACCTTCTCCAGCAGATAAATATCCGGAGGCCTTTGAAAAAAGCCCCTGACGCCCCAGTCCAAGAGCGAACCAGTCCGTTCCTGTGCTGCTGACACCGGAAAGGAAGGTATCCGCTGCCACGACATTGGATACCCAGTTATTAATTCCCTGCATGGCTTCCGGAACGGTTACACTCTCCGACGCCTGTACCACCGGTACTTTATCTTCCAAGACTTCTTCCTCTGAAATTTCAGAAGCAGAAGTTTCATCATTTGTGGAATTTTCTTCATTCAGCGTCTCGTCATTTTCTTCCTCATACGCTGCTGAACCTTCCATAGGACTAGCAATTTCTTCTTCAATCTCATAGATAGCTTCCGTGCTTTCCTGCAGCGATTCCAATATTGTCTGGCTTTCTCCCGGCATATTTTCTGCCGGTACTGCAATCGTGCTGCCCAGCATCAGACCTGCGCAAAGTAAACTGACCCACTTTTTCTTCATACGCTGTCTCCTTTTTACGTTAAGAGATTCGAAACTTCATCTCTAAATATCTTATCACATCTTGTGTTTCAATTATAGTGTTTTATAACGTTTTATGATTTTATGTAAAAGAGAAATTTCACACCTGCACACATTCGAAATAGTACCGTTTCTTTTTTGCATAAAATCACAAAAACCGGCGCAGAGCGCCTGCCCCTTTTGGGGCAGGCACTCCGGCCAGATTTCTGCCTCACAGCCTCTGCTTCAATAGCAGAGATTCATCGGCAATCCTCACACGAAATCGCTCTTAGCGGTCGATTCCATAGCGTGCACACATGTTCGTAAATTCCTGAGAACCGATGAAACCATCCAGAATTTCTTCCATGCTGCTGCCTTCATTCATGAGTTTTACCCATGCATCAAGGCCTGCCTGATCCGGATTGCGGTCCAGATAGGTTCTGTAACAAAGAGTTACAAACTCACGACTCGTCAGGTTCTTCTTCAGAAGCTCCTGGCTAAAGAAGAAGCCCTTGGACAGCTGACCTGCGCCAGTCTCATGGTTCACCAGCTGAGCCGTCCATGCATTCAGACCGTCACGATCCCACTTTCTTCCCAGAACCTGCGTGTACAGTCTGCTTACGAAGGAGGTTGCCATATCATTCTGATCCGCGATCTCATTGGACACGAAGCTTCCCACCTTAATTCCGTAAGACTTGCACAGCTTGGCAAATTCATCGGAATTGGTGAATCCGGCTACTACATAACGACGGGTCATACCGGTTGTCAGCTTACTTACCCATGCGTCAAGTCCTGCCTTGTCCGGATTGCGGCCAAGGATTGTTTTATACATGGTTGTAACGAACTCTTCATCGCTCACCTTACGGCTCTCGTATTCCTTGCTGAATACGAAGTTGGCAACGGTCTCGGAACCGCCTTCCTTGCCTTCATTCAGAACCTTTACCCATGCGTTCAGTCCTGCTTCGTCCGCGTTTCTGCCAAGGATGTTCTTGTAGAGACGATTTACGAAGCCCTTCACACCGGTGGTCAGATCCTTATAAGTGGCTTCTGCTGCGGTCAGCACATTATACTTGCTTACCAGCTTCTTCTGTGAGTCAGTCAGCTTATTGTAAGCATTGCGTGCGGCATCGATCTTCGACTTGCTGTCAACAGTTACCTTACCGACCGCTGCGATCTTGTCATCGACTGCCTTTGCAGCATCCTGATCGGCCTTCGCGGCAACAAGTGCCTCGTATGCGGCTCTTGCTGCATCCAGATCTGCCTTCTTCTCTACCAGCTTCTGCTGTGCTTTTGTCAGATCTGCATATGCTTTCTCGGCTTTCTCGATGGCTGCCTTGCTGTCAAGCGTTACCTTACCGATTGCTGCGATCTTGTCATCAACTGCCTTTGCAGCAACAAGATCCTCGTATGCGGCTCTTGCTGCATCCAGATCTGCCTTCTTCTCTACCAGCTTCTGCTGTGCTTTCGTCAGATCTGCATATGCTTTCTCGGCTTTCTCGATGGCTGCCTTGCTGTCAAGCGTTACCTTACCGATTGCTGCGAT
>JAJEQR010000027.1 GCA_020687485.1 Hominifimenecus microfluidus | reverse complement strand
GCTGCGCTAGCGATCGCCACAAAGCCCCACGTTCAAGCCTCGAAGAGGCGCGTTGGGGCGACTGGCGATTAATAGGCTCGCAGTCCCGGAGCCGGAAACGCAGCACCAGTGGCCGTGTGAAGACGGGTTCGGCTTGTCCCGGAGTTTGCGCGGAGCTTCCCCAGTAGAGTTCGAGATAAGCTTCCCAGGAAACTAGTCCCCTTAGATTGTGTGGAGCTCCCAAGTAGCGCTTGAGATAAACTTCCCTAGAAGCTAGTTTCCCTGGTTTGTGCGGAGCTCCACGTAAAGTTTGAGGAAAAATGAAAAATCTGCTGGAACGATGATTCAGGCCACAAACCACAAAAAGAGACTCCGTCAGTACGCATTCGCATACAAGCGGGGTCTCTTTTCACTGTTATAAAATCAATTTCTTCTAACTTATGAAACAGATATAAGACTTAGTCTGCGAACATAGGGGTGGACAGGTAGCGGTCGCCGGTATCGGGCAGCAGTGCTACGATCACCTTGCCTGCATTCTCCGGTCTCTGTGCCAGCAGGGTAGCCGCGTATACAGCTGCGCCAGAGGAGATACCTACCAGAACGCCTTCCTTGCGAGCCAGCTCACGGCCGGTTGCGAATGCGTCCTCGTTCTCGATGGCCAGAATCTCATCGTAAATCTTGGTATCCAGAGTGTCCGGAACGAAGCCTGCACCGATACCCTGAATCTTATGCGGACCGGATACGCCCTTCGTCAGGACGGGGGAGCCTGCAGGCTCTACGCCTACGATCTTCACGTTCGGGTTCTGAGACTTCAGGTACTTACCGGTACCGGAAAGGGTTCCGCCGGTGCCGATGCCTGCTACGAAGATATCAACCTTGCCCTCGGTGTCATTCCAAATCTCAGGGCCGGTAGTCTCGAAATGAACCTTCGGGTTTGCCGGATTCTCGAACTGACCAGGGATGAAGCTTCCGGGTGTCTGCTCCGCCAGTTCCTTCGCCTTGGCGATCGCGCCGTTCATGCCCTTCGCCCCTTCCGTCAGAACGATCTCTGCACCATATGCCTTCAGCAGGTTGCGGCGCTCTACACTCATGGTCTCAGGCATGGTCAGAATCATCTTATAGCCACGGGCAGCTGCTACGGATGCCAGGCCGATGCCGGTGTTGCCGCTGGTGGGCTCAATAATGGTTGCGCCAGGCTTCAGTGCTCCGCTTGCCTCAGCGTCATCGATCATGGCGCGCGCGATACGATCCTTTACGCTACCTGCCGGGTTGAAGTACTCCAGCTTCACCAGGATGGTCGCCTTCAAGTCATGCTGCTTCTCATAGTTGACCAGTTCCAACAGGGGCGTACCACCAATCAGATCCGTTATCTTCTTATATACTTTCATCTCTTATTCCTCCTCAAAAGCAATCGCTTATTAAACCTACGTGTTTTATATGTTTTATACTAGCACTCACTTTCCTGCTTGTCAACTGCTTTTTTACTTTTCCAAGAAATTTTTCCGGGGCGTACATCGACCTCCTCAACTTTATAGTAAACATTTTTTTCAAATACGTTGATTTCTTCTCTATCATTCAGTATAATAGGAAGAAAAGGGCGACCTCTTCCGGTGGTTTCCCAATATTTTCAGACATCAGTTGCAAAGGAGTTCCCGATGATTAACGCAAAAGCCGAAGAATTAAAAAAGCTGATTACGGTTCCCGATTTTAAGGAAGAGAGCTATCAGCACCTGTCACTTTCCGAACTGAGTTTCCTGCACAACACTTCCGCAGAGTTAAAAATAAAGAACATGGCCAATCCTCAGAACGCGAAGTTCTTCAAGGTCAGAGAGGATTTCTTTATGCAGCTGTGTCAGCGTCGCCTGCAGAAGATCAATGAGCTGTATGTACTTATGAGCCAGCCGACCAGCCTGCCCTATATCGTATGCGATCCTGAGACCAGCAATGACCAGGTATGGCTCTTCGACAGCGAGAGCGCTGCTAACCTTGTTGCGAACGATGAGAGCGCTTCCCGTGGCTTTCAGATTAATGCGGCGAAGATTGAGAATGATAAGTTCCTGCCGTTCTACACCAGCCTCTTCTTCCTTGGCGTGAATGAGCTTCTCTTCAACAGAGGAAAGGAAGCCTTCGCGCTTCAGCTGGATGAGTTCATCAACAAGCCGGATTTCTCGTCCATCTCCACGGACAGCAAGCCAGTGGTGCTGAATCCAGAGCTGGTACTGACCGCCGCTTACTTCGCCCAGGGCAAGGCGGGCGCTCAAGAGAAGCAGAACAATGAGGAGTTAAGGGATCTGGAGGAAGAGATGATCGTGAACCTGCTCCGCGGCAAGGTCTTCGTTCCGGTTCAGATGCTGGAAGGTCAGACGGAGATGAAGCCGGAGAATATGCGCTTCCCGCTGATCAAGCTCTCCAATGGCAAGATGTTCCAGCCGGTCTGCTCGGATAATAATGAGCTGGCCCGTTTTTCCGTGGGACAGGAACGAATCCGCGGCCTTGTCATAGAAGGAAAAAATATCAAGAACGTTCTGGTAAAGGAGGCCGATGGTGTTCTCCTGAACCCCAAGACGGTAAAACTTGCCATCCCGAAGATGAAGCTGTAAATAATCAAAGATATCCGGAAACAATCAGAAACAACCGGAAATGAAAGAATTGTAACTATTCAGAGGCCATGCAGAAATGCACGGCCTCTTTTTACCTTATACTACCGTTCACTTTGTTTTCTCGTCATATGAATCCTCTCCGCGATCGCCCGTATCCTTTCTTTCTCGACTTTGCACACCTTGCGGTCGTAAGTGTAGAGTCCGTTGATCTCGCCCTCCACATCCGAAAGTTGCGTGTAAATACAGCCGCACGCGCCGTCCGCGATGGACGGAAGTACCATTTCTTCGTACAGAGCTTCGATCCTGCGGGTTAATTCCTCTCGGCTCTTTGCGGTTCCATACCCGTAGCCGCCGTAACTTTTCCACAGATGCCCTTCGATTTTTCTTACATATCCACCACACTCGGAGATCAGCAGTGGACGAGTTCCTGCGGTCAGCTTCCGGTTCCGGAAATAGGCGTGTACACTGTCAAAATTACTTTCCTTCTGCGCAAACCAGCCGGAGGTCGAGTTATACAGACGTGTTCCGTCCAGCTTCCGGCAGATTCGGTACATTCGGTCAGAATCGAACTGTCCCCAGCCCTCGTTGAAGATGGTATAGATCACGATACAGGGATGATTATACAGGTGCTCCAGCGTATCCTTCATATGCTGCTCGAAGATCATGCGCCTCTTCGTCCAGCCCGGCCGGTGATCCGACCGTTTCTGAAAGCCAAGATTCGGCAGCGCCGTATCCAGAATCCAGCTGTAACCGCCGTTCTGCACCATATCCTGAATCACGAGCATACCTTCCCGGTCGCAGGCATAGTAGAATACTTCCGGTTCAATCTTAATATGCTTGCGCAGGCAGTTGAAGCCCAGACTCTTCATGCGGCAGATATCTCTGCGGTACTCCGCTGGTTCCTCCGGCAGGTAGTGCCCATCCAGAAAATACCCCTGATCCAGAACACCGTGCAGGAAGATCGGCTCACCATTCAAAAGAAGCACCGGCTTTCCATTCTTCACTCCGGTATCAATCGTACGCAGAGCAAAGTAGCTCTCCACCTGATCTGTCGCTGTCTCCAGTGTCAGCGTATACAGATAGGGATGCTCCGGCGTCCAGTGATGCAAAGGAAGACCGGTATCCTCCATGCGAATCCGGAATCGCTGTCCCACCATAGGGATATCCGGATCTTCGCAGCCCGGCGCTTCCAGACAGATGCGCCCTTCCCGCATGTGAAGGAGCCCCGGCAGCCCGGCAGCCGTCATAACGAACGGTTTTTCAATGCCTTCACCTCCGATCGCAATCGTCAGCTCTTCGCTGTCCGCTGCCGCAAGAATCTCTACCTGATCCAGAGACGGGGTAATTCGAAGCTCCTGAATCCTCCCCTTACGGGGTACCGCTTCGATCCATACAGACTGCCAGATGCCGGACACCGGCGTATACCACATACCATGCGGTCTCCGGTGCTGCTTGCCGTAGGGATAGGCATGGCTTAACGAGTCAATCACATCCACGCAGAGCTGATTCTCTCCGGGAACCAGCGCGCGCGTGATATTAATAGAGAAGGGAAGGTATCCGCCCTCGTGCTTCGCGATTACTCGGCCATTCAGGCGGACTCTCGCCCGCTGATCCACTGCACCGAAATGAAGCAGGATATCGTCGTCTTCACCGGCAAACCCCTCTGGAAGGCGAAAGTATCTCCGATAGGAAAGGCGGCTGCCCCTCTCCCGCCCCCGGTACCCGGAAAGCTTCGCCTCCGGCGCGAATGGAACATGGATCGGCGCTCCGTTCAGCTGCCATTTTCCATCCAGCGAGAAAAAACTGTCTCTTCGAAACTGCGGCCTCGGATATTCCTGATGCCAGCAATCCCCCATGATCTGACTCATCTTCTGTTCCCATCCTTCCTCATCTTCCTGGTCACTGACACTTTTATGTGTTTTATCTCAGTCGAGAAGACTCCCACCTCTTTCAGGTGGCGGGTGACAGCAAATTTGTCTCAGTGGGAGTCCAATCTCCGACTGAGATAAACGCTCCGCGAGGATGCGCAGTGATTCTGTAAAGAATATGTCAGCTTACGCTGACCAGAATCACGCGCCAAGTCTCGCGGTTGCTCGACTTGAAACGGCACATTCCTGCCGCACAGCTCCTATTTACCGGCTGATATCTTTGACGCATGCGTTCAGATGTGCCGGTATAGTGCTCTACTGATTCAGTTGCTTCAGCTGCTCGATCAGCTCCAGATCGCTCTTCGTTACCTTCATGTTCGTGCAAATCTTCTCCTCGCCGGGGCGCTGGATCGAGATCTCCAGGATCGTGCCCTCCGTCAGGTGCTGCCCCATCACCTTCGTAAGAAAAGCCGCGAACTTCGGGTGATTATTCTCGAAAGTGGATTTCATGCTCATAAGTTTCATAATTGCAGACGGATTTATCATTGGTAAGTCTCCCTAAATCTAATGTTTCTCAACATCATATCACATTTTTTTCTTTCTGACGAGACCTAAAAAACACTTCTTGACACGGCTTTTCGTTATGCTATACTGGTTAGCGTAAACTAACAGTTAAAGGAGACTAATCCATGGCTTTTCTTGAAATCTCTCATCTGAAGAAGGGCTTCGGTACAGGTGAAAATCATATCGAAGTATTAAAAGATATCAACCTGAAAGTATCCCAGGGAGAATTCTGCGTTCTGCTAGGTCCATCCGGCTCCGGTAAATCTACCCTGCTGAACATCATCGGCGGCATTGATCAGGCCAATTCCGGGGATATCCACATCCACGGCGAGCGCATGGCGGACATGAACGAGAAAACACTGACACTCTATCGCCGCAAACATCTGGGTTACATTTTCCAGATGTATAACCTCATCCCCAACCTGACCATCCGTGAGAACATCGAAGTCGGCGCTTATTTGAGTGAGAAGCCGCTGGACGTGGATGAGCTGCTTCACACGCTCGGCCTCTATGATCACAGAAAGAAGCTGCCGAACCAGCTTTCCGGCGGTCAGCAACAGCGAACCGCCATCGGACGCGCCATTGTGAAGAACCCGGATATCCTCCTCTGCGATGAGCCGACCGGCGCGCTGGATTACGCGACCTCGAAGGAGATCCTGAAGCTGATCGAGACGGTCAATCAGAAATACGGCAACACTATCATTATGGTTACGCATAACGACGCGATACAGAATATGGCGGACCGTGTCGTGCGTCTGCGCGACGGGCATATTCGCTCAAATACGCTGAATGCGCAGAAGGTTCCGGCGGAACAGCTGGACTGGTAGGAGGCGTCATGAAGAATCCATTACGAAAACGACTGCCCAGAGAATTAAAGAGTGAATTCGGCAAATATTTCGTCATCTTCTTCCTGATGTTCGCTACCATCGGCTTGGTATCCGGCTACCTGGTAGCCGGCAACAGTATGGTGGCTGCCTACGATGAGACCTTTGAGAAATATAACATCGAAGACGGAAACCTGCGTCTGGCAAAGAAAGCGAACAAGGCTCTGATTAAGGAGCTGGAAAATAATGAAATCACACTGTATGACAACTTCTATGTGGATGACGCGATGGAGAACAGCACAACACTGCGTATCTTCGCCAATCGAACCGAAGTCAATACGGTATGCCTGATGGACGGAGTTATGCCCACCGCCTACGATGAGATCGGCCTGGATCGCATGTATGCTGTGAATAACAATATCACGATCGGCGATACGCTCTCTGACGGTACGAACACCTTCCGTGTCACCGGTCTGATCGCGCTTCCGGATTACAGCTGCCTGTTCCAGGACAATAACGATTCCATGTTCGACGCGCAGAAATTCGGCGTATCCATCGTAACCGCGGAATCCTTTGCCCGCTTTTCCGAAAGCGACTTAACCTGGTCCTACTCCTGGAAATATGATGCGCCGCCCGCAGACGATGCGGAAGCGAACGATATGGCGGAGGATCTGATGAAATCAATCGCCGCGGAAACCGAGCTGAAGAGCTTCGTCCCCCGCTATCAGAACCAGGCGATTGTCTTCACCGGCGACGATATGGAAGGCGACCAGGTCATGGTTCTTGTCCTTCTCTATATTGTTATGATCATCATGGCGTTCGTCTTCGGCATCACGACCAGCAACACGATCCTGAAGGAAGCGAATGTCATCGGAACACTGCGTGCCTCCGGCTACACAAAGATGGAGCTGATCCGCCACTATATGACGCTGCCGCTTCTCGTATCTGGCGTAGGCGCAGTCCTCGGAAATATCCTGGGCTATACCTGGATGAAGGATTTCTGCGCGTCCCTCTACTATGCCAGCTACAGCTTGACCACTTTCCATGTGCTCTGGAACGCGAACGCCTTCTTACTGACAACTATAATCCCCCTGATCATGATGACCGTCATCACCTTCCTGGTCCTTACCCGGGAGCTCTCACTGTCTCCGTTAAAGTTCCTCCACAAGGATTTCAGTCGTAAGAAGCAGAGGAAAGCTTTCCCGCTGAGCAGCCGTCTTCCGTTCTTCAGCCGGTTCCGCATCCGCGTAATCCTGCAGAACATGGGAAATTACATCACGATCTTCATCGGGATTCTGTTCGCCAATTTCCTGCTGTTCTTCGGTCTGCTCTTTCCCTCTGTCCTGGCCCACTACCAGGCGGATATCGAGCAGAACCTGCTGTGCAATTATCAGTACATTCTTCAGATTCCGCTGAATGCCGTGAACGAGAACAAGAAGCTGGAAAGCGCACTGAACATGATGCTGTTCCAGAATGAAGTCGAGACAGAAACAGAAGGAGCCGAGAAGTTCTCCATCCGCTCCCTGAATACAACTTACGAAGGATCCCGCGTGGAAGCCATTACGCTCTACGGTGTAGAACCGGACAGCCGTTACGTTTCGCTCAGTTCCGCTGAGGGGACGGTTGCCGCTTCTCAGGCTTACGCGGACAAATATGACCTGGCTCCCGGCGATACCATTACTCTGAAGGAAGCCTATGAGGATACGACCTACACCTTCACGATCACGGATATTTACCCTTACGATGGTGCGCTGGCGCTGTTCATGCCCCGGGAAGACCTGAACCGGGTATTCGATGAGGATAAAAATTCCTTCAGCGGATATCTCTCCAACGAAGAAATCACCGATATCGACGCTGAATATATCTCCAGCATCATCGACCTGGAGGCGCTGACCAAGATTTCCCGTCAGCTGACACTTTCCATGGGAGGTATGATGAATCTTGTCAACGGCTTCGCGATCATTATTTTCCTTGTCATCGTATACCTGCTCTCGAAGATCCTCATCGAGAAGAACGGTCAGGCAATCTCTATGACGAAGATCCTGGGATATTCCAACCGGGAGATCAGCCGCCTGTATATTTTCTCCACTACATTTATGGTTCTGCTCTCCATCCTTATCAGCCTTCCGCTGGAGGTTGCCTCCATGAAGTTCCTGTTCAAATATATGATGACGGAGATGATGACCGGTTGGATCTCCTTCTACCTGGACCCCATGATCCTCGTGGAAATGGTCGCCATGGGACTTGGCTCCTACGCCATCGTCGCATTCCTGGAATACCGCAAAATCCGCCGTATTCCCATGGATGAAGCATTAAAGAATGTAGAGTGATGCCCAGCTTTTCGAAGTCATATCGCGATGCAAGCTTGCTTGCCAGAAATGAAAAATTTTCAAAAAGGAAGGATTAATGCTATGAAAAAAAGATTTCATCAGGCCGGTCGGGGAACCGCCCTCCTCCTGACCGCTGCGCTGACCCTGAGCGGATGCGCAGGCAATACAGCTGAAACCGTGAATGCCACTGCCACAGCAACAACAGCTACGGAAACTCCCGCAGAAAGCAGCGCCGAAAAGGAATATTCCTCCACGATGACGAAAGATAAAGAAGAAAGCGTCTACGTCAAGGCGGACGCCTCCGGCCGTACACGTGAGATCACTGTAGAGACCAGCCTGAAGGTTGATCCGGATTCCGATGTAATTGAAGATATCTCTTCTCTTTCGGATATCCGCAATACGAAAGGCGATGAAGAGTATACCGCGCAGCCAGACGGCACAATCCTCTGGGAGAACCACGGCGAAGATATCTCCTATAAGGGGACTTCCGAGTCCGGGCTTCCTCTGGACGTAAGCATCTCCTATTTTCTGGATGACAAGGCCATCACGCCGGAGGAACTGGCCGGAAAGAGCGGAAAGCTTCGCATGCGCTTTGACTATGAAAATCATACTGAGACGACCGTAACAGCAGATGACAAATTCGTCACGCTCCCGATCCCCTTCGCCGCTGTCTCCACGGTAATCCTGCCCTCTGATACCTTCTCCCATATCGAGATCGAAGGTGGAAAGCTAATCACGATGGACGATCAGACACTGGCGGTTGGCTATGCTCTCCCCGGCATCCGCGATGCCCTTCATCTGGGGGATTTTGAGTTCACGGAAGATATCGATATCCCGGAATATGTCGAGATTACTGCTGATGTCACAGACTTTGAGCTGGCATTCACCACTACAATCGTGACCTCCGGTCTGTTCTCCGAGCTGGATGACGATACCTTCGATGACACGGACGACCTGAGCGATTCCATGGATGAGCTCTCCGATGCTTCAGAGAAGCTGGCGGACGGAAGCGACAGCCTGTACGAAGGGATTCAGTCACTGGAGGAATATTTCGATTCCTATCTGTCCGGTGTCTCCCAGCTGGAAGAAGGCGCGGGAACCCTTTCTCAGGCACTCTCCCAGTTAAACTCCGGCAAGAGCGGCCTCACCTCCGGCAGCAAGGCACTGGCGGAAGGACTCGGCACACTGAACCAGTCCTTATCGCAGATCCAGCTTCCAGACGCGCTGAAAGGTCAGGACAACGCTGAAGAATCTCCGCTTGCAGCGGCTGCCGCTTCCTTTACCGCTGACGCGAAGACACTGTCCACACAATTCAGCGATCTGCAGTCGGCCGCTTCCGGACTGAAATCCTTCGCCGAAGAAGCAAAAGGCTATGCGGATCAGGTGGAGAGTATCGCCTCCGAAACCGAAACCATTCTCTCCGGCCAGGTGATTTCTGCAGCGACACTGAACGAGGAAGCTGAGAAGCAGGCAAGCGACGCACTTGGCCAGGCTCTCGCTGCCACTGAGATTCCGGAAGAGCAGCAGACCGCTCTGCAGCAGGCTTTCGCAGAGAACCTGAAAATCTCTCTGGATGATACACTCGCCGCCGCGCAGGAAGAAACCCTTACCCAACTGACAGAATTGAAAGCAAAGCTGACGGAGCTTCCTGCCATTTCCGTGCCGGAATCTGCTCTGGATATTTCAGAAATTACCGAAGTGCTCACCCGCATGCAGGGGACGCTCTCCGTTCTCTCTGCAAGCGCGGACAGCCTTTCCGTCCTGCAGGAACTGGCACCGGCTCTCGCCGGACTGCAGAACGGCATCTCCGATATGTCGGAAGCAGGAAGCACGTTAAGCAGCGGTATCGACACGCTCTCCACCTATCTGGATCAGATCGGAACCGGAGCGGACGCATTAAGCAGCGGTGCCTCCGCTCTGACAACAGCAGGCAGTGCGCTCGCCGAAGACTTCTCCTCTCTGTCCGATGGTGCAAAATCCTTCTGTGAAGGTGTGCGAACCTTCGACGAAGAGGGCATAAAAGAACTCACGAACCTCGCCGGTGATGACCTCTCCGATCTGATGCGCTACATCAAGGCTGCCCGCCTGGCGGACCAGTCCTACCAGAGCTACGCCGGACTGTCTGACGGAAAGACCGGCAGCGTAAGATTCATCATTGAAACCGACGAAATCAAGAAATAGCCTCGCATTTTTCAAGAAAACCTGCGAAAGAACCGGCCGGATGCTTTTCGGCCGGTTTTACTTTCTGCTTCATCTTGACGTTTTTCGCTCCTTCTTATACAATAAAAACAAATGAGAAAAATTCCAGGAAAGGAAACCTATGAACGTATTCGATTATCTATCCTGGAGAGGCGACCTTACCTTTCTTCAGGCCCCTTTTTCGGAAGTGGATAATCTTCTGATTTCGCTTCTCTCTTATGTTGATCTGAACGGGATTTTCCCGGATCAGGAAGACCGAAAGGACGGACTTCCGCTCAAAGAGATCTCCGACCGGTTCTTCTTTCTGCATTCGGCCAAGGAGCTGAAGAACGATCACTCCCTGCTCCGAAAGATGCCGCAGGTGTTAAAGGCTATGGGCGCAAGCCCCCGCTTCCGCGATCTGCGTCTGTTCCACTACTGTGACCAGTTCGACAAATCCCGCCTGCTGCAGTTCGCCGCGCTGGAGCTCCGCCTGCCGGACGGGACTTCCTTCCTGTCCTTTCGCGGAACAGATGACTCTCTGGCCGGCTGGGAGGAAAGCTTCCGCATGAGCACCGGAACGGTCGAAGCCGGACGCGCAGCCACCGCCTACACCGTGTGCGCGGCTGCACGCACCGAAGGAAAGCTTCTCCTGGGCGGTCACTCGAAAGGCGGGAACCTGGCGATATACGCGGCAGCCACAGTGCCGGAAGATGTGCGCAGCCGGATTGCCGCCGTATACAGCAATGACGGTCCCGGATTCCTGCCGGACTTTCTGGCACGCCCTGCCATGCAGGAACTAAGCGGACGCATCACGACGATTATCCCGCGTGATTCTGTGGTCGGCATGCTGATGACGCCCGCCTCGGAACCGATCCGCGTGAAGAGCTCCGCCCGCGGACTGCTGCAGCATGACGGCCTGACCTGGTCCGTCCTCGGCCCGCATTTTGTACAGTGTCCGAAACCCGGGCCACTGGTTGCCCACGTGAATGCTTCCTTAAGCGCCTGGCTGGATACGCTAACCGAAGATACCCGCGACCGTGTAATCCACGACCTGTTTACCGTACTGGAATCCAGCGGTGCCACCACACTCAGTGAACTGATGGACGGCGGTATTCGTACGATCTATATGCTGAGAAAGAGTACCGAAGCACTGAACCCGGAATCCCGCCAGGTGATCCAGCAGCTGCTTCTCACAATCACAAAACCTTCCAGGAAAGAGAGGAAAACGTTATGAATCCCTATGTAATCAGCTGCTGCTCCACTGCAGACTTAAGTGAGGAACATTTCCGCAACCGCAACATTTCCTATGTCTGCTTCCACTTTGAGCTGGACGGCGTCGAATATCCGGATGATCTCGGGAAATCGATCCCCTTCGATGAGTTCTATCGCCGCATGGCGAACGGAGCTTCCACAAAGACCTCTCAGATCAATGTAGAAGAATTTACCGAATATTTTGAACCATTCCTGAAGGAAGGAAAGGATATCCTTCATGTATCCCTTTCCTCCGGCATTTCCGGTGTCTTTAACTCCGCATCCCTCGCCCGCAATCTGCTGATGCAGAAGTATCCGGAGCGCACGATTCTGATCGTGGATTCCCTGGGCGCGTCCTCCGGCTACGGACTCTTCATGGATCGGTTGGCAGATCTCCGCGACGAAGGGTACTCCATTCAGGAACTGTATGAGTGGGCGATGAAGAACCGTCTGCGCCTGAATCACTGGTTTTTCTCCACAGACCTGACGTTCTATATCCGCGGCGGCCGCGTCAGCAAGACGTCCGGCTTCATCGGCACAATTCTTAACATCTGCCCGCTGCTGAATATGAACCGCCTGGGACAGCTGATCCCCCGTGAGAAGATCCGTACGAAGAAGAAGGTCATCCAGGCGATTGTCACCCGGATGAAAGAGTGTGCGGATAACGGCACGGATTACTCCGGCAAATGCTACATCTCCCATTCCGCCTGCTACGAGGACGCCCGCGCAGTCGCGGATCTGGTTGAGGCCGCTTTCCCGAAGCTGAACGGCAAAGTGGAGATTTACTCCGTCGGAACGACGATCGGCAGCCACACAGGCCCCGGAACCGTCGCTCTGTTCTTCTGGGGTAAGGAAAGAAATTACGATTAACCCCACAGCCACAGCAGGATGCAGCATAAGCGGAATCAGGCGGCGGCTCTGAATGATCACAGGAAAGGATAAAGGTGAGTACGATGCAGACAAGTCTGTGTACTCTGTGCTACATCCAGAAAGATAACTGCTATCTGATGCTGCACCGGGTGGTTAAGAAAAATGATGTGAATAAAGATAAATGGATCGGTGTCGGCGGCCATTTTGAGGAGGACGAAAGCCCGGAGGACTGCCTGCTGCGCGAAGTTCGCGAGGAGACCGGATATACTCTGACGGATTACCGCTTTCGCGGGATCGTCACCTTCGTCTCCGGCGACGGCGTGACGGAATATATGCACCTATACACGGCGGACGGCTTCACCGGAGAACCGATTGCGTGCAACGAAGGCGTTCTGGAGTGGGTTCCGAAGGATAATGTCTGGGATCTAAACCTGTGGGAGGGGGATAAGATTTTCTTCCGCCTGATCGATGAAGATCACCCGTTCTTCTCTCTGAAGCTGACCTACGACGGTCACGGTATCCTGACAGAAGCCATTCTGGACGGCAAAGCTCTGGAACTTTTTGATATTGTGGACCGGGATGGAACCCCCACCGGACTTGTGAAGGAACGCGGCGTTGCGCATCTGGATGGAAGTCCGCACCCGACCGTACATACCTGGATTACCCGTACAACATCGGACGGAAGGCTCCAGGTGTTGCTGCAGCAGCGCAGCCATGAGAAGGATGCCTGGCCAGACTGCTATGATATCTCCTCCGCCGGACATATTCCGCATGGCAGTACGCCGCTTGCCTCTGCAGTAAGAGAAGCGAAAGAGGAGCTGGGACTTACAATTCAGAAAGAGGATCTGCATTTGCTGGGGCATCGCCTGCGGGAGAGGGAACGCGTCTTTCACGACCGTCTCTTCCATGACTGCGAGTACAGCACGATCTACCTGTACCAGCTAAAGAATCCCAACCCCGGATTTGTGCTCCAGGAATCGGAAGTTGCCCGAATCCGCTGGATGACGCTGCGGGAACTAAATCTTTCCGTAAAGAACCCGGCCTTCCCGCATTGCCTGGATGACGAGGCGGAACTGGAGATGCTGCGGACAGCTCTGCAAAATCTGAAATCATAGAAACCGGGCTCCGAGCAAGCAGCCAGCCAGAACTTCCTGCGTTCATTTCTTTTTGTGTCTGGTAAAATAATTGTACTTTCCGCTTGACTATTTCTTCGACTGCGCTACAATAACAGTATCAGATAAAACAGTTGCATATGAAACTGTTTTATACAAAACTTTTTGGAGGTGTCCCTTTGGCGGAAAATACATCACAACAGCGAAGTTCACGCGAACTTATCATGCTGAATGAACCGATCTCACGTGTGATTCCTAAAATGGCAATTCCCACAATCGTTGCGTTCCTGATTACCAGCGTTTATAATCTGGCAGACACCTACTTTGTAAGCTCACTGGGAACAAATGCAACTGCTGCCGTAAGCGTGAATGGTTCTCTGGATCAGATCATTATGATGGCCGGTTCCATGCTGGCAACCGGAGCCAACAGCTATATTGCCCGATTGCTGGGTTCCCGCGAGAAGGAGAAAGCCAATAGAGTACTTTCCACCGCATTTTTTCTGGCTGCTGCCTTTGGTCTGATCATTCTTGGTCTGGGAACAGTTTTTATTGATTCCATGGTACGGCTGCTGGGCGCTACGGACAGCTGTGAGACTTATTCCGTGCAATATGCGACTTACGTGCTTCTTGTCGCTCCGTTCATGGCTACCAGCTTTGTTATGAATCAATGTCTGCGGGCAGAGGGAAGCGCGATGCTCTCCATGATCGGTATGGGCTTCGGCGGCGTGCTGAACTGTTTTCTGGACCCGCTTTTCATCTTCGGATTCGGGCTTGGCGTTACCGGAGCTTCGATGGCGACGGCAATCTCCAAGCTGGTCAGCTTCGGTATTCTGATCTTCCCTTACCTGACGAAACGAAGTCTGCTGCGAATCTCCTTTTCCCGGTTTCGACCGACGAAAGAGATTCTCTACCAGATTGTCAGCGTTGGATCAGCGTCCATGTTCCGTTCGGCGCTGGGCGTGGTGTCCGGAATTGCGCTGAATAATATTGCCGGAAGTATTTCGGATTCCGTTCTGGCCGGAATTGGCGTATCTACGAAGATTATGATGTTCCCCTTCAGTTTCATCCTTGGCTTCGGGGCTGGATTTCAGCCGGTAGCGGGCTTCAACTGGGGTGCGAAGCGCTATGACCGCGTGCGGGAGTGCTACCGTTTCTCGGCGAAGACGGCGCTTACCGGCTCTGTAATCGCCGGTCTTGCGCTTGGCATCTTCGCGCCGCAGGTGATTCAGCTTTTTACGGAAAGCGATCCGGATATGATGTACATTGGCTCTCTCTGTATTCGCCTGCAGTGTGTGGCTCTTCCGATCCATGCGTGGGGAGCTGTCGTCAATATGTTCTGCGCGGGCCTTGGGTATGTGCATGGCGCAATGCTGATCGCGACGTCCCGCCAGGGCAGCTGCTTCTTCCCGGTGCTGTTCCCGCTGGCTCACTTCTTCGGAGGAACTGGCGTCGCTGCGACGCAGGCAGTTGCCGATGCTCTTTGCATCGTTATTATCATTCCGATCCTGCGGAAGGTTATGCGAATGGTAAATGAGGCGGAAGCAGAATATCGCATGCAGCAGAAAGGCTGATTGCCGCGAAATTCAGAAAGGATACTTATGACATTATGGCAAATTCTGTTTTACTTAGTTTGATTCGTATTAATTCCTGGCGAATCCGGGCACTGAAGACTGCAATTGCACCTTACGGATATACCGGGACGATGCACCTGATTGTGCTGTATATCCGCCACCATCCCGGCAGCCGTCAGGAGGACATCGCCGAATACTACTCCCTGGACAAATCCAGCGTTGCCCGCGACGCGCGCAAGCTGGAGGAACTTCATCATATTGTCCGCCACATTGACCCTGAGAACCGCAGGCAGTACCAGCTGGATCTGACACCAGCCGGTCAGGAATTCCTGTGCTTCCTGGATCAGATTCATGACGAATACGCTGAAAAGTTAAAGACAGGATTTCAGGAAGAGGAGTGGGCACAGCTGGAAAAACTTCTGAAGCGCATGGAAGAAGAAGCATAGGCAAACAGCCTCTTTTTCCCAGCCTACGATGCCAGCGCATTCGCATTGATCTGCTCAATCACCCGACGGATGCCCGCCCATACTTCTCATCGGTCATTGTTCCCAGTTTTGTAAGCGTTGATTCGGTCAGCGACAACAGCTGCACCTCATCGTGTTCCAGGTACTTCTTCATTTCCATGAGTTTCTGCATCAGATTCATTTACGCGCCGTGCCTTTCTTTGGCACGAAGAAGCGGCTCATGTCGGTATGTTCCAGTTCCAGCAGCTTTATCTTTTTGTCGATTCCGCCGGCGTACCCGGTCAGACTGCCGTTGGTACCAACGACCCGGTGGCAGGGAATGATGATGGAGATTTCATTGTGCCCGACAGCTCCGCCAACTGCCTGCGCAGACATCCGTTCAAGTCCCTGCTGTGCGGCAAGCTGCCGTGCAATCTCTCCGTATGTCGTGGTCTTCCCGTATGGAATCTGTAGAAGAATCTTCCATACCGCCTGCCGGAATACAGAGCCGACGGGATGCAGCGGAGGAAGGAAATCCTGCTCTCTGCCGGTAAAATAAATATCCAGCCAGCGTCTGGCTTCTGTGAGAATCGGCGTTTCCTGTGTCCTGCATTCTGCCGGAAGGTGACCGCCAAAATATTTTTGTCCGTCAAGCCACAATCCGGTCAATCCAATCTCGTCTGCTGCAAGCAAAATTCCGCCCAGTGGAGAATCGTAATGCTCAGTAAAAATCATTATTTACACCTCTGGAATGTCTAATGTTGCTCTGAAAATCTGCAGATTTTCATCATTGATGTCTGACGAAAGATTATTGTCAATTGTCACGCTACTCATTTGAGAAAGTATTGCCTTATCCTTTTCTGATATAACCAAATTTAGTTTATCCTTTTCTATCAGCTGATTAATGAAAAAGATTTCCTCATCCGTAACATAAGAAAATGTAAATTTAATCTCAGCGTCTACGCTTGTTATACCAGAAGATACTTTGATAAAATTTATATCCTGCTTGTAATTCGTTATAATTACAGTTATATATTTATTTACTATCTCAAATCTTTTTTCTTCATATGCTTCGTATGCTTCTCTAACAGGAACGTAAAATGATCGAAGGTCTTTCGTTCCTGCATGATTTAAGATTGCAACAAGTTCGTCGCAAAGTTTTTTATCTTTTTCCTTTAACTCCTTTCTGTGTTCCCGCTGGCTTCTCATTGCTTTTACAAGATCATCCGCATTACTAAGTTCTTGTTCCATCCTCGCCTCTTCACTTTTCAGAAGAAGACATTTATCTGTTATTTCCTGGATTTTGGGCGCTAGTTTCACCATGCCCAAATTCGTTGTATCATATATCGACAAAAGATTTTGGACCGCATCCAGTTTACCGCTCTGTGCAATCAATTTCTGAAGTGCATACTGCTTAAAGAAGCACATCTTGTCCTTGATAACCCAGGCCATATTTTTTTTGCTTAATTCCAATAGAGTTTTACAAGTGTACTTTTCGTCCCACTCAAACAATTCCTCTATAAGATTAAAAAATGTATCATAGTTTTCACATTCCACAAGCAATTCAATGTTTTCCCGCACAACCCCGGTATCGTTATTGTCAATAGCATTGAGAGTATACTCAACGATTTTCAAATCAATATCTTTTAAATCTTCTATGCATTTACAATGATTCTCAATATGCTTTTTATGGATTTCATCAACCGTGCTTTCCTCCCTTGAATTTAGACCGTTCCCGATTTCCATGATTTCTTTTTTTATTTTTTTCACATACCGGCTTTTTCCCAGGAATTCCTTCCCTTCTACCTCTTCTAAATATTTTTCTAATCTCCGATGATAATCCGATACATAAGAAGAGTTTTTCAATATAAGCATATGCTTATACTCAACAAGCAACTGTTTTTTTAGTTCTTCTTTTCCAAAATAAATGCTGATCATTTTAAACGTAAGTATAATCAGCAATCCGGTAGAAAATACTGCAGATACAACCACGCCGGCATCACAACCCATTGCATATACCGTTATAGAAAAAACCATAGCCGTAAGTAAATATACCGTTATTCCTATAAAACACCACCAAAACGGAGTTATCAGTTTTGTATCCTTTATATCTATCCAGTATGCCTGCCCAAAATCCGATGACAATACAGACGTTAAAGAAAGAACAATAAGTGTATTGGCAATTTGTCCCGTCAAAAGGTCAAAATAACTAATATCCACAAAGCTACCAAAAAACTTATCGATTCCACATAAGCTGCAAATTGCCGTTGTAATTGTCAAAATTATCAATGATGTTATAACATATATACATGTTCTTGCTCTAAATTGCATGTTCATCATCCTTCTTAATTCCATAATAGCCTCCTCTAATTATTTTGTTACATGTGCCATTTTTTCTATATGGTACTTTGCAGATGTCATAGTTCATTATCGTTTACTGCCACACAGACGTCAACCAAATACCCTTAACATCAGAAGGGCTGTCATCACAACCGAGCCTGTGGTTCCTACCCAGCAAAGCACGGAATTCGCCTTTCCATCCGCATAACACAGCTTCAGACTGATGCCCTTTTTCAATGGATAAAACAGCCGGATGTCCTTTCGGTTCAGGCTGTCAAGAAGGAGATGCGACAGATATCCCGCGAAATAGCCGGGTGCCGCCATTGGCCAAACCAAATATATCGCCACAGTGAACAGAACCGCAGTCAGAATCGAATGCGTAAAGGTTCGATGCCCGGAGGCATATCCTTTGGCCAGAAGCACAAAATAGAAAGCTGCTCCTGCAACCATGGCCGCCCGGTTCGGATCCTGCAGAGAACTCGTGATGCTTTCCCCCAAGAAATGCTCCACCAGCAGCATAGCGCCTGTAATGCCAACTGGAATCAGCTGTCCAAGCAGCGCATCATGATTGCGATCTGTTTTTATTGCATCAATATCCGCTGCAGATCCACCCAGCGCGCCTCCGGCAATTGTCGCCGCGCACGCGGCGATTGTGATCGGTTGGAATACCAGCAAAGCCACCAGTACTCCAACTGCCACATGTGTTTTCCCCATCATATGTCTATCCTCATTTTTCTTTTCCGTAGTAGAATTATATATCTCACCAGATCTGCCAAACCGCTCCCAGCGCCAGACGCAGTCCTTCCTTCAGGCTCTTCGGGTCCAGCCATTCTTCTCTAGTGTGCGTACTTCCTCCGATTGCAGTTCCCAGCACGATGGAGGGGATTCCATACGCCTGGAAGGTATTGGCATCTGTGGAACCGGTTCTTCGTTTCGGCTCCCGGTCTGTATAGGTTCGGATCAGATCCGCGCCCATTTCCTCCAGCTGTTCCTGTGCGGCAGGATCTACACCTTTCATGCAGGGGCGGATACCGATGGTTTCCACTTCGATGCTGCGGCCCAGATGGCGGTATTTTTCAATGATGCGATCAAATGTCCGCTGCATCTTCTCCAGGCATTCCACGGATTCCGAACGGAACTCATAAAGCATGGACGCCTGCTGCGCAATCGAGTTCACTGTCGTTCCGCCTTCGATGGTTCCTACATTATAAGTTGTCCTCGCTTCCGTCGGAACCTGCACCTGATACAGTTCGCAGATCAGCTCCGCAAGCTGATGGATCGCGTTATGATTTCCGAATGCTGTATAAGAGTGGCCACCCTCTGTCCTCACCGTTACCCGGAAGCGCATAGAACCGACTGCATGGTTTACGATGTCATGAAGCTGCGCGTCAAAACCGATAAAACGCCGAATGCTGCTGCCGAAGGTATCCCGGATTGCTTTGCTTCCCTTCAGATTTCCAAGGCCTTCTTCGCACACATTTGCCACGAAAACCAGACGATACGGGAAGGGGATTTGATGCTTTACGATATATCTTGCCGCCATAAGCATGCAGACCAGGTTGGCGTTGTCATCCAGAATTCCCGGTGTGTACCACAGTCCATCCCTTTCCTGAATGGTAAAAGGCGTTGTATCCGGGAATACGACATCCATATGTGCCATGCAAATGACAACCTCTTCTCCTGTTCCGTATTCGAAAATCACATTTCCAGCCTCATCCTGATATGCTTCCGGCATCCCGTTCGCACGCAGCCACTGAAGAACAAGTGCCGCTTTCTTTTCTTCCTGAAAGGTGGGAGCCGGAACAGACGCGATCGTCCGGAGAAGCGCCAGGGCTTCTTCATATTTGTTCTCAGCAAAAGAGAAGATTGCCTGCCTGCTATCGGCTTCTTTTTCTTGCTGTAACATTCCTTCCCGCACTTTATCAATCAGCGCAAGATCTGCCGGAAGCCAGGCTACGGAATCCAGAGTATCCACTGTCAGCCACTTCGCGGCTTCATGTTCTTTCAGAACCAGCTCGCCGGAACGGATCTCCGCCCAGAAGCAGTCCATAGACAGATGGAACTCCGGATAGTCATACTCAATCGTATCGATCCGATCGCCGACCTGGATTTTCGTATCCAGTTCTTCCCCGATCTCACGAACAAGCGCCTGCTGCGGAGTCTCCCCTGCCTCAATCTTTCCTCCAGGGAACTCCCAGCCATCCTTGAAATCTCCGTATCCTCTCTGTGTAGCAAATATTATCGGCTCGCCTGCCGCATTCTCTGCGCGAATTACAGCTGCAACTACATGTATTGTCTTCATATGTTTTTTCCTCTCATACACTCACAATATACTCGTAGATATCTCCCCTTACTCAGATAGTCCGTTGTCAAAATCCGCCCCGGCACGCCTCTGCGCTCCAGCTCCTTCAGAGTCTGCAGCAACGGCGTGATCCCGCCGCGGGTAATAAATGCGACACTGATGGCAAAGCTGTCACTGTGCAAAAGCTCATCTTCCAGAGCAGAGAAGACTTTCTGTCCTTTTCTGCTATCGTTATATATAAATTGTGGACGATATGCCAGATTCGAATGGCAGGTGCGGTCAATGAATGCCGTCCGAAGTCCATCCTGTAGCAGCTCCGTTGCATTTCTCTCTGTCATTCGTTCCCCTTTCTTCCATTCCCATGATCAAATTTCCGTTTTCAAAATACTTCCGGTACTCTTCCTTCGTCTCAATCACTGCGCCCATCCCCAACAGGATACCGGCGATGATGCTCCGGTGGCAGAGGCTTTCGTCCTCGCAGTAGCAACAGAGAGCAATCTTTTTCGTCCGGCTCTCCTTGCACAGATACTCCAGACGTTCCTGCGCTTCCAGATTTTTCTCCAGATCTTTCAGGAACCAAGGCACATATACATTCTGGAAATATTCTGTCCCGAAGCGCCCGGCATGAAACGCCTGCCGGTAGTCCCGGAACAGCTCCGGTGAAGGCGCAAGCTCCGAAACCAGTTTTTCTTTTACCGGAATCGTATCCGGAGAGCGCACGATCCACCAGACTTCATCAAAATCATCTGGATTTATCTTAGGTATACAGCCGGTTGTTATCATACACTTTTCACCTTCCATTTTCTCATCATCCGATAATAGCATGGAATCAACAGCGCGCAGGCGCCAAACCAGGCCATGGGGCTGGCGATGCAGACCGCCGTATATCCCAGGATTCCGGAAAGACCAACCGTAGCAGCAATTCTCATAACCAGTTCGATCATGCAGGCGGCAAAGGGAGCGCTCCCGTTCTGCATACTCTGAATGGAGGTGCGATATACCGCCAGCAGCCCCAGGATCACATAGAACGGAGCCACAATCGTCAGATACATATCAGAATAATGATAGATTTCCTCCGAAGGCGCTGACAGAAACAGTCGCACGATCGGATGGCGCAGCACTAGAATCCCCGCGCACATGAGCAGGTTGAATGTCTCCGTCTGGATCAGGCTCGCGCGGACACCCTGACGGATCCGGTCCCAGCGACCTGCGCCGAAGTTCTGCGCGACGTAGTTCGAGATCGCAGTCATCATCGCGTTATTAACAAGAACGGACAACTGATCCGCCTTGGATGCCGCCGTGTACCCGGCGACTGCAGCAGTTCCGAGCGAATTTACCACTGTCTGCATAGCCAGCTGGCCGATGCACATGACTGACATCTGAAAGCCCATGGGAAATCCCGTCTTCAGATGAAGAATCATGCTCGCCCGCAGTCCCCGGAAATCCTCCCGGTGCAGATGAAGGATTTCAAAGTTCTTCCATCCAACCATCAGACTGAGCAGCGCCGAAAGGAACTGTGACAGGATCGTCGCCCAGGCTGCTCCTGCCACTCCCATATGAAAAGGCAAAATAAAAAGAAAGTCCAGAAAAATATTCAGGACGGAGGAGAACACCAGAAAGTACAGCGGCGTCCGGCTGTCCCCCAGTGCCCGGAGCATATTGGAGATCATATTATAGAAGACCGTCGCTCCCGTTCCCAGCAGAACAACGAACATATAGTCATATGCTTCTCCAGAGATATCCGCCGGGATCTGCATCAGCTCCAGAATCCGGTGCGCCCCCAGGCAACAGATCAGCGTCAGAATTACGGTGAAACCAACGCTGAGCAGAGTGGAAACGGCGATGCTCTTCCGCATTCCAGCCTCATCGCGGGCGCCGAAACGCTGTCCAAGGCAGATGCCGAAGCCTCCGGTGAAGCCATTGATAAAGCAGAATACAAAATAAATGATGATGCTGGTTGCCCCCACAGCAGCCAGCGAATTTTCTCCCAGTGTCTTTCCTACAATCACAGAATCCGCCAGTGTATAGCACAGCTGAAACAGATTTCCCAGGATTACAGGAATAGCAAATTTTAACAGCGATCGAAAGGGATCACCAACCGTCAGATCCATTTCTTTCGAACGAGACATGAAACATCCCCCTTGATTTTGCTTCGTAACAATTCAGAATCTCAGCTCGATTCCGCTTGTTCTGAATAATTACATGAATTCCAGAATTTCTTCCAACGGCTTTCTGGGTCTTGCGTTCGGCTCCTCCGCCGGATAACCCAGCGCAATCGCGCTCACCAGCTGATGTTCCGTTCCGATGTACTCCACCAGCTCCGGATACGCAAAGAAGGTGTTCGCAATCCATAAGGTTCCCAGCCCCAGCTCCGTCGCCTTCAAGATCAGATTTTCGATAGAGGCTCCGATCGAGAGCGAATCGCAGATCTCGGAAATCCGGTGATCCGTATCAATCTCCTCATAAGGATTTCTGCCGTTCGTATTCAGTACCACAAGGATCATCGGCGCTTCCCGCATAATACGCAGTGTATTGTAGGCGTCCGGCAAGCCAAAAGCCGATTCCGGAAGGATCGGACTTACCTCACGCTCCCGATACAGACCAATTTCCATCTGATCTACCAGTTTCTCCTTCTCTGCTCCGGCATATACCAGGTACTTCCAGGGCTGCCGGTTCTTCGCCGACGGCGCCAGAGCTGCCGCCCGAATCACTTCTTCGATCACAGCCTTCTCCACCGGCTGATTTGTATACTTTCTGATGCTACGTCTTTCTTCAATACTCATAACCTTCTCCTCCGTATCACAGCCCGGTATCCGAAGAGACATGCCTGTACTACGTCCGGGTCGTTCGTCTTGTAAAGTTTAAAGCACTGTGCTATACTTTCGTATATTACAGAAGTTTTGAGCATAATTCAAAGCCTCCGCGCATTTTCTGTCCTCTACGAAAGCATAGCATTTCATTCGTTTTTATACGCTATATTTTGCATCAGACACGCGGAAATTACAAGATTATTTGTATCAATTTTTTCGCTCGACCTTCCTGGTTTCAATAAGTTTTAAATAAGGATCTGTTTCTATGAAACGTGTGAATTTTGAGAACGGAACAATTACACAGAATATTCTGAGCGCAGCGCTTCCTATGTTGATCGCGCAGATTATCAACCTGCTCTATAACATTGTGGACCGCATCTATATCGCGCGGATTCCGGATGTAGGTACCGCCGCACTCGGCGGCGTCGGCCTCTGCTTTCCTGTTATCATCATGATCACAGCTTTCAGCAACCTGTTCGGAAGCGGCGGTGCGCCTCTCTTTTCGATCAAACGCGGCATGGGAGATGACACAGCAGCTGACACCATCATGAACCTGGCTTTTACCATGCTCTGCTTAAGCGCAGTTGTTCTGACACTGATCGGCCTGATTTTCGCCCGGCCAATCCTGATCCTGTTCGGAGCGTCCAGTGACGCACTGATCTACGCCAGGCCATATCTGATGATTTACGTGCTGGGAACGCTTCCCGCGATGCTTTCAACCGGCCTGAACCCCTTCATCAATGCACAAGGCTACTCAACGACCGGCATGCTTACCGTTGCAATCGGCGCTTTTACGAACCTTGTCCTGGATCCGATCTTCATCTTCGTCTTCCACATGGGCGTCCACGGAGCGGCGCTTGCTACAATTCTGTCGCAGACGCTGTCCGCCGCCTTTGTGCTTCGTTTTCTGAAGACGAAAGCAGAACTGAAAATCCGGTTCCTTCCCTGGAAGGAGTTGACTGCCGGCTGGAACTACATCAAAGAGATTGTCAGCCTGGGAACCGCCGGGTTCATCATGCTGGTTACAAACAGCCTGGTGTCTATCTGCTGCAATTCCGTATTGTCGGCGACCGGCGGTGACCTGTACGTATCTGTGATGACGATTATCTCCAGTGTCCGCCAGATCGTAGAGACACCGATCACAGCGATCTCCGATGGCTCATCGCCAGTTATCAGTTATAATTACGGTGCCGGACGGCCGGATCGCGTGAAGAAAGCGATCATCACAATGTCCACGCTGGCGCTGATTTACACCGGAATTGCCTGGAGTGTAATCATCCTCGCACCGCGGGCGCTGCTCTCGATCTTCAGCTCGGATGAAGCGCTGATGGGCGACGCCATACCGGCATTAAAGCTGTATTTTGCGGCATTTATCTTCATGCTCTTTCAGTATATCGGACAAACGACATTCAAGTCGTTAAATAAGAAGAAGCAGGCCATCTTCTTCTCGATCCTGAGAAAGGTCGTGATCGTAGTTCCGCTGACGTACCTGCTTCCTTATACGATGGACTTCGGGCCGAACGGCGTCTTCATGGCAGAGCCGATTTCGAATGTCATCGGCGGCAGTCTCTGCTTTATCACCATGCTGGTTACGGTAATTCCGGAGCTGAAGCGGATGAAGCAGGAAGAGGCAAATACTATACATGCAAAATAGACACAATTCATCTCCCACCTTAGAGGTCGGAGTCTTTTTGCTGAAAGAGGATAAACCACAAATTTATTCACGAAAAAGGACAGCTGCCTTCAGCTGTCCTTTTCTGCACTCGTTTCATCTCCATTTTTCCATGTCTGCCCGACAGTATCACGAAGAATATCAATGCTACTCTGCCGCGAAAGTAATCGGATCGGAATCTGTAATGGTTTCATAGGTATCCGCATCGTAAATATGGAACTTTAACTCCACTGTCTCAATCGACTCGATTCCGTTCGCCTCCAGATCGCTGGAGAGAAGTGCGATATCATCAATTGCTTTCTTTCCCGCATAGACAGTCGTAGCAAAAAACGGGTTCATCATAAAGCCGTTCACCGACATATCATCGACGGAGACACCGACATTCCGTTCCGTCGTATTCTCCACATAAAGAAGGATTGCCGTTCCCCAGAAACTATTCTCGTCCACCGTCTTGCCGACAATACGGATACCGTCCTGATTGTACAGCTCGACGCCCGCGTCATTCGGCGTCGTATCCATGGAATCATACGCAGACGTTCGGATCTCAACGCCGTCCGCATCCCAGAGCGTCTGATAGCTGTTGGAATCAAAAGCATGAAAATAAATCTCAATCTTACCCACGGTGTCAATTCCGGCAGCTTCCAGCTCCGAACTGGACAGATAGACCACATCGTTCGCTTTCTTCCCGGCGGCTACTGTGGAAGAGAAAAGACCACTAATCATATAATCATTCACGATCAGTTCATTTGTGCTGATTCCAACATCCTGGCTGCCGTTATTTTCGATCAGAACCTTGATGCCGTCTCCCCAGATCGAATCCGTCACATATTCCTGCGCTGTGATTACAACATCGTTCTGATCCAGCAGAACCTGCGGCTCGATGCTGACCGTTCCGTCGCTCTTCGCGTTCTCCGCGGAGGTCTCTGCCGTCTCCAAAGAGTTCGTATCCCCCGCAGCTGCGCTTTCTGCTCCGGCTCCTGCTTCGCTTTCCGCTGCTGCCGCGGTTGTCGCTGCCGTTACACTCTTCGTCTCTGTGCTGCCGGAAGAGCAGCTTCCTGCTGCCGCCGCCAAAATCACAGCGCCTGCCAGCCCGATCATCCATGTTTTCTTTTTCATTTGCTTATTCCTCCATATTTTTATATTCTCCGGTGTATTCCCACCTGTTTTGGCTTTTCGCTCCTGTCGGAATTTCTCTGCATTTTCCACTTTTCTTCTCTAGTCCTGCACGCCGCTGGGGCGCAGCGATTCCATCCCGTGTTTCTTTAAAAGCGTGTTCACATCCAGCACACTCCCCGACCGCTCGTTGAAAGCGATCATCAGCAGCGCATCCCTCGGAATCCTTGCATAGAGCTCCGGCATCGGATACTTTCGCAGCGCTTCCTGCGTCTCCTCCAGCGAAAGCTCCGCCGCGTAGCAAATCCGGAGAATGATATCCCGCTGCCGTGTCTTCTTCTCTCCGGACAGCAGCTTATAACCGTAGCGTTCCGGGATATCCGCCATGAGGAAGACCATTTGCTGCGTGAGCCCTTTCTTCCGGATTTTTTCCTTTATATACCCGGAAAACAGCTCCTCACCTTCCGCAAGACTCTCCCGGTTTGTCTCTCGAAAGCGGTCAAAATCGCGAATATGCGTACTTTTTAATGTATTCTCAAGATCTTCCGTACTTTTTTTCTCCATATCTTTCTCTATATTTCTCCCCATATTTTTCATCTGTTTGCTATAATATAACTATTCAGAGCCATGCGGATTTTGAACAAATGCACGAATCATGCTTGCATGAATGAGAACATTTGGAAAAATCCACATGGCGAGAAGCCACAGCGAGATGCAGCGTAAGCGGAATCGAGCTTGGGCTCTGAATCGTTATGCTATTATAACGATTCCAGGCTGCACAGTATCGAGCCTGGAGCCGGAATCATCAATCGTCGCTATATACATAAAGGAACCGTCATGGATTACACCGAACGACTTACACTTTCCTACTATAAAACCATTGCTGTATTAAATGAAGCGCATCAGGTCTTTCTGGTTCAGCACCGGCAGACCGATCAGATCTGCGTAAAAAAGGTTCTGTCCATCTATAACCCGGAGATTTTTCGTTTTCTCCGCGAGCACCCCATCCCCGGCACACCGAGAATCCTGGCTCTCTGGGAGGAGGAGGGCATGCTCACCGTGCTGAAGGAATATATCTCCGGCATTACGCTGGAAGAGCGCATGAGAAACGCTCCGCTCACTCCGGAGGAAGTTCTCTCATATTTTTCGGAGCTCTGCGATATCGCTGAAAGGCTGCATCAGTGCAAGCCACCGATAATTCACCGCGATATCAAACCATCGAATATCATGCTCACATCCTGCGGTCATCTCGTACTTCTTGACTTTAACGCAGCCAAAAGCTTTCACAGACCGGCAGCTGCCGATACTACGCGGCTCGGTACACAGGGCTATGCCGCACCGGAACAGTACGGCTTCGGCGCTTCCTCCCCGCAGACCGATCTGTACGCTATGGGCGTTCTCCTGCGGGAAATGAGTCAAAGCTTTGCCGATACTGCGGCAGGCAGACATTTTCTTGCCATCGCCGCCCGGTGCACCCGGCTGAACCCGGACGAGCGATTCGCCTCCGCCGAAGAGCTGAAGCAGGCGCTGACTTCACCTTTGCAGGAACCGGAAAAACAACAGGACGCCGCGCCGCTGAAAAAATCTTCCGGCAAACGCTCTCTGCTTCCGCCCTGATTTCGAAGCTGCACCCCATGGAAGATGTTTCTTGCCTTCTTGGGTTATATTCTGGTCTTTGCCATCGCGCTTACACTGGAAGTTAAGGACGCCTCCGGCGCTCTCCTCTGGTTAAACCGCCTGTTCTGCCTGGGACTGCTGCTCACGCTGATTGCGGCAACCTTCAACTACCGGGGAATGCAGCGTCTGATTCCTCTGTACCAGAACCGTCGGCCTCTGATCCGGATACTGGGAGTTTTCCTGCTGGATGCGTTGATCATCTGCATTGTATTTACACTGCTGGTACTGCTCACCGCACTGTTTACTTCATAAACCAGTTCCCCGCCAAAAAGGACTTTCCTGCAAAAGTATTTTTCTGCAAATATCCTCTGCTGCTTTTAGTATAACATCCTTTTCCCTGCCGTGTTGCCACCGCAGCAGGGGAATTTAAGGGAAAATGCAAAGAGTCTCTTTCTGTCAAACGTGAAAAAAGCGGCTGAACCGCCGCCTTTTCTTCTGTACATTTTTTTCTTCCCGATCCCTATTCTTCCTGATCAGGGAATCCATTCATATAGATATCATTGATTACCGCCTGCGCCCGCTCCGTCTCCTTCTTCTCGATGATGCGGTCACGGTCACTCAGGATCGCCAGCATCTCATCCACCAGATCCTCGATCCTCGGATTCTCCATCCGGTACAGGTAACCCAGCATCCGGGTCGCCGTGTAATCTGTGTTCAGGTTCCGATAAGCAATCTCCGCACAGAACTGCTTCGGATAACCTTTGTCCAGGAGAAGCTTATAGAGTTCTTTTGTCTTGTCGGAAGCCATGTTAAATACGATCCCACCTTTCTACGCAGTTAGCGACTGACTTTACATTCCAATTTCTTCTATCTCTTTTAGCATAAATTCTTCCAGTTTCTTCTTATCCGGTAAGTGAAGCATATAGGTTGAAACAAATAGTTGATTATCCATACCCGATAGAGCATACTCTACCATCTGTGAACCCTTATCTGTGCAAAGCAGTATTCCTACCGGCGGATTATCCCCTTCTGTCATCTCATTTTTCTTATAATAGCCTACATAAGCATTGAGCTGTCCTAAATTTTCATGTTTAAACTCGTCATTCTTAAGTTCAATGATAACATTACAATGCAACAGTCGATTATAAAAAACAAGATCGATGAAATAATATTTATCATCTATAATAATACGTTTTTGCCTCGCTTCAAAGCAAAAGCCTTCCCCTAGTTCAAGAATAAACTCCTGTAGATGATCCATAAGCGCCTGTTCCAAATCAGATTCCGACACGGCATCCTTTGCATCAAGCCCTAAAAACTCAAAGGTAAAAGGATCTTTAATCGAAAGTATTGTTTCATTCCCATTAGCTGCAGATTTTTTCAATAAAAGCTCTGGTTTCTTACTTATACCTGCTCTTACATAAAGATTGGTCTTTATCTGCCTGCGAAGCTCCCTTACATTCCAATTGCATTTAATACATTCTGTCTCATAAAAAAATCTCTCAAAGGCATCATCCAAAACCATGATCTCTCGTATATGTGAGAATGATAAATTACTAACCAATACATCTGGATCTGTGCTAAATTGGTTCGACACTGTCGAACTTTTTTCAAAATCTGGTAACTCGAATTCGCCCGACACTGTCGAACCGATTTGAGGATATACTTTATAAAATTTTCTGCACGCTTTAAAAAGTGTATCGTTCATTCCTTTTTGATCGATTCGTTTTTCCAGATCTTTCAAAAGATGGGAGCCATATCTTGCTCTGTCACTGCCATCCTGCTCATATTCAACAATATAATAGCCAATTGCCCAATTACGTAATGTCATTAACTGATTTACTGCACTTTTCGCTGCAGAACTCGCTTTATCATTTATTGTTTTAATATAGTCTGCAAGTATTTCAAATTCCATGCGCTTACCTCCAACACATCCTAAGTATAAACACTATCTGGCATTTTGCACATTTATATAAACTCAAAAATCAGTATCCTCTCTCTGGGGTCTTCTCCCGGAAAGAGATCCCGGCAGTCAATCTCATCATAGAACATCAGCTCGTCTTCCTCCATCAGACAGGATACATACTCCTCCGACGGATAATAGAAGAACAGCAGGATCTCACGCATCGATTCATAATAAGAATCACGAATCCGTGCCAGCACCCGTTGCAGGATTTCCACGGAGAACGGGTTGAAGAAATAAATCCGATCGACATCCACAGGAACATTAAATTCTCTTGCGTTCATGCACACGAACGAAACTTTATCCACAAAGGAACCTGAATTTCTGTTTTCTTCCGCTTTCTGCCAGATCCGTTCATCGTATTCGATTCCAATCGCGCGGCACCTAGTCTGACGGGACAGGAAGAAATCCACCCGGCCCTTGCCGCATCCATAATCCAGCAGCACATTTCCTTTGCGGATCAGACCCGTATTCGCCAGCCGCTCCAGCACAGAATATGGTGTCGGCTCATAGGGATAGCGGAACTGATCTGCGCGGGAGTCATCCCTTCCGCTTGTACGGATACGCAGCGTCTTATCCCAGTGAATTTCGTTTTTATCGTCTCTCATTGCACAGCCCTTTTCCTGATCTCATCTTTCACTCGTCTTTTTCACTTCTCCATCTTATGCTTCCCGATGTGATTACTTCTGCGAGTTTGTGCGTTTCCGCTTTTCTCGCATCCATCAACCTCTTGCTTATAAAACCTGTCTCTTACGGGAGCGCCGCCTGCGCCTCGGCCTTGGTCTCGCTTTCCCGACAAAATTTTTCTGCATTTTTGCCTGCCGTTCCAGCATCTCCCGGCGTTTTTCCGGATCTTCTTCCTGCTCGATCTTCTTCTGCAACTCACCTTTCCGGTATTCTGCCAAAAGCTCCGCTACCTTCATATAATCCCGCTCGAACAGGATCTCGCTGACCTGCTGACTCAATGTCTCCTCGGAAAGCTTCTCCGGGATTCGTTCCATGATCTTGCGGATCACGAAAAGCTTGCTCTTATCCTTATACTTCGGCATATCGTTCCATTCCTGAAGCTGTGCCAGCTCCGGACGCCAGAGCAGCGACAGCTTCCACCGCCATTTCCGGCCGGGATTGCACTGCGGCTGCCTCAGAAAATAGAAGTCCACCGATCCATCGGATTCCTCCGCCGTGATGATGCCCCAGTGCTCCGGCACATGCTCATGGACATGTTCCCCATGATGGCTCCCGACGACTGCAATATTGTAGTCATAAAACTTATCATAATCCTTCACCTGTCCGGCGAGCCGGGCATAGGTATCCGCATCGCTCTTGATCTCAATTCCATACAACGCTTTCGGCGTGACCATCACAACATCTGCGCGTGACCGTCCGGTTCTCTTTTCCTCCAGAATCCGGTTCTTCCCATAGGTTTCTTCCAGGAAATCAAACAGAGGTTCCCGGATATCTTTATCGTGCAGCATACTTTTCAATGACACATCTATGTTCCTTCGTTTTTTTATACGTAAAAAGCAAAACTATTTCCGTCATTTTTTCCGTTCTCTATTATAGCCGTGCCTTATAAGAGTTCCCCCATGCCACCATCGAATCCAGAATCGGCTTCAGCGAATGCCCCAAATCACTGAGCGCATACTCAACGTGCGGCGGCACTTCAGGGAATACCGTCCGGGTAATCAGTCCGTCCTCTTCCATGGATCGAAGCGAGTCTGTCAGAACCTTCTGGCTGATTCCTTCCAGATCTCTTTTCAATTCATTAAAGCGCCAGGGGCGCTCCATCAGGTTTCGAATAATCAACAGCTTCCATTTACTTCCAATCAGGGTAACCGTAGTTGCCACCGGGCATTCCGGCAGTTCTTCCTTCGTCAACATCCGAACATCCTCCTTATATCCTCAAGTGTTTTATATTGAACACTCACGGTCTTTTCAACCTTTATATCTCCTTTAAAAGTTTCATAATCGTTCTGGATTCCGGCCTGATTGCATTCTGGTCTTTCCCGAATCCGTACAAATCATATTTTTATATTACACTCAATTATAGTGTAAGTCTCCTCCTGCTGTCAACCGGTTACTCCCAGGTAACTTCGGTTACTTTTTTGTGCCCGGGTTATAAAAAAGTGCGTACTTTTTTTCTCTTCCGCGCCCTGTTAAGATAAGAGCGCAACAGGGAAAACCCAAAGAAATCACACATTTTATCAGGAGGTAACTATCATGGCATTATCTAACATTGCAGAATGGAACAAGAACGAGAAGAACAGTGCGGTTTGCGGTACGGCCTGCAGCGCTGCCGACAAGTAAGAAAAACTCAGAAACGGGAGGTGGACAGGATGAATCCGTATTTTTCTTTTCAATGGCATATTACTGATGAATGCGATCAGCGCTGCAAGCACTGCTATATTTTCTCCGGCGAAGGCTGCCAGAAACTTCACAGTATGACCTGGGAGCAGATGCGGGCGGTCGTGGATAACTGCGAAGATTTCTGTAAAGTCTATTACAGAACTCCATATTTCTACATCACCGGCGGCGATCCTGTCCTTCATCCCGATTTCTGGAAATTGATGGTATTCCTGAAAACCAGGAATATCCCCTTCACCCTGATGGGCAATCCATTTCATCTCGACGATGAAATCTGCAGGATGCTGAAAGCCTGCGGATGTGAGAAATATCAGATGTCGCTCGACGGAATGCGAAAAACACACGACTGGTTCCGAAAGCCAGGCAGCTTCGACCTGACACTGGAGAAGGTTGGATGTCTCAACCGGGCAGGCATCAAGAGCGTCATCATGAGCACCGTATCGAAAACAAATATGGAAGAAATTCCGGACGTCATCGACGCTGTCGTACAGGCCAAAGTCCGAGTATTCGCCTTCTCCCGCTACGTCCCGACCGGCGGAGAAGTCGATGCCAGCATGACGCCGCAGGAATACCGAGAGCTTCTTACCGTCTGCGACGCCAAATTCAAGGCATATGAGGCTGCAGGCTGCGAAACCTTCTTCAACCGAAAGGATCACCTGTGGACTCTGTACCAGTATGAGAACGGGGAGTTTCAGCTTCCCGCCGGAGCGAAGGACGGCATGATCTACGGCGGCTGCAACTGCGGCAACTGCCACATCACCATCGCCTCCAACGGCGATATCATGGCCTGCCGCCGCGTCACAGACAGCCGGGTCGCAAATATCTGGGAAGACCGGCTGGCGGACGTATGGCTCTGTCAGATGGAGCAGTACCGTGACTATGAAAAGTTCAAAAAATGCAGCAAATGCGAGCTAAGAGCCTGGTGCCGAGGCTGCCCCGCCGTGGCAAACGGAACCATCGGCGACTTCTACGGCGCCGATCCCCAGTGCTGGAAGACAAAAAATGATATCACAGGAGAAGACTTACTATAAAGAACTTACCATTAGGAGGAGAATCATGAACCTCACAACCTGTCTGAAGAAAATGGAACTGGTCGGCGTGCTGGCCTTTGCCACCGTAGATCATAACGGCGCACCTCAGATCCGAAATATCAGTGCCATTCATTACGAACCGGACGCCCTCTATTTCTTTACCGCACGTGGCAAGAATTTCTGCCGGGAGTTGGAGGAGGACGGACGTGTGCAGATTCTGTGCTATACAAAATATAAGGAAATGATCCGCCTTTCCGGCCGCGCCCGGGCAGTGGAAGCTTCCCGGCAAATCTACTGGCGGGATAAAATCTTCGAAGAACAGCCTTATCTCGCCAATGTCTATCCCGGCGACACCCGTGATATCGGCATCGTCTTTTGCATCGATCAGGGAGATGTCGAATACTTTAATCTCGGTGTCAATCCTATTTTCCGCGAGATTTATCCTCTGGGAAATGCTACAATACAGGAAAAGGGATATGTAATCACCGACCGCTGCATCGGCTGCGGAACCTGTCAGGCGAAATGTCCGCAGAGATGTATTACTGCGGGGGCTCCTTATCAGATTCAGCAGGAACACTGCCTTCACTGCGGCAGCTGCCTGGAAAACTGTCCCGCAAACGCGATAGAAAGGCGGGGCTAAGCAATGAATCAGCCCGAACGACGCCGCTTTCTGATCGAAGAACTGTTAAGAGAACGAAACGTAGAGGAAAGCGGAAAAGAAAGCGAAAACAAAACTTACAGGAACAAACCTGGTTACACCAGGAACAGAGATAGCAACAGAAACATCGCAATTCCAACGAATTCCCAGGAGCAGAAGCAGCTGCTCCGCGCCCTGATGAACCTTCGCCCGGCAGCTCCGGTCAGCGAAGAATTCCGCATGATCCAGGACGAATACCTGCAGGCAGAAAACACTGCAAAAGGCATCGTGACGCTGGACTTGATTCCGGAAGTACACGATGATCTCTATCTGTGGCAGGGCGATATCACCCGCCTGAAGGTCGGCGCGATCGTGAACGCCGCCAACAGCGGTATGACCGGCTGCTATCAACCCTGTCACGCCTGCATCGACAACTGCATCCACACTTATGCGGGCATTGAACTGCGCAATTACTGTCAGGAAATGATGGATCGGCAGGGCTTTGAAGAACCCACCGGCCAGGCGAAGATCACCCCGGCCTTCAACCTGCCCTGCGATTATGTGATCCATACTGTCGGACCCATTGTACAGGGCGCGCTCACCAAAAAACATGAGCGGCTGCTTCGTTCCTGCTACGAATCCTGCCTGCAGCTGGCTGTGGCGCATGAGGTGAAAAGCATCGCGTTCTGCTGCATCTCCACCGGCGTATTTCATTTCCCGAATCAGAGAGCAGCGGAGATTGCAGTTCATACAGTCGAAAAATTCCGCGAGAAATCCGGAAGCGATATCGCCGTAATCTTCAATGTATTCAAGGATTCTGACCGGGAAATCTACCGTCAGCTGCTGCAATTACAGTAACCGATAAGAGGGTATCGAAAGAAAGGAAGGCATACACCTTGTTTTTCAGAAAAAATAAGACAGAAAATATACCGGATCTGATCGGACGGCTTCAGGAAGCTCTGGAGCAGTCGGATGCCGTAATTATCGGAGCGGGGGCTGGTCTCTCCACCTCCGCCGGTTTTACTTATTCCGGAGAGCGTTTCCAGCAGTATTTCTCTGATTTTGCGGAAAAATACAACTTCTCCGATATGTATGCCGGCGGATTTTATCCCTACTCCACGCTGGAGGAGCACTGGGCTTACTGGAGTCGCTATATCTGGATTAACCGATACATGAATGCACCAAAGCCAGTCTATGAGCAGTTGTACAATCTGGTGAAGGAAAATGATTACTTTGTACTAACAACGAACGTGGATCACTGCTTCCAGAAAGCCGGGTTTAATAAGCACCGCCTGTTCTATACGCAAGGGGATTACGGGCTGTTCCAGTGCAGCCGCCCTTGCTGTCCGAAGACATACGATAACGAAGCGCTCATCCGGCAGATGATACAGGCGCAGGGGTATCATATTGACTCCGACGGCACACTGACGCTGCCGGAGAGAGTCACTCCTCATATGTCCGTTCCTTCTGAACTTGTTCCCCGCTGCCCCAACTGCGGCGCACCTATGAGTATGAACCTTCGCGCGGATAATACCTTCGTTGAGGATGAAGGATGGCATATCGCCGCCGACCGGTATTCCGAGTTTCTGCGCAGATACCAGGGTCTGAAAATTCTGTTTCTTGAACTCGCCGTCGGCTACAACACGCCCGCAATTATAAAGTACAATTTCTGGCGCATGACAGCAGCAAATCCGAAAGCGACTTACGCCTGCCTGAACCACGGAGAATCATACGCCCCGGAGGAAATCAAGCGGCAATCCATCTGTATCGATGAGGATATTGGGGAGATTCTGACGCAGCTTTAAGACTTCTATTCTCCCCGGCAAAGCCGGGGAATTAGACTTTGCATTTAACGCCATATCAGGCGCGGATTTCGTAAACTTCACTCGTGCTTTTTCCAGTCTACTAATTTCATGACCGTTTTTACTACATTCACGATTCTTGGAGCAAAATATGTCCATATAAAATTCTTACTCGTACTTTCAATCAATAAATCTCATTATATTTCTGTTTTGCATCGTGAAATTTACCAGATTTACGGAAAACATATATTTCATTTACACCCATCTTTGACACTTGGGGAGAAAAAAAGCTGCTGAAAAGCCTTTAAATACGTGCTTTTCTGCAGTTTTTGCGTTCGCATCGATATGTGCTATTTTTCTTCTATAACTTTGGAATTCTTTATAATATAACATTCGAGTTATAATTAAAGTTTTTTACTTTCCAGCCGATACGGTCTCTTTTGCAGCAATTGATCTCTGGGAATTGAAGTCTCGCTGATAACTTATACTAATCTGGAACTTTGCAAATTCCCGCTTGCAATTTCACCGCAGCCATGATAGACTGTTAAAAATTCTTGAAGACAATTCTGTTTTCTTTTTATCATCATTTTTCATCCAATCGTTTTTTACGATAGTTAAACTCAATGCAACATGTTATAATATCTTTATCAAAGGATCGCTTTCTATTGGCTTCTTTTGATCGGGATGTTCTCACGAACAAAAGAAAGGAAAAAATGTTAGATCCCATTGAAATCACTATGGAAGCTGTAAAAACATTCAGCGATCCGCACTATGACAACGCTGCCAAAAACCTGTTCCTCTATCCTGAAATTCTGGCGCCGATTCTTGCCAATGTCGTACCTGAATATCAGGGAATGAATGCCGAGCAGGTTAAGAAACTTGGCGACATGGATGGCATGTGCAGATACATCAATATGAGAAAAAACAAAAAACTCGCGAAGGGAGTGAATCAGGTGATGACATTAAGTCAGAGTATTTTCAGCAGGGGAGTACAGGAGGGCGTCGAAAAAGGTCTCGCAAAAGGCGAAATTAAAGGCATTGCCAAAGGAAAAGCCCAGGGCATAACCGAGGGCGAAGCCAGAAACTTCATTTTCAGCGTAAAGACCTTAATGAAGAACACGAAGAAGTCGAAGGAAGAGGTTCTTGCCATGCTGGGTAAGACGAATCAGGATTACATCAACGCACTGCAAATTCTTTCGGATAACAACTAGCGCAGAAAAAAGAGGACAGCTTTGCATCTGCAGCTGTCCTCCTTCTTTTTATTTATTCCAGATCACATCGGCTTCGACAGCGCGCTGATGCTGTCCCTCTCCCCTGCTGTTCACGGAGAAATCAATCCTGCAAGCTCATGCATTGCAAAACGCTTGAATTTACGGTGCGTATCTGAAAGCGGAACATTTTTCGGTCAGGAAAGCCAGCATGTGATATTGATATATCGCACAAATTCCGCGCCTTTGATGTTCAGAAGCCGGATATTTTTCTCCCTGGAAAAATACCAGGACAGCTGCGGAAGGAATGATACCCCCATATTGGTTGCAATCAGCTCATTAATAAACGGCGGGTAATCGCTGATAATGGAGGAGCTCGGCTCGATTCCCAAAAACTTCATGTAACGGTCAATAATCTTCTGATAATCCGAAAGGTGGGAACCGCGACCTAAATTCTCTCCGCTGAGCATGGTTGCCTCTACTATTCCGCGAGGCAAACGGATGACACACGGAAACTGCCAGCAGGATCGGTTCCCGGTAGATGATAAGCAAATTCTCTTTCTGTACCGGGTACTCCGTGGAATGAATCATGATATCACAATTCATTTCTGAGAAATCCTTATATTTCTGATATTGCACAATCCGCAGTTTGATCTGCGGATATTTTTGCGTAAATGCCCGGTTGACATAATGATACAGAATCTTTCCACTCTCTTCAACTCCAGGTCAAGTGGTTTTTCCAAAAAAGCGGAGCGCTTCCAGGAACTGATCCACAATCTCACTGCCGATATGCTCCCGCAGAAGCGCAATCGCCGGTTCGCATCCCTGCTTTAGTTTTGCTATGAAGGTCTGATCCGGCTCGATAATCTCCATACCATACCGATCCGTCAGATCTTTCTCCGCGATCATATCTTTCTCTTCCGTTACCTGCAGAACATCCTCTGTCACCGCGTCAAAAAACCGCTTCAGCAATTCCTTATGATCTTCTGACAGCGCATCATACTGCTTCTTATTCATGATAAATACATTATCAATCACAACATGCTGTGTCCGAATCATGTATTTCTGTGTTTCATAGAATCGTCCTCCCAGAATTGCAGAGACTGCATTCTCCTGCGCATCATACATACCTTGCTGCAGTGCCGCGTACAGATCATTGTAGCGATAATAAGATGCTTCCATCCCGAAAGATTTCCAGAATGCTATCTGAAAGGGATTATCCAGCGTCCGTATTTTCATGCCTTTCAGGTCTTCCACGTCATACACCGGCCGGTTGGTCGTCAAATCCCGGTATTCATTGCCGAAACAGCACAACAGCTGCAGGCCCGCCTTGTTATAGTACGTCTGGAGAGTATCAAAGAACTCGCCCTGAAGGAGCTGGTTATACTCCTCATAACTATCAAAAATACAGGGAATACTTAACAGTGCCGCCTCCGGAACCACGGAAACCTGTGCGGCTGAGACAGAATTCACAATTGACAGTGTCCCCTGCTGCACACCGGGAATCAGTTCAGAATCGCTCCCCATGACGCCGCCGTCATAGATGCAGATATCGATCGTTCCCTCCGACCATTCCTCCAGCTTTTCACAGTTTTTTTCCAGCGCTTCACCCACAGCAGTTCCTTCCCAGAAGGCTGCCGTAGAAATCGACAGGTGCAGCACTTCTTCGCGCGCGATTTCTGTCTGCGTCTCCCCAGTTTCAACATCCATTTTTCCCGTTTTTCCGCAGGATGAAGCAAGAAGCATCAATGTAAAAATCAGCAACCCTTTCCATTTTCTATTCTTTCTCACGGTTCTTCACCCCTTCCCGATATTGAATGGGCGAGCTTCCCTCCAGCTTTTTGAAGACTCTTGAGAAATTCTGCGCCGAATTAAAACCGCACTCCACACTGATCTGCGTAATGGACAGATCCGCATGCTTCATCTTTTCCTTTGCCATGCTCACCCGATAACTGCTCAGATACTCCGAAAAGCGCTTTCCCGTTACTTCCGCAAACAGCACGCTCATATAGGAAGAAGTAATTCCCACATATTCGCTTACCTCCTGCAGCGAAAGATCCGGATTCTGATAATGCTCCGAAATATAGCTCTGGGCATCCTCCACATGCGCATAACGGCGCTTGCGGCTGTCCCTGCTGATAAGACGAATCGCCGCCAGCAGATATTCTTCCATCTGCTTCTCCAAATCCTCTTTTTCTTCCAGTTCCTTAAAGTCATATTTATCCATAAACTGACCGAGCTCCTTTGAGGAAACTCCACGGGAAATCATTCGCTCCGTCACCTCATTCTCCGCAATTTCATGAAGCTCCAGCAGTTCTTTTCTGCCATAGTCCTGCTGTCGGATCTCATCGCATACCAAAGCGAGCTGAGCTTCCGCCTCGCTCCGGTTTCCTTTACCCGCTTCATTCATGATCCGATGGATTTTTTAGCGAAAATAGTAGCGGGCGCGGTAAATGATCTCTTCCGTCGTTTTCCCCTCGTTCTCCTGCTCGCTGCTGCCTTGAAGCTGATATTGAATATCCCGAAGCGCTTCCTGGTAGGAATACGTCAGATAAACCAGCCCCTGACAGATTCTCCCTTTACTGATGATGAGCCCAAACGGAAGATCTTTTACCTGGGTTTGAATGAAAGCAATTATATCGTCACAGTAGCTTCCCATCCTGGCGATCGAGACGCTTCGATCACAGGAGATAACTCCCAGCAGCGCATTCTCACGCAAAGTGAGCGGATAAATCCGGTATGGCGCTTCCTCTTTCCGGAGCAGCATCTGTTCGATACTTCGGCTGTACAGCGCCATTTCCACCGAATTAGGCGTTCGATCCGAAGGCGGAACCATAGAAAAAATGATTACAATATAATTCCCCTGAATCAGTTCCAGCATATCAATTTTATTCAGCGTATCTTCGATCCGCGCATTGCTGTCCAGGCGGTTCTCAATCAGATCGCGAAGCAGCTGCTTTACCACATCATCGGATACTTCTTTCATAATCCGTTTCTGCGCTTCGCGCTCCTCATGGGAACGCGACCATACCAGATTCAGATAATCGATCTCGTTCTGATTTCCGGAATCAATGGCGGACGTACTTCCTGCCATTTTCATCAGATAACGAATGGGCCGATATACATTTCTGGAAATATACAGGGCCGCCGCAATGCTGAATAAGATATAGACAACCAGAATTAGCGGCAGCGTGCGAATCAAAAAAGGCACCTGCGCAGATCCCATCATATTTCCCATCGGTTTCAGGAAAATCCATCCGGTTTCTTCGGAGACAAAATAGTAGTAATCGCCGAACATACCCTCCTCATCCGCGGATTGCAGGGACATCGGATTTACATTTTCCGGAGTTCCCGCCTGCACAAGGATTCCGTTCCCCTCTTCGTTGTAAACGGATATTTCGGAGTCCGGCAGATTCACCCGCGCCAAAATCAAATCCTGCAGCCCTTGAAGATCCAGCTGGCAGAACATCAACGATACCAGAACTGGCGTTGTCATTTCCGTAATCAGATATACCTGTGTCGGCGTATAGCTGAACAGCCGCCAGCTCTTCTCCCGCTGATAGTAAATTCCCGGCAGATCCTCCTGCTCCATATACCGGTGAATCACATCCCGCCTTGGAAAAGCATTCAACTCCATCACCGTTCGCGAGGAACTGTATACCATTTCTGAGAAAGTTGCATAAAAGAATGCATTCGAAATAATACTCTGATTCTCGCAAAAGCTGCTCAGCCATTCCGTCACTCTCATGTTGCTGGTACTGTCGTTATACTGCGGATTGATTGTCATTACAATATAGTCTGACGAGTGCATACTCTGAAGCATTTCTTCTGCGAAAAGAGAATAGATCAGATCCAGCTCGTCCGAAATACCTTCGAGCTGCTGCAGGTTCATGGCTTTGACCCTCTCTTTTTGCGTCCTAGAATAATTCACATTCATAACGACCGCAAAGAAAGCGCACGTAATCACAGAAAGCGCCATCAGCCAGAGAAATGTCTGGTAAAAAATGCTCTTTTTCTGAAAAACGCGGTTTCGTCTAATTATATTTCTGATATTGATGCCAGGCCCCTCCTCTCATGAACGAAGCATTCTCTTCCATCTCATCAACGTCGTATTTACGATTTTGTATGTATCCGAAGAATATTCACGGAATTGGCCGGCGCCTGGTAGACGCCGTCTGTCATGTCACAGGTTCCGGCTTTCGGAATCACTTTCTCCGGTTCTTCCATCGTATTCTGATCCGTTTTGCGGTCAGACGTCAGGATCAATGTATTTATTGTAGGCGCAACCACAATATCCGTCAATACTTTCACCGGCTGTGGCTCGTCGGAAATATTTACCAACTTAACAATAACATCTCCATCGGTTTCGTCCACGGTCGCCGACGCAGTGATCAGCGGCATCTGTGCGGCAGGAACGGCTTCATGTATTACATTCCCGTCCACAGAGCAGGTAAAGCCATGATCGCCCCAGGTCATCTTCCAATGATGCCTGCCATCATCCAGCTCCAGAGGGACGGATATGCAGAGCTGATCCGTCTTTTCTCTGCGAACCATATAGACGGCGCTGGTTCCTCCCTCAATCCGCCAGCAGTAGGAGACCAGCCCTTCATAGTTCAGCTTTAACCTCTCCTCCGTCGATAATCCTCTGGCAATCAGGCGATTTCCCACGCTGAGCCCGGCGCTGCTTCCTTTCCGTACGGAAAGCTCTGCCTCTACAGTGCATGCCCCGTCATACTTCTGAGTCCCCAGCAAACCATAGCTCATGCCTTCGGCTGCGCTCTCCCAGCCATCCGCATTCTTTTGAAAAGGATAGACCGGCTGGAACAGGGCCGGTACTTCCTGAATCGCTTCGACAGCATGCTGATTCACTGCCAGCCGATTGATCTGCACGCCTGCTCCGCATGCCCATATGCCAGCCTGCCCCGGCTCCTCCAGAAAAATCTGTTCTGACAAAGTCTCCATCTGCACTACATGGGTTCCGCGACTGGCGGCAAACATCTGCTGCAGATAATAGCTGGGAATGCCGTAGCTTTCGTGATTGTTGAATACGATCAGATCCGGCTTCCAGCACATATATTTTTCATTTAACAGCATGGGCGCATAGCTGGTCAGCTCCACAATATCCTGATTCCGTTCAATTCCGGTAAGAAAAGCCCCTTCTCCCAGCGCAGCCGCCAGAGAAGATGGGTACTCTCCTGCAGTAACCGCATATTCTCCCACAAAAATCTTCGGTCCTTTTCGATCATACCCGTCGTACATATCATGATGATACACGAAGAAATCCAGATCCGAATAATAATGCTCATCGACCACCTCTGTAGGAAGCCCGACCGTTTCGGTATGGCAGTTCGAGATAAAGATTAATTGCGGGTATCTTTTCTTTAATCGCTGATAGAACCACTCGTAGTTTTTAAAATATGGCTCATCCCGGTTTTCATTTCCAATTTCAATATATTTCAACGCATACGGTGCCGGATGGCCGTCAGCCGCACGCTTGCTTCCCATTTCCGTCTCCGTCGGCGCAATCGCATAATCGATTGCATCCGTACACTCCTGATACAGTTCCTCCATTTCCACCGGATCAAAGAAATCCGGTTTCCTGGCCTGACAGGTCATGCCACAATTAATCACGTACATGGCTGCCATATTCATATCCTCACAGAGCTGCAGAAACTCTCTATAGCCAAATCCGTTCGTGGTTCGGTAAAACCACAGCAAAAACGTACTCGGGCGTTCCCAGACCGGCCCCATCAGCTGCGAGAAACGCAGCGCATTCGCTTTGGTATACCCTTCTACAATACAACCGCCCGGATACCGCATAAACCTGGGATGCAGTCCTTCCAGCTTCTCAATAATGTCCTTCCGCAGCCCGTGCCCTTTCCACGTATCTTCCGGCATCAGGGAGATATAGCCGATGCGAATCGAGCAGCCTGCATTTCCGATCAGGTGTAAATACGCCCGATCGCAATTCCCTCTGGGAATCAAAGTCACCTCAACACTCTGATATTCTCCCTCTTTCAGCATAAGCTCTTCTTCACATAAAATCTCTCCGGATTCCGTTTTCAACGCAACCCGGACAGCAGCCTCACCAGACAGACTTTTAGCAAACAGAAAAAGCCTCATGCCTTTTTCTGCTTCCGCATAGATTCCATCATATCCGATGTTATAGATCGATGCCTGGTTTTCCCGATATTCCACCGACAGGCTGCACTTTCGGACGCGATTCAGAGTGTCGTGCCTCTCCACCTTCATCGTGACATCGCCGCAGGAATACCAGGCCGGAATCTCTGTCGGTGGCCATTGTTCCTTCCATCGACTCAGTCCTTCGCCTCCATGAAATTCTCCCACCCAGCCGGTTGGCGTAATAAATTGCCCGGTCTCTTCACAGAGCGTACAGCCCTCCGGGACAAGAGAATCCTCAAAAGAACGGTTGCGCAGCATCTCCGGATAGATTCCGCTGTCACCGGCCCGATTGATATCTTCGTAGAACAATCCATACAGATCCTCCGCTACCGGAAATAATCTGTTCTTACTCATAATTCTGATCTGATTCATACGTACCTGCCCTTTCTCTAACTTTCTCTAATAAGAAACGACCTGTCGGCACAGAGCATGACGACAGGTCGAAAGCAACATCTGACTGTACTATTTTGCAGCTTCTGCTGCCGCAAGAAGCGCATCCGGAATCTCCGAACCGATATCCTGCTTAATCTGCTCCCATACAGGTTCCGCCGCTGCCTTCATGGCATCCCGGATCTCCGGCGTAAATTCCAGGCAGGTCAGCCCTTCCTTCTCCATCAGATCCACATATCCATCCTCCGTCGCCAGGGTTACTTCCAGGCTCTTCGCATTGTAATCCTCTGCGAACTCCACCAGCACCTTCTGATATTCCTCCGGAAGACCATTATATACATCTTCATTGATAATTATAAAGCTAACAAACGGGAACGCCGTAATCCGCATGATGTAATCCTGCACTTCATAGAACTTGCTCGCATAGATGCCTCCGATCGGATTATCCTGCGCGTCTACCAGCCCCTGCTGCAGAGACAGGTACAACTCAGAGAATGCCATGGGAGTCGGGTTCGCTCCCAGATTCTGCCAGAACAGCTGATGATATTTGTTCTCCATAATGCGGATCGACATACCCTTGATATCCTCCGGTGTCTTAATCTCCACATTCGTGGATAAACCGCGGAACTGCTGGAAGCCCAGACTCAGCAGCTCGATATTCTTCTCTCGCATAATCGGCTGGAAGCTTTCGGTGAAGGCGCTCAGTCCTTTAGCCGCCTGATCCGTGCTGTCAAAGACCATCGGCATATCAAATACCGCGATCTCCGGGAAATATGCCAGCAACGGAGAAGATGCCAAGGATACCATATCCACGCTTCCGCCCATGCAGCTCTCCACCAACTCGCCATCGCCGCCCAGCGTACCGTCCCAGACCACATTGATTTTTAGCTTGCCGCCAGTCTTTTCCTCTACTTCCTTCTCCAGATCTACCATGACCTGATACGTGTCATTCGAAGACGCCGCACTCGACCCCAGCGTCAGCGTTACTTCCGGCAGATCATCCGTATTTACAGCTCCGGATACTGCCGCCGTGGTTCCCGCCCCGGCATCTGCAGCTGCTGCCGTCGTCGTGTCCGCTGTCTTTCCGCCTCCGCAGGCTGCCATGGACATTACCATTGCCGCTCCCAGTACCATTGCTACTACTTTTTTCTTCATTTATTTTCCTCCTCATATGAATTTTTGTAATGATTTCAGCCATTTTCGTTTCCGTTTTCTTTTCTGTTCCGTCTGCGTTGTTCTTATAATAAACACAGGCTGATTGCCGGAATATATGTAATCAGCATAAGTGCGACACAATACCAGGCAATGAGCGGCAGCGCCGTCTTTCCGACTGTCATGGGACGAGACTGTATCAGTGGAGCCGCCACGAACAGGTTCATGCCAAAGGGAGGCGTTACGAATCCGGCAGCCAGATTTACCGTCATAATAATTCCAAGATGTACCGCGTCAATCCCCATCGTTCTGGCAAACGGCAGCAGCATCGGTGCAAAAATCATGATCGCAGGACCAACATCCAGCACCATGCCAAGCAAGAACATTACCAGGTTCAATACGAACAGGAACAGCACCTTGCTGGTAATATTCTCCGACAGGAAATGAGCAATCGTCTGCGGAGCATTTAACAGAACCAGCACTTTCATAAATGCCTGTGCCAGCGCCAGCATCATGCCAAGCGGAGCATACGTCTTGACACCTTCCCGGAAGAAACCGAGCAGATCCTTTACTTTCACCGTCTTGTAGATAAACAGGCATACCAGGATGGCGTAGAATACGGAGACGCAGGCCGCTTCCGTCGGCGTTACGATTCCGCTGTAAATACCGCCCAGGATGATAACCGGCGTCAGCAGCGCCCAGAATCCATCCTTAATTACCGTAAGCACACCGCGGGAACGTAATTCACTGTAGTGACTCTCAATCTTCTCTCTGTCTTCGCCTTTTACTCGGCAGTGATACTGCACATAGGCCATCAGGCAAAGAGCGATCAAGCAGCCGGGAAGAATACCTGCCGTAAACATATCGCCGACGGAGGTATCCGTTACCAAACCGTAGGAAATAAAAGGAATACTCGGCGGAATAATAACGCCCAGACCACCGGCAGTTGCTACCAGCGCGGCAGACCACACCTTGTCATATCCCAGGCTGTAAAGAAAGGGAATACACATGGTTCCGACAGCTGCGCAAGTTGCCGGTCCCGATCCGGAGATGGCTCCATAGAACAGACAGGTCACAACCACCGCGCACGGCATACCTCCCTTTATCTTGCCGATAAATACCGCAAATACATCGAACAGCTTCCGGGAAAGTCCTCCGGTCGCCATGATCGCACCTGACAGCATAAATAGCGGGATCGCAAGAATCGATGTCGTATCAACGCCCTTTATCATTGAGCGAACAACGAACTCCAGGTTTCCACTGAAGGAAGGATCAATCAGCGCCGGAAGAATCGTGGAGAATCCCATCGCCATCGCAATCGGCACTGCTAATATAAGAAGTGTAAAAAATGAAGCAAAAATAACAACAACCATTATTTTTCTCCTCCTTCCTGTTTCTTCGCTTCCGCCAGATATTCTTCGGCTTCCGATGTCTTATCCACTCCCTGCGGATTCTTTCGGTATTCGATAAAGCTCAGAATAATTCCCTGAATGCCACGAACACCGCCGAGCAGAAAGCCAAGAGGCGCAGAAGAATACAGAATCCAGATCGGCATCTGCATCGCCGGACTAGTCTGTTGGATGTCGTAAGCCGTGTACATCACGTTATACGCTGCTTTTAACATAATGAAACAGAACACCGTTGCCAGAATTTTGGAAAAGATATCCAGGGCAAATGCAATCCCTCTGGGGAACAGGTTGATGACAACATCCACCCGAAGCATACTGCCATTCCGGATACAATAGCCGGTAGCAATCATTACCGAATAGACAAAGCAGTATCGGCAGAACTCCTCCGGCCAGGGAAGCGGCGACTGGAATACATAGCGTACCACAATCTGAAGCATCATCACGCAAGCAATCAATATAAGGAAAATAACCAGGATGGCTTCTTCCAGATAGTGATCAATCCAATAGAGTAACTTTTTCAATCGTTTTCCTCCTTTGTTTGATTGAGCTGGTCGATTTGTTTGTCATTTTTATTATTACACTGGTTTTCCCAAAAAAGAAACAGGCAGATCATTCAGTGCAAACACAGCGCACAAAATAAGTAAAAGAAATGTTAAAATCCAATAAATTGTTAAGCCAGATGCGCATTAACTTCAACCATTTTACTGATTTTGAGAAATTTTCTAATTCACCCTTTAATTTAAACTACTTTCAGAGATATAATATATATATCAACAATTAAGACTATACTTCTCATGTAGCAAAAGATGATAAATAGGATGACAATTTCAATCATGGCAGCGATGGGATGAGTTTCCAGATTCAGAAGAACATAATAACCCGCCAATAGCAGTTGACATGACATTTTGTTATTTAAATAAGCAGACACATGAGCAACCAGTTCATGTATCTGCCTTTTACGTTTAGTGAAAAACTATGGATTCTATTACTCACTCCCAGTATTTCCTATATGCCTCCATAACCGCTGTCTGAATCTCATCCCGAAAATGCTTCGGGGCAACGACCTCGCATTCTGTAATATGTGCAAGAACCCAGTTTCGTAAAACAGAAGGAATCGCAGAAATTGACACAGTAATCTCTTTTCCATTTTTTCTGGTAATCATAACTCCGCTTCCAAATGTTTCCACAACCTCCTGCCACAGATCGACCTTACAGCTGATCTCGCATTTTTCTTCAAGCTCTCCCCTCCGGGAAATATATTTTCTGGCATACTGTCCGGGATTAATTCCTCCGAAAATCATATCCACTCCCCGTTCCAGAATCACAATGTCTTTCATATGATCGATCCGGAAATGTGTCAGCTCTTCTGATTTTTCCTCTCTTCCCAGAATATAATAATCACCTTCCGCCCACAGCGTTGCATACGGACTCAGAACCACGCTGTCCTTTTCTTTCGGGGTACAATCCATATCATATTCCAGAAGCGTTGCGCTCACCTTGCATCCCTGATTAATCGCTATATTCAGCGCATCAATATTATAGAACAATTGTCGGCTGACGATCCGCTTGTCCGATTTCACAAATACTGTCTTCTGCAGCAGTCTTCCCTGAAAAATGCTGAGAGAATCCAATAATTTCTTTATGATACTCTTTCCATCCTCTTCTTTGATCAGATCCGAGGCCGCCACGGCATCACACAACATCCGTATTTCCGAGGGTTCAAAATCACGATCCATCAGATAATACCCCTCCCGGTTTTCCTGATATCCCTCAATCTCGATCCCCATACTCCGAAGCGCTTCTATATTCCGGTAAACCGCCCGCCTCTCCATATCCACATTATAGATTACCTTCAGCTTTTCCCTGATTTTTTCCGTTGATAAGAGATGGTTTTCATCTGAATACTTTTTCAGTACCTCATATAAACACAATATGGTTGCTTTTTGCGCGATCATATGTCACCTGCTTTGTCCGTTTTCTTACCATTATAACCTTCTCTGCAGGTATCTGCAACGTTTCGCTGTACTATAAATGGTACAGCAGCTGGAACACAAACGGCAGCTCTGTTATGCTATAGTTCAGGCATCACAAGAACAAATGGAGGACACTTATGAATTCACGTTTACCCGCGATCGAAAACGCACTGCAAAATATTCAGGCCGCCTGCGAGAAGAGGCTCAGTAAACTCTATCCGGCAGGGATTCCGGAGGATATCAATTCCCGCTATCAGCAGGAACTTTCCTATCTGAAAAAATCTCCCCTGATCGATGATTTTGAAATCTTTCGCCGTCTTTGCCTGGAAGCGGAGAAAAGTTCCAATCTAATTCACGCACGGGGGACGATACCTGGTTCCTTTCTGTGCTTTCTGCTGGGAAATAATTCTCTGAATCCGCTGCCGGTTCACTATTATTGTCCGGATTGCGGCCATTATGAAAAAGTGATGACTCACCTTTTCGGTATCGACCTTCCTCCTAAAAAATGTCCTTTCTGTGGACGGGAAATCCTTGCGGATGGGTTTAATGTTTCAGCTGAATGCGCCTGGCCAATCACATATAATCGCGCCTCAGGCATTGAATGCATGGTTAATTCTGAGTTTTTTCCCTTTGCAAAAAAGGTATTGCAAAACCTATATCCAGATAGTGAAATCGTTCCCTGGGGCAGATCTTATGCCAATGCCGGTGACAGTACGCTTCTGAATATTCGACAAGGTGGGTATGTAATTCTTCCTCCCGGCAATACCATTCAGGATTTCCAGGATATGATTTCCTATTTGGAAAGTGGCGATATCTGTTTTTATGATTCACTATTAGAAATCTATCAGCTCCCTGTAAAACCAGTTCTGCTTTCAATTTCAGATCACCTTGATAATCTGATTCAGTTGCAGCGTGCAACAGGAGTCTATGTAAACGAGATTAATAACCGTGAACTTCGTACAATTACATGCAATACGCTCTGCAAAGCAACAATTCATAGTAAAAAGATGCTCTCACTCTTTTATACAATTAATCCCAAAACATATAAAGATCTGATTTCCGTTTCGCCCTGTTGTCACAGCACTTTTATTTTTAATATACCAGATGAATCGCGCTCCATTGATATGGAAGAGTTTGAAAAAATGCTTTCTTCTGAAAGTTTTAAAAAGTATCCCTGCTTTACGAGAGAAGATTTCTTTGACTATATGATTGAAGCCGGTGTAGAACGCAGCATTGCACGCAACACGTATGATCAGATAAGAAAAGGTTATGCTGTATCAAATAACAAACATCAGGCGCAGCTCTTCAGCCTCCCGTTTCCCGAGGAACTCAAGGAAGTAGCTGCAAATTACGAATATCTTTTTCCTCGTATGGTCTGTGCTCTGGAAATACAGACTCTGGCTCGACTTACCTACTACGCTCAAATTGATCACCGAGCATTCACTCGAATCTTTCTGAGCAAAAAGCACTCCTGATCTACTACAGGAAAGAGCCCCCTTGACAGGAGCTCTTTCCTAATATCATGCCCTTCTTTATTCTTAAATATACTCCCTGCCGGACAGCCGCTGCCGGTAAAGATCCTCCATCGTCAGCAGCGTAACTTCTCCCCTTGCTGCCGCATCCCCATATAATCCGAATAGTGTTTTTCACCGCCTGTTCGTAGACCTGTTCCATACGACCGGCATGGATCGCTGACATATTTCCCGGAACAAAACGATACCAGAAACGAAAGAAGTTATCCTCAATCATATACACCGTCTTTTTTCCCGGCTTTTCTGTAATCGGCGTTTCTTTTTTTAGAATTCCCAGCTCCAGAAGAACCTTAATATATTTCGTGCAAACCCCGGATTCCAGCCAAACCCTGGTTGAAATCTCATAGCCGCCTCCTTTTCTTTGCAATTAATAGACTCATGAGTTGGTATATCATAAGTCTATTAATTGATTTTTTGAAAAAATCAAGAGTCATCCCCGCAAATGAAGTGTCCATTTTTTTGCTAGCTGATGAATCTGCTTTTTCGTGCAAATTCAGGCTCTCACAACTTGCTTTTTCGTGCAAATATAGTACTTTTCAACTTGCTTTTTCGTGATCGCAGGGGTATAATCAGCGTATATAGAGGATATACTATTCCAAAGGAAGTGATAAAGTGTTAAAAAGGAAAATCTACAATGAACTCGTTGCCTGGAAGAACAAAAGTAACGGGGCAACCGCTATGATGATTGACGGAGCACGCCGCGTTGGAAAAAGTTATATTGCAGAAGAATTTGCCCGGACGCAATACAAAAGCTATATCCTGATTGACTTCGGTCAGGCTCCTGCAGACATCCTTGATCTGTTTGTTAACGACAGCTCAGATCTTGACCTTTTTTTTGCAAAGCTTGCTGCTTTTTATTCCACAACGCTTCACAGACGGGAATCACTGATTATCTTCGACGAAGTTCAGCAATATCCAAGAGCACGCCAGCTTATTAAATACCTTGTAGCTGATGGCCGATTTGACTATCTTGAGACAGGATCTCTGATTCGATTGAAAAAGAATGTACAGGATATCATTATTCCTTCCGAAGAAGACCACATTGAAATGTTTCCACTGGACTTTGAAGAGTTCCTTTGGGCAATGGGTGACGAAGCAACTTACCCACTGATCCGGCATTGTTTTGAAGCAAAAAAACCTATGGGAGCCGCTCTTCATCGAAAAATCATGAATGATTTTCGCCAGTATATCCTCGTGGGAGGCATGCCTCAGTCTGTTCTTTCTTATATAAATGGAAAAGATTTTGAAGCATCCGATATTGCCAAGCGCCGCATCTTAAACCTTTATCGTCAAGATGTTGCAAAATTTGCAGAAGGTTATGAAGACAAGGTTTTTGCTGTGTTTGATGGTATTCCGGGGCAGCTTTCTAAAAAGGAAAAAAAATATAAACTCTCTTCGCTTGGGAAGCAGGCTCGTTTTCGGACTTTTGAGGATTCTTTCGTATGGCTGAACGAGGCAATGATAGTAAATACCTGTTTTAATGCAACAGATCCTCATATTGGCATTGCCCTGAGCGCTGATAATACCACGCAAAAGTGCTATATGGCGGACACAGGCCTACTGGTAACACATACTTTCCAGGATAAGAAATATACAGATAATGAGCTTTATCGCGCGATTCTCTTTGATAAACTAAATATCAACGAAGGAATGCTCATGGAAAACATTGTTGCTCAGATGCTTCGCCACCGAAGATCACGACTGTATTTCTATTCCCGCTCTGACAGTCAAACTCGTGAGAATCATATGGAGATTGATTTTTTGATTACGGAAGGAAAGAAAATTGCACCTGTAGAAGTCAAGTCCGGAAATTATCGGTCTCATTCTTCTCTGGATAAATTCCGAAAGCACTTTTCATCCGTCATTGGTAATTCATATATTCTATATACCAAAGACGTCATGATCAAGGATAGCATTATCCATTTGCCGCTGTACATGGCAGAACTGCTATAGCGTCACACAAATTTACGTACTGCTGCAAACCTTGCCAGAAAATATATTATTCATAAATTCCAAAGCAGGAAGGAAAAACACCATGACAGACACGAAAGAAATGGCATTACAGGAAGAAGAAAACATCGCACTGAAAGTAACCTCCCCACCCTCCTCTCTCTCCAGAGAGCAGATGCTCGCGGACACGGATCTGTTTCTCGCAGAGTTTGCTCTGGATTATAAGAGGATGTCGGAATGATCTGGATAAATACGGAAGATGTGATCTGCATTCACAACAGAATTATTGAGAAGACGAAGGGCATCGAAGGTATTCGGGATCTTCACGGTCTGGAAGCGGCTATCGCCGCTCCCCTGCAAACCTTCGGTGGACAGGATTTATTTCCCACAGATATCGAGAAAATTGCAAGGCTTGGCTACGGGCTGGCTGCGAATCACGCCTTCCTTGACGGAAACAAGCGCATCGGAGCCATGATGACACAGCTGCTGTTAAAATGGAACAGCTATCCGCTGGAGCTGCAGCCGGGTGAACTGGCGGATATGTTCATCGCAATCGCAGACCGTACTTCCGGAGAAGAGAAGTTATTACAATGGATTAAAGCTCATAGAAAGACAGAAAGAAGGAACGAAAGATGACGAATTCAGAACGCGCGGCAGCAGCCGCAGAATTAAAAGCAACCGGACAATGTAACTGCACACAGGCGGTACTGAAAGTATTTGAAGACCGCCTTCCGGTCGATTCCGATACCCTGATGAAGCTGACGGCAGGCTACGCCGCCGGTATGGGATGTATGGAGAGCACCTGCGGAGCTCTGATCGGCGCCGTTATGGTCGCCGGTATCCTGACAAACGGCAAAGGCACGCCCCGCTGCTCCAAGGAGTTAGTGAAGCAATTCGATGAGAAGTGCGGAGCCACCATCTGCCATGACTTGAAGGGCGTAACAACCGGAAAAGCCCTCTGTTCCTGCCCCGACTGCGTACACAACGCCGTTGACGCGCTGGGTGAAGTGCTGGAGCTGAACTAAATATTTTTCGCCAGGCCTCTTTTTCCTCCAATTTAACAGCTGCGCCGGAAATCACAAGAAACGTGATATCCTCCTTCATTCCGCCTAGTTTCAGCAGCAGTTCCATTTTTCCCATTAATTTACTCATAGCTCCCCTCTTTTCTATACCCCCATGGATACATCATCAGTATCCAATATGGGTATAGGTTGTCAAGAGGCATTTTAAAAACGCCGCCGGAATTTGATATGCTACCCTCATATAGGACAATGAAATATAAAAGTCCTATATGGGGGTATTTTCATGTTCAGAAAGAGTAAG
>JAJEQR010000026.1 GCA_020687485.1 Hominifimenecus microfluidus | reverse complement strand
GAAGATTGCGGGAGTGCAAAGCACGTAGCAATCTGGTATCAAAGGGGTCAAAAAACCTTTTGACCCCAACATCATAATATTAGATGCCTTCCAGACCGGTCTTCACCAGCTCAAGGACACGTTCCTCACGGCCTGCCAGATAGAGATACCCCATCAAAGCTTCGAATCCTGTCGCCCTGCGGTATTCCTGCATACTGGCATGCTTCGCCATGGAAGAAGGATTCGCGTTGCGGCCGCGCTTATAAACAGACAGTTCTTCCTCTGTCAGAATCGGCTTCAGCACTTCCATCATCGCGGACTGTGTCTGTGCCTTTACCAGCTGGCTGCTGGTACGGTGCAGCTGCTTCGGCGGCTGATTGCCGCGAATTACAACGACGGTGCGGATGACCAGCTCATACACACCGTCGCCAATGTATGCCAGAGTCAGGGGAGAATATTTTCTCACATCCTGACCGGCCAGACCGAAGCATTTTCTTATGCTTTCTTCCATTTTACGCCCTCTCTGGTATCCTCCAGAACAATGCCCTTGGCAAGAAGCTCGCCGCGGATCTCATCCGCGCGGGCGAAGTTCTTCGCCTTGCGGGCCGCCTGACGCTCTGCAATCAGCGCCTCGATATCCTCTGCCAGGAGTTCTTCCTGCTTCTCGGTAATAATACCAAGGATATCACACAGCGCCTGCAGTTTCTCACTCATATAGGAGATACCGGCTGTAGAAGTCTCTGATGCATGGATATTCGCATATTTCACCAGCTCGAATACAGCTGCGATCGCATCCGCCGTATTGAAGTCATCATCCATCGCTTCCTCGAACTTGGCAACATAACCATCCACAGCCGTCTTCTCTTCTTCCGTCAGCTTGCCTTCCGGCGCATTCGGCAGAAGCTCTCTTAAACGAATCGCCGCGCTGACAATACGTTCCAGACCGCTCTTGGCTGCTTCCATCAGCTCCGCGCTGAAGTTCAGCGGGCTACGGTAATGAGCGCTGAGCATAAAGAAGCGGAGCACCTGCAGATCATATTTCTCTGCGATATCGCGCACAGTGAAGAAATTGCCCAGCGACTTGGACATCTTCTTATTGTCAATGTTCAGGAATGCATTGTGCATCCAGTAGTGAGAGAATTCCTTCCCACTAGCTGCCTCACTCTGCGCAATCTCATTCTCATGATGAGGGAATACCAGATCCTCTCCACCGCCATGAATATCAATTTGCTCGCCGAGATACTTCTTCGACATTACAGAGCACTCGATATGCCATCCGGGACGGCCATCGCTCCAGGGGGATTTCCAGTAGGGCTCTCCCTCTTTCTTCGGCTTCCAGAGTACAAAGTCCAGAGGATCTTCCTTCTGATCCTCTCCGGTAACCAGAAGAGAGCGGTTGCCGGAACGCAGGTCATCCAGATTCTTGCCGGAAAGCTTGCCATAACCGGAGAACTTACGGGTGCGGAAATATACCGTACCGTTCACATTATAGGCATAGCCTTTCTCTTCCAGCGTACGGATCATATCGATCATACCATCGATCTCCTGCGTAGCCAAAGGGTTCGTCGTCGCAGGCATAATATTCATGCCCTCCATATCCTTTTTGCACTCTTCGATATAGCGCTCGGAGATCACGGACGCATCCACACCCTCTTCGTTCGCCTTTTTGATGATCTTGTCATCCACATCTGTAAAGTTGGATACGTAATTTACTTTATAGTTCTTGTATTCGAAGTAACGACGTACCGTATCGAAGAAAATCATCGGACGTGCATTGCCGATGTGAATCAGATTGTACACGGTAGGTCCGCATACATACATGCGAACTTTACCGGGCTCGATCGGTACAAATTCTTCTTTCTTTCTGGTTAATGTATTATAAATCTTCATTGGATACTTCCTTTCCAGTTTCTCCCCGCTTCTGCTGATTCAGAAGCACGCGGATCACACGGGTCATCTGCTCCTTGAGCATCTCGTTATCCGATTTCAGTTTTTCCAGATCATTCAGAACCGGATCCGGCAGATTCACCTGGTCAAGGTCACTGGCGGGAATCCTTACATTATCCCGCTTGACTACCCGACCGGGAACACCGACAACCGTGGAGTTCGGTGGTACCGGCTTGATTACCACACTGCCCGCGCCAATCTTGGAATTCGCGCCGATCGTAAAGGAGCCCAGGATCTTCGCGCCGGCACTGACCATAACATTGTCTTCCAGTGTAGGGTGACGCTTGCCGGTCTCCTTGCCAGTGCCTCCCAGAGTCACACCCTGATAGAGGGTTACATTATCACCTACTACCGCCGTCTCGCCGATAATCACGCCATGACCATGATCGATGAACAATCCCTTCCCGATCTTCGCGCCGGGATGAATCTCAATCCCAGTCTTCCTCGCCGCCCGCTGTGAGATCCAGCGGGCAACGAAATAATGTTTCTTCAGATAGAGCTTATGTGCCACCCGATAATACAGAATCGCACGGAAACTGGGGTACAGAAACACTTCCAGCGGCGTATGAATCGCCGGATCGCGATCTTTGATGATCTGAAACTCCGTCTTCATAAAACGGATAAAATTCATGACGCACCTCCTCCGCTTCTTCCGATCATTCTGATTATCTTAGAAACGGAACTTATCTTCAAAATAATTCTTCAGCTCAGCAACCGGGATACGAACCTGCTCCATCGTGTCGCGGTCACGCACGGTAACTGCTCCGTCATTTTCCGTCTCGAAGTCGACCGTTACACAGAACGGAGTACCGATCTCATCCTGTCTGCGGTAACGCTTACCAATATTACCGCGATCGTCGAACTCGCAGTTATAGTACTTCGAAAGCTCTGCATAAATCTTCTCCGCGCTCTCGTTCAGCTTCTTGGACAGAGGAAGGATACCGATCTTTACCGGAGCCAGAGCCGGATGGAAATGAAGGACGGTACGAACATCACCCTCGCCGATGGTCTCCTCATCGTATGCGCTGCAAAGGAATGCCAGCGTTACACGGTCAGCGCCCAGAGACGGCTCAATAACGTAAGGAATGTACTTCTCCTTCGCCTCGTCGTCAAAGTAGGTCATATCCTCACCAGAGGTGTTCTGATGCTGCGTCAGGTCGTAATCGGTACGATCCGCGATGCCCCACAGCTCGCCCCAGCCGAACGGAAAAAGGAACTCGATATCCGTCGTACCCTTGCTGTAGAAGCAGAGCTCTTCCGGAGAGTGGTCGCGCAGACGCATCTCATCTTCCTTGATGCCGAGAGTCAGCAGCCAGTCACGGCAGAAGCCTCTCCAGTACTGGAACCAGTCAAGATCCGTGCCGGGCTTGCAGAAGAACTCCAGTTCCATCTGCTCAAACTCACGGGTACGGAAGGTAAAGTTACCAGGAGTGATCTCGTTGCGGAAGGATTTACCGATCTGGCCGATGCCGAACGGAACCTTCTTGCGGGAAGTTCTCTGTACGTTCTTGAAGTTTACGAAGATACCCTGTGCTGTCTCGGGGCGCAGATATACGGTATTCTTCGCATCCTCGGTAACACCCTGGAAAGTCTTGAACATTAGATTGAACTGACGGATATCCGTGAAATCATGCTTGCCGCAGGTCGGGCAGGAAATCTCGTGCTCATCGATAAAGTTCTTCATCTGCTCCTGGGACCAGCCGTCCACGGAGCCTTCCAGTTCAATATCCTTCTCCATGCAGAAATCCTCGATCAGCTTATCTGCGCGGAAACGCTCATGGCAGCTGCGGCAGTCCATCAGCGGATCACTGAAACCGCCCAGATGACCGGATGCCACCCAGGTCTGAGAGTTCATCAGGATCGCACAGTCAACGCCCACATTGTAAGGGCTCTCCTGAACAAACTTCTGCCACCAGGCCTTTTTCACGTTGTTCTTCAGTTCCACACCAAGATTACCGTAATCCCATGTGTTCGCCAGTCCGCCGTAAATCTCGGAACCGGGATATACAAATCCTCTGGACTTGGCCAGAGCTACAATTTTTTCCATTGTCTTTTCCATTGTTTTTCTGCTCCTCTGCTTATTTAAATATAATATAACTGGTGTCATCGGTTGTCACTACTGTATGTTCATCCTTCAGAGTAACACCGGCACTCATATATACTACCTTACCTTCCACCTTCATCACAGTGCTTCCCGTTACAGATACCAGAGAATACTTGGAAGAGGATGTCAGCTTGTCCAGATCAGCAGCCGTTCCATCCGCATTCACCATACCGGAGAAATCCAGTCCGGAATTCACACCGTCCTGAACCGTTCCGATAATCAGATCCTTCACCGGAGCTGCATCGGCGGTTCCATTGAACAGAAGATAATCATCCGCGCTTGCAAAATCCAGTAAAAGTGTGGCGGTATTATCTGCCACGGTCAGGCTCTCTACCGCTACCGGGAGCTCCTCTCCCTTCTCTTCGACATAAGCCTTTGCCGCGCCACCATTCTCACTGTTGTATGTAATAACCGCATCCTCTACAAAAGCCTTCAGCTCATCCTCCTTATACCGGGGGCTGTCTGCATAAGCACTGTTGTCAAAGGACTCGATCTCCGCGCTGACAACCTTTCGATCCTTCTGGATGAAAATACTTGTCTCTGTAGGCTCAAATTTCACGGAACTGCAGGCGGTCAGACCAAGGCTGAGCACGGCTGCAAAAACGCCGGCAATTAAGCGTTTTCCACACTTCATAAAGAAAAACCTCCTCCTAACTGAATACAAACAATTCATTTTATTTTACCTGAAAACCATAGACATTTCAAGGGGTATATAAAAAATTAAGAAAACATAAAAACAGGCGCTGCCGAGGAATCCAACTGCGGATTTTCAGAAATTTTAGAAAAAGAGACCGGCATTATGCCGGTCTCCTAGTGTTCTTATGATTCATCTGATCAAATGAACTTCTGCTTTCTCAAGAAAATATCCGGAAATTACTCCTCGGTGTTCTCCTCTGCAGCTTCGTTCTCCAGAGCCTTGATGCTCAGACTGATCTTTCTCTCATCCGGGTTGAAGTCAACAACCTTAGCTTCGATCTCCTGGCCGATACTCAGAACATCCGAAGGCTTCTCTACGTGAGCGCGAGAGATCTGAGATACATGAAGCAGAGCGTCTACGCCGGGTTCCAGCTCAATGAATGCGCCGAAATCGGTCATACGTGCTACCTTACCGGTAACTACATTGCCTACTGCGTACTTCTCATCTGCGTTCACCCAGGGATTCTTGTCAGGGAACTTCAGGGACAGTGCAATCTTGTCACCCTTGATCTCCTTAATGAAAGCCTCTACCTCATCACCTACGGAGAACATCTCCTTCGGGCTGTCGATACGACCCCAGGACATCTCAGAAATGTGCAACAGACCGTCTGCGCCGCCAAGATCAATGAATGCACCGAAATCGGTCAGATTCTTAACGGTACCGTTAACGATCATGCCTTCCTGGATGCGCTCCATCAGCTCCTTCTGCATAGCTGCCTTGCGCTCTACCAGGATCTGCTTGCGGTCGCCGATGATGCGGCGTCTCTTCGGATTGAACTCGATGATAACGAACTCGATCTCCTGATCCGCATACTTTGTGAGATCTCTCTCGTAGCCATCGGAAACCAGGCTTGCAGGGATAAATACGCGGATGCCGTCAACCAGCACGCTCAGACCGCCGTTCAGTACCTGTGCAACCTTTGCCTTCAGAACAGTCTTGTTCTCAAAGGCCTCTTCCAGCACCTTGCTGCTGCGATCCTGAGCCAGTCTCTTGTAGGAAAGAGCAACCTGGCCTTCGCCATCATTCACCTTCAGTACCTTAACCTCCATCTCATCGCCAACATGAACCAGCTGGGTCAGATCTGCGGAAGAATCATTGGTGTACTCGTTCTTGGTAACGATACCATCAGCCTTGTAGCCAATGTTCAGGCTGATCTCGTTTTCCTTCACGCCGATAACGGTGCCCTTAACAACTGCTCCTGTACGTATTTGGTTTAATGAGCCTTCCTCATTCAGTAACTGTTCAAAGCTTACTTCTGACATAACTATGAACCTCCTCAATAATATTCTTCGGGGTGCTCGCCCCTGCTGTGATACCTACGCTACGTACATTAGGGAAACCTTGCGGCTCTAGGTCAACGAGTGTCTGGATATAGTAAGTATGTGGGCAGACATCCTTACAGATGTTATAAAGCTTCTGCGTGTTGGAGCTGTTCTTCCCTCCGATCACGATCATAGCCTCAACTGCTCCGGCGATCTGCCTCGCCTCGACTTGACGTTCCTGTGTAGCATTGCAAATTGTGTTCACAACACAACTATCATAACGCTTTTCCTTTATTTTTTCAACTATTTCTTTGAATTTCTTATAATTAAATGTGGTCTGGCTCACGACCGTCACACGATCCAGAGCCGGAAGCGTCTCAACTTCTTCAATTTCGCCGATCACATATGCAGAGTTGCCACACCAGCCGCGGATTCCCTTTACCTCCGGATGCTCCGCGCTTCCAATGATAATAATCGAACGTCCATCCTCCGAAGCTTTGCTCACAATCCGGTGAATTTTCTTTACAAACGGGCAGGTTGCGTCTACAACTTGAAGGCCGATGCTGCGCATCTTCTCCTCCTCCGTTCTCCCGACCCCGTGCGAGCGGATCACAATAGTCCCCTCATGGATCTGCTCCAGCGCTGCTTCATCCGAGATCACGCGAACGCCTTTTCTCTCCAAATCAGCAACCACTTCTTCATTATGAATAATCGGACCGTAAGTGTAAATCGGAGTAATCCCCTCTTCCGCCTGCTGATAGACCTTTTCCACCGCTTTCGTCACGCCGAAGCAGAATCCGGCTGTTTTCGCAACGATCACATCCGTCATTCTGCAACCGCCTTCCGGTAGAGATCAAGAATCGTATCCACTACCTGTGCCGCTGTCATATTCGAGCTATCCACCAGAACGGCGTCCTCCGCCTGGCAGAGCGGACTGTTCTCCCGGTGCATATCCTGATAGTCACGATCTGCGATCGTCTTCTCCACCTCTATAATATCACAGGTCTCTCCCTTCTCTATCAGCTCTTTATAACGTCTTCTCGCGCGCTCCTCTACACTGGCAGTCAGATACACTTTCAGTCCCGCATTCGGAAGAACAACGCTTCCGATATCGCGGCCATCCATGATTACAGGCGTGCGGTCTGCCAGTTCCCGCTGCAGCTCCACCAATTTGCTTCTCACCGGTCCATAAACGGCACAGTTGCTCGCCATCTGGCCGACTACCTCCTCACGAAGCCGGGGCGTTACATTCTCTCCATTCACAATCAGCTGCTGCGCTCCGTTTTCATAAATAACCGATACATCAGCTCCGCCGCAAGCTGCACAAATTCCTGCCTCGTCCTTACCGTCAAGGCCGAGAGAGAGGAAATAAATTGCCATCGCCCGGTACATCGCGCCGGTGTCCACATAGATCATGTCCAGCTTCGCTGCAATCTCCTTCGCGATCGTACTCTTGCCTGCGCCTGCAGGACCGTCAATTGCAATACTTCTGTTCTTTGTCATCTTATTCTACTCCTTTTCCTGCCGCATAGCCGGTAGACCATGCAATCTGCAGATTATAACCACCGGTCAGCGCATCCACATCCAGCACTTCCCCGGCGAAAAACAAGCCTTTCACTTTCTTTGACTCCATTGTAGCCGGAGCAATCTCCCGCACTGAGACTCCACCCTGCGTGATGATCGCCTCATTATAGCCCCGCAGTCCCGTTAATCGCATTGGGAAATGCTTCAGCACCTGCACCAGGCGTTCTCTCTCCGCCTTCGTGATCTCATGGATCGGCTTCTCCGCAGCCACAGACGCCGCGCGAAGCACCGGAGGAATCACACCGGAAGGAAGCAGACTCCCCATCACGTTCTTCAGCTGCTTATTCTTCGCCACCTCGAACTCGCGGAGAATTCTGGCATCCAGCTGTGCTTCCGTAAGCGCCGGCTTGAAATCCAGCTCCATGTGAAGCTCTCCCCTGCGGATTGCTCCTGTCACCATACTGCTGGCTGAGAGAAGTACCGGGCCGCTGACTCCGAAATGCGTGAACAGCATCTCTCCAAAGGCGGAAGTCAGCAGGCGTTCTTTCTGATAAATGCTGACGGAGATATTTTTCAGGGAAAGCCCCTGCAACTCTTTCACCTGGCGTCCATCCGCAAAGACAGCGTCAAAAGGAACCAATGCCGGGGAAGTTTCCGTCACCTTCAGTCCTGCCTGTTCTGCCATGCGGTAGCCATCGCCGGTGGAACCGGTCGAAGGGTAGGAAATCCCGCCGGTCGCCACGATCACCGCATCTGCATTCTCTCTTCTGCCGTTCATAAGAACCACGCCGGTGCAGCACTCGCCATCAAGAAGGAGTTCCTTCACCGGAGTATTCAGATAAATCTTTACTCCCAGACGTTCCAGTTCTTTCTGCAGGGTGCGGATCACATCCGAGGACTTGTCCGATTCCGGGAATACACGGTTCCCGCGCTCTGTCTTCAGGCGAAGCCCCTTTGCCTCTAGCCAATCCATCATATCCTGATTATTCCACGCGCCGAAGGACGAGAACATAAACTTGGGATTCGAGATAATATTATCGAAAAAGGTCTGCCAGTCACAGGCATTCGTAACATTGCAGCGTCCCTTTCCGGTAATATAGATCTTCTTGCCAAGCTTCTCATTCTTCTCATAGAGAACAACTGTATGGCCGTTCTCCGCTGCAGCGATTGCCGCCATCATACCGGCAGCTCCGCCGCCGATTACTATTATTTTCTTCATATTGTCATTAACTTTCTTATATCAATGAAACCGCTCCGCACATAAGCACTTTCGCGATTCTTCTTTTTCGCAATAATGTATTTTACAACATTTCCTTCGTTTTGTAAACCGGCGCTTTTCTTCTTGCATTTTTAACACTGGCGTGATAAACTGACTTTTGGTCTGACTATGTTCAAAATTTTTATAAAGCAATTACAAAGGAGTGGCTGGTGCTATGAAAAAAATCCGCAAACTTATCGGTGAAGAAATTCACGACTATCTGGAAGAATCCCTGAAATGGGTGGTTATGAGTCTTTTAATCGGTATTCCTTGCGGACTGCTCGGTACACTCTTCCATCACAGTCTGCGGAAAGCGAACGCGCTGCGCGCCGCGCACCCCTGGCTGCTCTTTACTTTACCTCTGATCGGTGCCCTGATCATTCTGCTCTATCACAGCTGCGGCATGCACACGGATCGCGGTACAAACCGCATCCTGGACAGTGTGCGCAAGAACGAACCAGTTCCGCTGCGCGTCGGCTTCATTATGTTTATCTCCACAATTCTGACGCAGCTGGGCGGCGGCAGTGCCGGACGTGAAGGGGCTGCTCTGCAGATTGGCGGCAGTATCGGAAGTCTCTTCAGTCATAAAATCGGCTCACGATTCGACCTGCCGGAACGCAGCCAGAAGGTGGGCGTTATGTGTGGTATGGGTGCATTCTTCAGTGCGCTGTTCGGTACTCCGCTAACAGCGACAGTCTTCAGTATCGAAGTTGCCGAGGTCGGCCATATGGAGCATCTGGGACTGCTTCCCACCCTGCTCTCCAGTCTGATTGCCTACTCGATCTCGAAGCTGCTGGGCGGTGAGCATATTGTTCTTCTTGTGACTTCTCAGCTGACCTCTACACCTACAGTAATGCTCTCTACGGCGGTGTTGGCGCTGCTGTGCGCATTCGTAAGCATCCTGTTCTGCTTTGTCATGCACCACGCACGCGCTGCATACAATCTTGTAACAACGAATTCTTATCTGCGCGTGATTCTTGGCGGTATTATCGTAATCGCTGTCACGCTCTTTCTGGATACGCCCGCTTTCAACGGCGCCGGTATGAATCTGGTGGAGGAGGCCGTGGCCGGCAATTCCCATTGGGCAACCTTCCTGATCAAGCTGCTCCTGACGGCTGTGACTCTCGGCGCGGGCTTCAAGGGCGGCGAGATCGTCCCCAGCTTCGCAGTCGGCGCCAGCTTCGGGTGTGTAGTCGCGCCGCTTCTTGGGCTGGACGCCAGCCTTGGTGCTGCCCTTGGTATGGTTGCGGTATTCTGCGGCGTCTCGAACTGCCCGTTCGCCAGTATATTTCTCGGCGTTGAGCTCTGCGGCAGCCGCTATGTGGTACTCTTCGCGATTGTATGTGCTGTCAGCCTTCTGTTCAGTGGTAACTGCAGCCTGTATTCCAGTCAGCGTATCCTCAATGACAAGTTCGACCTTGCCATAATTCCTACCGTGAAGAAGAAGGAATCTGCCGACGATTCCGGGAGGTCCTCAAAGTAATTCCAACAATTTACGCGGAACTTGTAAATAATGTTCCCATGAAAACAGGTTCTCAGAAGAGACAAGCCCCCGGCTGGAATCCCAGTCGGGGGTTGTCTTTTAAAGTATTTTGAGAGATGACTTATTTAACGGGAGTAACAGAGCACTCAACGCTGCCGCTAACCGGCGCATTGCCCTCTCTTACTGCCTTTCTGTGCTTGAAGAAATCCATAGCTACCTGAGGGAACAGAGCGTAGGAAAGGATATCCTCATCCTGCTCCTTCCACTCGCCAAGCTCAGCTTCCAGCTTCGGCAGCTCCGGCTCCAGCAGATCTGCCGGACGGCAGGTGATCGTCTGCTTATCACCGATAACCTTCTTGCGAACCTCTTCATTGAAGGGGCGAACCGTTACGCCGTACTCGCCGGCAAAGATTGCCTTCGTCTCCTTGGTTGCCATCTTGTAGCGCTCGCCAAGCAGTACGTTAAATACAGCCTGAGTACCTACGATCTGGCTGGAAGGAGTAACCAGAGGCGGCATACCCATGTCCTCACGTACACGAGGGATCTCGTGAAGTACATCATAGAACTTGTCTTCTGCCTTCTGATCCTTCAGCTGAGATACCAGGTTGGACAGCATACCACCGGGAACCTGATACAGCAGAGTGTTGATATCTACGCCAAGTACCTTCGGGCTCATCAGACCGCTGTCCAGAGCCTGCTCACGCAGGGGACGGAAGTACTCGCTGATCTCACCCAGAAGTTTCTGATCCAGACCGGTATCATATTTGGTACCTTTAAAGGTCTCAACCATAACTTCAGTAGCAGGCTGGCTGGTACCCAGTGCGAAGGGAGACATTGCGGTATCGATGATATCGCAGCCTGCCTCTACAGCACGCATGTAGCTCATAGCGCCCACACCGCTGGTGTAGTGGGTATGCAGCTCGATCGGAACCTTAACATTTGCCTTCAGCTCACGAACCAGAGACTCTGCCTCGTAAGGAACCAGAAGACCTGCCATATCCTTTACACAGATGGAGTCAGCGCCCATACTCTCCATGTCTTTGGCAAGCTTTACGTAGTACTCATGAGTATACGGCTCACCCAGAGTATAGGAAATTGCAGTCTGTACATGGCCGCCTTCTTTCTTGGTAGCCTTCACAGCGGTCTCCAGGTTGCGGATATCGTTCAGTGCATCGAAGATACGGATGATATCGATACCGTTTGCGATGGACTTCTGTACGAAGTATTCTACTACATCATCCGCATAGTGGCGATAGCCCAGAATGTTCTGGCCGCGGAACAGCATCTGCATCTTGGTATTCTTGAAACCATCGCGCATCTTGCGAAGACGTTCCCACGGATCTTCCTTCAGGAAACGAAGAGCCGCATCGAAAGTAGCGCCGCCCCACATCTCAACTGCGTAGTAACCAACCTTATCCATCTTGTCGATGATCGGAAGCATCTGCTCCGTGGTCATACGAGTTGCGATCAGGGACTGCTGACCGTCACGAAGAACGGTCTCAGTAATTTTAACTGGTTTAACAGTTTTTGCCATTTTATCCTTGTCCTCCTAATTATACACCGAAGATTGCCATGAAGGTACCGGCTGCTACTGCAGTACCGATAACGCCGGCTACGTTGGGGCCCATGGCGTGCATCAGCAGGAAGTTGGTAGGATCATACTCGGAACCAACCTTCTGAGATACACGGGCTGCCATAGGTACTGCCGATACGCCTGCGGAACCGATCAGAGGATTGATCTTGCCGCCGGTCAGCTTGCACAGCAGCTTACCAAGCATAACGCCGCCGAATGTACCGAACATAAACGCAACCAGACCGCATGCAACGATAATCAGAGTATCCATCTTCAGGAAAGCTTCTGCGGAAGTGGTAGCGCCTACGGAGGTACCCAGCAGGATAACTACGATGTACATAAGGGCATTGCTTGCGGTCTCCTGCAGCTGACGAACCACGCCGCTCTCACGGAACAGGTTACCCAGCATCAGCATACCTACCAGAGGTGCAGTAGAAGGCAGGATCATGCAGACAACGATGGTGATAACGATCGGGAACAGAATACGCTCCAGCTTGGATACGGGACGCAGCTGACCCATCTTGATCTTCTTCTCTCTGTCGCTGGTGAAAGCCTTCATGATCGGAGGCTGAATCAGCGGAACCAGAGCCATGTAGGAATAAGCAGCTACAGCGATCGGGCCTAACAGCTCGTTCTGATGAAGCTTGGAAGCCAGGAAGATGGAAGTAGGGCCGTCAGCACCTCCGATGATGGAGATAGCTGCAGCTGCCATGCCATTGAAACCGCAGGCCATAGCCAGGAAGTAAGCAACATAGATGCCAAGCTGTGCAGCAGCGCCCATCAGGAAGCTGACCGGGTTGGCAATCAGAGGAGCGAAGTCGGTCATCGCGCCTACACCCATGAAGATCAGGGAAGGCAGGATCGACCACTCATCCAGGATATAGAAGTAATGCAGCAGACCGCCGGCATTGCTTTTCATGGTATAGGAACCGCTTGCCAGCAGATATGCCAGATCTTCTGCAGTATAACCTTCTGCACTGGTGATCGTAGCAACAACAACGCCGGAAGCATCTACAAGCTGCGTCTTATTATCCGATACCGGAACAATCTCATTGGCATTCATCGCACACAGCAGATCCAGGCCTTCGCCTTCATAATCTACTGTTGCGACAGCATTGCCCTCTGCATTCGTGTAGGTCGTGGTTGGATTATCCATAATCGTAGGATAAATGTTAACCAGCAGCATACCAAATGCAATGGGAACCAGCAGCAGCGGCTCAAAGCCCTTGGCAATCGCCAGGAACAGGAACACGCAGGCAACCAGGATCATTACATAATTGCCCCAGCTCAGATTCGCGAACGCGGTCTGATTCAGTAAGTTTTCAAAAGTCTGTCCAATACTCATGATTAGTCCTCCTTATGCCCGGACTAGTTCATGGTAGCGATCAGGTCACCAACCTCAACGGGGGTACCTTCAGATACATTGATAGCTGCCAGAGTGCCATCCTGGGGAGCAACAACCGGGATCTCCATCTTCATGGACTCCAGGATTACAATGTTGTCGCCAGCCTTCAGAGCCTGACCTGCGGAAGCAACGATCTTCCAGATCTTACCAGCTACCTGTGCCTCTACACGAACAGCGCCTGCTGCGCCTGCGGGTGCGGCTGCCGGTGCCGGTGCTGCTGCCGGTGCCGGTGCTGCTGCCGGTGCCGGTGCTGCTGCAGCCGTCGCGCCGGTGCCTTCTACAGTTACATCATAAGCTACGCCGTTTACGGTGATCTTATAAGTGTTCATTTCTTGATATTCCTCCTGCTTGATTCTTATTTGCTTTTCTTGATGGACGTAACCTTAAAGTTACCGCCGCATTCTTCTGCTACTGCTGCCAGAACGGCTGCTGCAACCGGGCCTTCCACCTCATCCGCGATGGATACGCTGGCATTCGCCATGGTACCGGGGCCAGCGGGAACTGCTGCGCGCGCGGGTGCCGGAGCGGCTGCCGGTGCCGGTGCTGCTGCCGGTGCTTTTTCCTTCGGCTTGTCAAGCTTGTTCACAAACTTGAACAGGCTGATTACAAACATCAGGAAAATCAGGACTACAAATACTACGCCAAGGCCTACAACCATGTTCTTCAGACCTTCTGCAATATTTGCGCCTACGTCAGCTGCAAAAAACGTCATCTCTCTCACCTCTACTTTACTTATTTGGATTTTTGCATTCTCCCCGTATATATTAAAGCATAAGACGGAAATTAGCAAGAAAAATTTAATGAAGTTTCACATTTTTTTATTTCGAAAATCAGGAATTTACTTCCAACTTCCTGCTTCTGCCGCTGTCCGGGTCAAATTCGTAACATTCTCCGTTGCCTGGATGCCATTCATAATAATCTTTATGCGGCGCGGCCATACGCTCCAGAAGTGCCATCACAGTGCCTCCGTGAGCAACGATTGCAATATGTCCGAATCCCTTTCTCTCCGCGTCCAGAAGAATGCGCCAGAACGCGCGCTGCGTGCGATTCTGAAACTGCTCCCGGCTCTCTCCGCCCGGAAATCCGATGGTTCCGCCGCTGTCGATCCAGGCCTGATAATCCGGATCACCGCTCAGTTCCTTATAGTTCTTATACTCGAAGGCTCCGAAGTCACATTCCGCCAGATCATTTACAATGACAGGGGTATGGTTCGGATAGAGCAGTTCCGTCGTCTCCAGGCAGCGTTTCCGGGGACTTGCATAGACAGCATCCACTTCCGGGTAATGAATTCCTGCCAGACGCGTTCTCTCTTCTTCCAGGATCGACTCGTCAGTACTGCCGACGTACCGGGCTTCCTGATTGCCTGCCGTCTTCCCGTGCCGGATCAGATAGACCTTCATAAAACACCTCCGATCCGGACAGCAAAAACCGCAGCAAGCGGAATTGCCAGCTCGCACAACTGCAGAAAATATCCGGCCAGATCGCCGGTGATACCTCCGAACTGATGTAAGGACATCAGGCGATAATACAGGAATACCAGCGCAGCAGCAGCGACTGCGGCGGCGCCGGCGCTCCCGCCCATTCCTATCGTGAAGACTGCGGCAGCAGCCAGGCAGACGGCCAGAACCGTGCGTACTACAATCTTATGTGCGCCATCCGCGAAAGTATACAGCAGGCCGTTCTTTCTGGCACTCTTCCAACTGACAACCGCAATCCCGCTCAGTGCACGCGAGATCACGAAACCGGGAAGGATTGCCAGTAGCATATCCTCCGTCACCTCGCTCCATACGGCAGCAGCGGCCAGCAGATAGACACAGCAGCCCAGGATTGCGAACGCGCCTGTATGTGAATCCTTCAGGATCTCCAGCTTGCGCTCCCGCTCCGCGTGAGAACTCAGCGCGTCCATCGTATCCATGAAGCCATCCATATGAATGCCGCCGGTAATCAAGATCGGAATCAGGACAAGGAGGATGGAGCGGAACATCGTCCCCAGTGCAAGCTTTCCGCACAGGAAGAAGCATAGATACTCTGCCGCTGCGATCACGATGCCGATCACAGGGAAGAAGCACATGGCATAGCGCATATTCTTCTCGCTCCAGTCTACTCGCGGCATCGGGATGCGGGAATACATGGCGAATGCGATAATCAGAGGAGTCATGCCTGCTCCTGTTCCATCAGGACCTTCTCGATCTCCACTACATATACGAAGTGATAGTCCTTCTGAGGGTAATTCTTCTCTGCAAGACCGGGAATCAGGAAGCTCTCCGGATTCATCTGCTGGCAGTACAGTTTGCGGCCAAGCAGTACCATACGCGCCTCCTCAAAGAAGGGTACACCGTCCTCATGCGTCAGAGTCAGACCGCTCTTCGCAATCTTATCCTCGTCACGGCCGGACACGCGGCCCAGATACGTCAGCGTCTTATGCGCCTCTTCGCTCTCTCCGTAGAAGCTTAAGGAAAGGGTGTCGGAGCTGTCCACAAACTCTCTGGTGTAGCGCTGCGGGCGCAGGAATACGAATGCGACCGGCTTGTTCCAGAGCACGCCGACACCTCCCCAGGAGGCTGTCATGGTATTTGCCTTTCCGTTCATTTCAGCGGTCACAAGCATCCATTCCTTTCCGATCAGGCGGAAAGGGTTCGTGGTAATTTCTTCCGGTGTTATGGTTTTCCATTCTTTCATGTTGCTATATCTCCTTTTCTTTGGTTTTCGTTTGCTTTTGGATTTTTTTCACTTTTCGGCGTATGCTGCTTTGAATCTTCTACGCACTTAGTTCTGGTGGAAAATCCGTTCTTGCTGCAGCATGGGATAGTGGATCAGTTCGTTTCCATCCAGATTCTCCCGGTGCATATCGACCGCCGTGATCTGATGATTCGTATATGTGGTATAGTAGTAGATTCCACGGGTAGCATTGCAGCAGGACGTATAGATCGTGATCTCATATTTGCCATCCGCAACCTCGCAGCATCCTCTCGGCTGCTCCACAGAACCCAGGATATGGAAGAACTGGCCGACGCTCTCCTCCTCGGAATCACCGGATACAGAGTGCAGACGGGTAAATGCCGCCCGGGCAAAGCGGGAAGCGGAGGACAGATCTCCGGGAAGACCCAGCGCACCCATGCCACGGCTGTAGCACGACAGCGGAAGCTGCTCCGAGAAGTGATTCTCCGGCTGCTTCGGGGAAAGTCCTATATAGTTGTTCAGCAGGAACATCTGCTGATCGAAGGGCGGGTTATTCGTAAGAACACCTGCAGGATTCTCATAAATCTTCAGGCCATCGGCAACGGATTCGATCGTCAGCGCTCCGGTACGGTCCGCCAGAATCCAGTGAAGTCCGGCGCTAGGAAAATGCTCGCTGTAGGGTGTATCCGTCAGGTTCATGCGGTCGAGAAGCGCTCTCGCTTCATCAAGGTTTGCGCACTGACTGAGAACCCACGGAATGAATTCGAACTGCGCAACATCGTCCTTCACGCCCTCCGGCTTGCGATAGACCGAATTCCCCACGAAATTCAATCCGGCCATACCAAGGCCCTTCTCGTTGATGGCATCGTAGTACAGGGGATAGTTACCAGCTACGTGCGCCATGCCGATAATCGCGTAGTGATTCTCTCTGATTCCCATAAAACGGAACGGAATCGGGTAGTTTCTGGGAAGAATCGTGATCTCTTCTCCGTAGGAGAATTCATAATCCAAGGTTCTTCCGATATAGAAATCTTTGGTCAGATAGGTTGCTGCTGTACACACAGAAATGTCCTCCTTCTGTAGTAAATTAAGGTAGTACACGCGAGCGCGCGAGCGCCGGGAGCTCATAAGAGCTTCCGGCTAGATTCATTTTATGATACCAGGGTCAAAAGGTCAAAAAGTCGATGCAAGCTCGCTTGCAAGAGAATTTTTGACCCCAACATCATTTTATTCGATTCGGGAAGTAGAGTCAACCCTGTTTCCCCAGAAGAGCAGGCGGATCGTGCGGCGGAGGCACCAAAAGAAGTCCACTTTTTCAATGGTCTCTTCCGTGACAACCGGGCAGGACGCAATTTCTTCTTCATTCAGGCGGAAGACATAGCGGCCGACGGTTGTTCCGGCAGACAGAGGCGCAGTCAGCGACTCCTCCAGGATAAGCTCTGTCCCGATCTCTTCAGTCTTTCCAAGGAGACAGCGCCATTGCTCCGGATCAGTTTCCGCATCCACCCGAAGGGACACCCTGGCAACTTCCGTAAGTTCTCCACCCGCGTTTACGCCATCCGCCACCGGAAGCTCCGGGAGTTCCGGCTCCCGCCAGATAGTCCGGTATTCGTATTCCTCCAGCGCGTATTCCATCAGTTTTCTGGTATCCTTCCATTTGTAGCTTTTATTGTTCGGCCATCCGCAGGCAAGAAGCGCCACGACAAAGGTTCTGTCGCCGCACCGGAGAGCACCGGTATAGCAGTAACCGGCATTGCCGGTAAAGCCCGTCTTCCCGGAAAGCGCGCCGTCCATCATATGAAGGAACGCATTGTGGTTCGTACAGCTCACCGTGCGCGTGCCGTCCACACTGGAGAATGTATACGAATCTGTCTGCGTGATCGTAAGGAACTCCGAATTCTGAATCGCGTAAGACATGATTCTAGCCAGATCGGTGGCCGAGGTCGCATGAATTCCGTTCTCATCTGCCGCGTCCAGCCCGTTCGGGGTGATAAAGTAGGTGCTCTCACAGCCAAGGTCCCATGCCTTCTGATTCATAAGTTCTGCAAACGCCTCCACACTTCCGGCCACCGATTCCGCGATGATAACAGCAGCATCATTGTCGCTTTCCAGCATCAGCGCATAGAGAAGATCGCCAAGAAGATATTGCTCTCCCGCCCTCACACCCATCCGCACGGCCGGCTGAGAAGCTGCATATGCAGAAACCTCACAGACATCCGACAAATCTCCTTCCTCCAGTGCCAGGATGCAGGTAAGCACCTTCGTCGTGCTGGCATTCGGGAGCATCTCGTCCCCGTTCTTCTCGTAGAGCACCCGACCGCTGTCCGCGTCCATCAGGACTGCCGCGCGGGCGTAGAGCTCCCCCGGTCCATTATCTGCATAAGCAATACCCGAAGAGTTGCAGATAAATGTAATGGCCAACACTGCCGTTAGAAAATAAGCTCGCCATTTTCTGACTTTCCGTGCGCCGGCATTTTCCTTTTTACTATTCATCACTTCACCCGCAGAAAAATATCCCTACAGTGTATGCGCAAGAAAACACCGGCATGTCATTATGAAACGGCATACCGATGCTCTCTTTTATCTCTTATTTACCGGCAGGAAATAATTTTTTCATGCCGTCTGAATCTCCTAATGGCATGTGCCTGGAAATTACTCCTCCATATGAGGATACAGAACCACTTTATCCGGAACGAAGGACTCCTTGATCACACGCTGGCTGACCCAACGATACAGATTTACTGCGCTTCCTGCCTTGTCGTTCGTACCCGAACCACGTCCGCCGCCGAAAGGCTGCTGACCTACAACTGCGCCGGTGGGCTTGTCGTTGATGTAGAAGTTGCCTGCTGCATTCGTCAGAGCCTTCTCCATCTCCATGATTGCCAGACGGTCGTTCGCATAGATTGCGCCGGTCAGAGCGTAGCCTGTAGACTTATCGCAGCTTCTCATGATCTCTTCCAGCTTGTCATCCGGATATACGTAGATGGTCAGAACCGGACCGAAGATCTCCTCTACCATGGTCCTGGTCTTGTCATGCTTCGCCAGGATTACGGTAGGATCTACGAAGTAACCTACGGAATCATCGCAGTTGCCGCCCTCGATGATCTCGGAATCCGGATCGTGCTTTACATAGTCCAGATATTCTTTGATATGATCAAAAGACTTCTTATCGATAACAGCATTCAGGAATGCCTTGGGATTGCGTACATCATCCGGCTTCTTGTCCTTCAGTTCCTCATGCAGGCGCTCGCGAACTGCCGGCCATAGAGATTCCGGAATATAAGCACGGGATGCTGCCGAGCACTTCTGACCCTGATAAGCGAACGCGCCGCGAACCAGACCACAGATCAGGGCTTCCAGATCCGCGCTCTTATGAGCAAATATGAAGTCCTTACCACCGGTCTCGCCAACCAGACGAGGATAAGACTTGTAGCTGGTGATATTCTCGCCAACCTGCTTCCAGATGCCCTGGAATACCTCAGTAGATCCGGTGAAGTGGAAACCTGCCATGCAGCGATGGCTTACGACATACTTACCGAAGTCAGAACCGTTGCAAGGAACGAAGTTGATAACACCTGCGGGCATACCAGCCTCCATCAGGATCTGCATGAAATAATAATTGGACAGAACAGCAGTTGAAGACGGTTTCCACAGAACTACGTTGCCGCACATAGCGGGAGCTGTCGGAAGGTTGCCGCCAATCGATGTAAAATTAAAGGGGGAAACTGCAGCTACGAAGCCTTCCAGAGGACGATACTCTACACGGTTCCATACGTTTGCGCTGCTTTCCGGCTGTGTGCAGTAAATCTCCTGCAGGAAGTATGCGTTAAAGCGGAGGAAGTCTGCCAGCTCGCATACAACGTCGATCTCTGCCTCGTAGGGGTTCTTACTCTGGCACAGCATGGTAGCTGCCGCCATCTTCGTGCGATAAGGACCGGTCAGAAGCTCCGCAGCCTTCAGAAAAATAGAAGCTCTGTGCTCCCAGGGCATGTTCTTCCAGGTTTTCTTGGCTTCCAGAGCCGCTTCGATGGCCATCTCCAGCTCTTCCTTGCCTGCCAGATGGAAGTTTGCCAATACATTTGCATGACGATGAGGTTCTACGCAGGCCTTCGTATTGCCTGTGCGTACTTCCTTACCGCCGATAATGCAGGGAATATCAATCGTCATTGCTGCCTGACGCTCCAGCTCTTCCATAACAGCGTCGCGCTCCGGACAGCCGACACGATAGTTCATCGGACGCTCATTCAGAGGTTTTTTCAGGGTAAAATAACCGTTGTTCATCTTCTGGTTCCTCCTGTTTTCTACTCGTTATTTCTTTATAATTATATCGCCCGCTTTAGTTTCCGTAAAATTGTAATTTTTTATACCCTATAAATAGCATTTATAGAAGTTTTCCATCTTTATACTTAATAAAATAATGTCATATGCCGGTTTTTCACTCAAAAAGAATTTTTCCGTTTTTATTCTTTCCTGCGAAGGGGATTGAAAAAAGGATAAAAATGTGCGATACTTCCTAAAGAAAATAACGAAAGCATACGGAATCGCCGGCTGCCGAGCCGGTAAATCCGATCGAATAAGCAACTCGCTGAAAGGATAACTATGGAATTAAGACAGCTGGAATATTTTGAGGCGGTACAGCGGAATAAGAATTTTACACATGCGGCCGCCGAGCTTCACGTTACGCAGCCGACGGTAACCACCGCCATCAAGAATCTGGAGAAGGAACTGGGTGTCTCCCTCTTCGACCGGGAAGGCGGCGGCATGGAACTGACGCCCGCGGGCGAGGAACTCCTGATACGCACTCAGATCATTCTGAAAAATGTAAAGAAAATCTACGACCGTGTCGGCGAGGAGAACAGTTACCGTAAACAGGAAGTCACGATTGGGATTCCTCCGATCTCCTGCGCCCGCATGTATCCTCTGGTGATGGGGAACTTCGCACATTCCCACCCGAATATTGACGTTCAGGTTCAGGACTGCTGTAACCATATTAATATTACACGGATTCTCCAGGACGATCTGGAGATCGGATTTATCATTCTGCCGGATGTGCCAAACCCCGGCCTGGAATTTCTGCCGCTGGAAAAGGGAAATCTTATGGTGCTTCTCTCTGAGGATCACCCGCTGGCGAAAAAAGAAGCCATCTCCTTCCAGGATCTGGCTCATGAGGATATCCTGATGTACGAAAAAGGAACCTCCTATGTGGAGGTTCGTCTGGAACGTGAATTTGCCGCCAGAAATATTACGTGGAATATCCAACATTACTTCTCGAACTTTTCGACAATCTATGATCTAGTCTCACAGAATTTCGGAATCTCGTTCACCATGCCGACAACATCGCCGATTTTAAGCGAGCTGCCCGGTCTGGTCACGGTTCCCTTTGAAGAGCCGATGGAATATGAGATCGGGCTGGCCTGGGGGAAGAACAAATATCTTTCTTCCGGCTGCCGGGAGCTGATCCGTTTTATCTGCTCCTACTATGAGAAGAATTATGAAGAAAAACCGGCATCTGTCATCCGTGCTCCGAAAGGATGACACCTTCCCGGCTCAATCGGTACCGCTCTGGGCATTCCGGAAGAGCTTCTTCGGCGCAGGCTGCCAGCGCATACGGCAGATCCAGCACATAGCTCCGTATGTGAAGTACCTCCGGATTCACTCTCTTCTCTTCTGGTTTTACAGAATCCCTGTGCAGAGTAAAATCCTGCCAGGGGTTCTTTTTTTCTTCTGCAAAAGCTTCTCCCGCGAAAACGCCCTTCGGCAGCTCCGTTGCCCGCGAATATCTTTTTTTCGCTTCTGTCCCTCCATCCGGAATAAAATTCAGCTGGCAGTATGGCATCCGGATGCCCTGACCGGTCAGCTTTGAGAAACTCTCTTTTAACGTCCACAACTGATAGAAGATTTTTTCTTTCTCTGCAGGATCAGTCTGACTCTCATACCAGGTAAGCTCTGATGCTGAGAAGCAGCGGCGTGCAACCGCCGGGCGAAGCCCTCCATACTGTTGGATATCAACACCCATCGGATGCACTCCCAGCGCACAGGCTGCCATCTCTCCCGAATGGGACAGGTTAAAATGCAATTCCGGGCGCTCCGAGAAAAAAGGCTTGCCCTGCGGATCCGTTTCAATCGCAGGAAGTGAAATTCCCTGCTGCCTTAGCATTTCTTTCAGCAGATGATACACTGCCAGACTCTGGAGCCTCTTCTGCCAGAGTCGTATTTGCGCAAAGCGTCCGCGCATTTCCGGCGGAAGCCCCGCCAGCAGGAGATCTGCCGTTTCTTCCGTGCAATCGGAAGAGCTTCTCAGAATTGCAAGCCTCATTACATTCTCCTCACATTTACTGATCCGCTACCGTGTGAGACTTCTTCACGCAGGCGCGAATCGCCTGAATCAGCGCGCTGCGGAAGCCCTTCTCCTCCAGTACGCTGACACCCTCGATTGTGGTTCCGCCCGGTGAGCATACCATGTCCTTCCAGGTACCCGGATGGATGCCGCCGTCACGTACCAGCAGACCAGAACCGAGAACCATCTGAGAAGCGAACTGATAGGCCAGGTCGCGCTTCAGTCCTTCCGCAACCGCGCCGTCCGCCAGCGCCTCGATCATGATATAGACAAAGGCCGGAGCCGCACTGCCGATCGAGCTAACTACCTCCAGGTCCTTCTCCGCGACTTCAATCGCTTTGCCAAAAGACTCCAACGCGTGCACGATAATCTCCTTATCCTCATCTGTTACATAAAAATTCGTGCAAAATCCGGTGACGCCCTCTCCTACCTGAGCCGCAATATTCGGCATGGCGCGGGTCAGCTTCACCGGTTTACCGAACAGATCCTTGATACCATCCATGGTCACGCCAACAGCGATTGCGATTACAAGTGTCTCCGGCTTCACCACGGAACGGATCTCCATGATGATATTCCGGTATTCCTGAGGCTTTACGCCGATCAGCAAGATATCCGCATCCTGCGCAACCTCTACATTATCATCCGTCACAGCGATGCCGTATCTCTCTCTCAGTTGTTTCCTTCTCTTCTCATGGTAGGCTGACGCCATGACATCTTCCTTCTGCACAAATCCGTTCACAAGCATCTGCGTAAGCATTGAGCCAGCCATATTTCCACATCCGATAATTCCAAGCTTCATATATATATTAACCTCTATACATCCAGGGGAACTAACTCCTGGTCTTTCTTTCTGTTTTTTGTACCGTTTTCTACTTCATTTCCAGATTCTGATGATTCTTCATCATAAAATCCGGTCTCTTCCTTTACTTCTTCCTGTATCTCGGCAAGCCGTTCCGGGTCAGGGACAGGGAGATGATCCAGACTATCTACGCGGAACTGGCGAAGAAACTCATCCGTCGTCGCGAATAGCATCGGACGCCCCGGCGCGTTCAGACGCCCACTCTCATAGACCAGTCCATATTCGACCAGCTTATTCACGGCATGGTCGGAACTGACCCCGCGAATCTTCTCGATCTCCATCTTCGTGATTGGCTGACGGTAGGCGATAATCGACAGCGTCTCCATCACGACATCCGTTAGCACCGGCTTTCTTGGTCGTGCTGCAATCCGGATGAGCGAGTCATAGCAGGACTCACTGGTACACATCTGGTAGGAATTCTCCAGCCGAATAATCTGGATTCCCCGGTTTTCCTTCCGGTAAGTCTCCATCAGTGCCTCCATACGAACCTCGACCTCTTTCTCGGTGATTTCCAGTGCCATCGCCAGCGCACTTCTTTCTACTGGCTCGCCCATAGCGAACAGGATTCCCTCGATCTTCGCATCCAGCTGTTCCATCAGCCATTTCCCTCCAATATAAAATCATCTCTGGTACTGTCTTCCGTAAAAAGAATATCGCCAGTCTTGATCAGCTCCAGAATTGCCAGGAATGTAACGACAATCTCCGTCTTGGTCGCGCCCTCTCGCAGCAGACTCCGGAACGAGTGCCTTCCACCGGAGAGCACCTTCTTCCGCACATAACCGATCCGGTCGGAGATCTGCACAGTCTCCTTCTCGATTCGCCCGAACTGGCTGCGAACCGGGTCCATCATCTGCGCCTGGCGCTTCAATACGTCCTCGAATACCGCGCGCAGACGCGTCATCGTGACACCCTGCAGCAGCGCCTCAAGATCGACCGGCGGACGGTAATGAGCTACTTCCTTCGGAATGCTCGGCTCTTTATATATGATATGATCGCTTCCGACACTCATATCCCGGAGTTCTCCGCTCATATATTTATATTTTCGATATTCCAGCAGGCGCTCCACCAGTTCGGTCCGTGGATCTTCCTCCTCGCCTTCTTCATTCTTCTCTTTCGGAAGAAGCATACGCGCCTTAATATCAAGCAGGGTAGCCGCCATGACAAGGAACTCGCTGACCACATCCAGGTCTTCCTTATCCATGGCATCGACATAGTCCATATACTGCGCTGTAATCTCAGCGATTGGAATATCATAGATATCTATCTTATTCTTATCGATCAGATGAAGCAGAAGATCCAGCGGACCCTCAAATACTTCCAGCTTTACCGCCAATTCCATGTTACTTCTCTGTTCCCTTCTCTTCCCTGCGCAGCTCGATAACAACCAGTTCCTCCGGGTTATTGATACGAAGCGGGAGCGTATGCATGCCCAGTCCGCTGCTGACAATCATGTGCTGACTGTCCCGCCGGAATTCTCCATGGTCATATTTGGGAAATAAATGCAGATAGGTGGAAATCACGCCGCCCAGAAACGGAAGCCGAACCATGCCTCCGTGAAAATGTCCGGACAAAACCAGATCCGCGCCCCAGTCCATGTACGCATCGAAAAACTGCGGGCAGTGCGCCAAAAGGATCTGAAAATATTCTTCATCCGCCGGCCCCACAAAGCCCTGAATATCTTCTTCTGTCAGCTTCGGAATCTTTCCCCGACGGAAAAACGGGTCCGGGAGCTCCAGACCAGTGATTCGAATTTTCTCTCCGGCAGAATTTTTCATAAAAACGGAGGTGTTCTCCAGGAAAGAAATACCTCCGGCTTCCAGCTTGTTTTTATAATCTTCATACAATTCCGGGTGCAGGGGCTGATGCAGCTTCCAACGGCCCTCATGATTGCCGTTCTCATAATAAACCGGCCATTCCGCGGCAACAGCAAGAAGAAAATCTTCCGCCTCCTGATAATTGACAAAGGAATGCTCTCCGCCCTTCTCTGTCACCATGTCTCCAGCAATCAGCACGGTATTTACCTGCGCATCGCGAAGCGCCTGTATGAGCTGTTCGCGCCGCTCTCCCTGTGAAGTATTGTGCAGATCCGCAAGTACCGCCATGCGGTATCCGTGAAAGCTCCGCGGAAGCTTACGGCTCGTCACTATATATGAAGCTGTCATTAATTTCACTGGATCACTCCCCGGTCATTCTGATTCGCAGTCCATCCGGGATCTGCCAAAATCTGCAGATTCCGGATCAACTGCCGGATTTTACAAGTATACCATGAGCTACTAGACTTATCAACCGGATTTTTATGAAACCTGCGCAACACAAAAGAGCCGCAGTTTCTTGCGGCTCTCCTGGTATGTGTATCTTTTATGGTCGTTTTTAATTTCCTACAGGACGGAAATTATCTTCCGAATCCGAACGGCATGCCAAACTGCTGATCCTGACCCTGACTGTCCTGACTCTGGTTCTGGCTGCCCTGATTCTGTGTCTGGCTCTGAGAAGCTTCTGCATCCGAGGCAGCTCCCAGTGTTACGCTGACCGTCTGTTCCTCATACTGGCCGTTCTGAGAAACCTGAATCGTGATCTCAACCGTCTCACCTGCTGCATAGTAGGAAAGCTGCTCTTTCAGCTCAGACATTGTGCTGACTGTCGTGCCGTCGAACTTCGTGATGACGCATCCGGTCGGCAGTCCTGCCTGTGCAGCCGGACCATTTTCTACCAGGCTGCTTACATAAATGCCCTTCGGGATTCCGTAGCTGGATTCTACTGCATCCGTAACATCTTTGCCATAGATACCCAGGTAGGAAGCCTGGTCCTCTGCTACTTTTTCTCTGGTCTCACGGTTCATCAGTTCCTCAACGATAGGCTTTGCTACATTCATCGAGATCGCATAGCCCATACCTTCAACCTCTGTGGAAGAGAATTTCGCTTCATTGATACCGATAACCTGACCCTGCATATTCAGAAGAGCGCCGCCGCTGTTGCCGGGGTTGATGGCTGCATCCGTCTGGATCAGCTCAGCATCCGTCGTATCAATCTGACGGTTCATAGCGCTTACGATACCGGTAGTAACCGACTGACCGTAACCAAGGGCGTTGCCAATGGCAACAACCTGCTCGCCGACCTGCAGAGAATCCGAATCACCAATCTGAGCAATTGCGATCTGAGACAGGGTATCGGAAGAAATATCTGATTTATTAACAGCTACAACCGCAAGATCGTTGTCGGAATCTGTGCCCTTGATATGAGCTTCATAAACCTGGTTATCAATGAAGCATACCGAGAGGGTCTCCGCATCGGCAACTACATGGTTGTTCGTCACAATCAGCAGTTCCGTGTCGTTCTCGCCGATAATAATACCGGAGCCGGCGCTCGTTACCTCCTGGGTCTGTGTCTGACCGCCGCCGAAATAATAGGAGAAGTAATTCTGTACTTCCTGAACAGAAACGTTCGTAATGGATACCATGGAAGGCATTACGCTCTGAGCAATACTGCTGACATCCAGTGACTGGGCGGAAGCGGATTCACTGTTACTCGCGGTCGGCTGAACTACGGAAAGTGTGGTCGCCGTTGCGGTGCTTGCTGTTGTCTCCGTCGTCTTGCTGCCGCCAATTCTGCTGACACCCTGGAAAGTTACGCCTGCTACAGCACCAAAAAGTACTGCGCATGCACACACACCGGCAACTTTCTTCGGCCAGGTGTTTTTGTGAGGCTTCTTCTTGTTTCCATTGCCGCTGTAAGGCTGACCGGCATTCTGTGCTTCATTGTATGCCTGACCGCCATTCTGCCAGTCGCCATAAGGCTGACCTGTGCTCTGCGTATATCCATTGTAGGACTGGTTCGTATTCTGCGTGCTACTGTATTCATTATTTCTATTCTCATTTTCGTATGACATAATTCTGATCCTCCTGACTGTTATTTCAACCTGATCTTTTTACTCTCTCAAGTTGTTGGCTACAGTATATCGTTGATTTATGGTAAATTTGTTATGAATTTTTGTTTATTTTGTGAAATCCGACATATTTGCAGCATCCATTTTTATTTGCCACTTCCCTCATTCTCATGCAGAAGCATCCGTACTGCCCGCCGGAAATAATCCATAAAACCTGCCTGCTCCACGCTTTCTCCGGCGAGGATTTCCGTCCGCCCCAGCTCTTTTCCGTCCAGGGAATAGATCAACCGCCCCAGGCTCTGCCCTTCTTCCACCGGAGCCTCAATCTCTGAATCCAGATCCATCGTGCGCTCAATTCCGTCTCCCCGGCTGCCATCCGTGATCAGCCAGGAGAACTCTTCTCCGTATTCCAGCGGAACGCTCTCCTGCACGCCACCGCGAACTGAAATCGGAGAAAGCTCTGGCGGCTCCGGATCGGTATAAACATGGCAGGTGGCGAATCCGTAATCCAGAAGAGCTGCCGCTTCCCGGAAACGTACCTTGTAATCGGCTGCTGCCATCACTACAGCAATCAGATCCATGCCATCCCTGCTTGCAGTCGCGCTCACACAGTACTTTGCCAGACCAGTCGATCCTGTCTTCAGGCCGGTCGCATAGGGGTACTGCTTCATCAGCTTATTTGTATTCGTCAGACCGAACTCACTGGAGCCGCGTGCCGTCACATGCGTGATATTCTCCATCCAGATCTTCGTATAGGAGAAGATATCCGGATACTTCACGGTCAGTTCCCTAGACATAAGGGCAACATCCCGTGCGGTCGTGCAATGACCTTCCGTATCCAGGCCGCAGCAGTTTACAAATGTGGTATTCGTCATGCCAAGTCCCTGCGCCCGCTCGTTCATCTTCTCCACGAATGCCGCCTCGCTGCCCCATATGTATTCCGCCATCGCCACGCAGCCGTCGTTGGCGCTGGCAACGGATATGCACTTGATCAGCGTATCAACCGTCTGCTGCTCTCCAGCCTCCAGGAATACCTGACTGCCTCCCATGGACGCCGCATACTCGCTGACTGTAACCACATCGTCCTTCGTGATCTTCCCTTCCGCCAATGCATCATAGATCAGAATCAGCGTCATGATCTTAGTGATGCTGGCCGGATACAGGCTCTCATCCGCATTCTTCTCATAGATCACCGCCCCGGTCTTCGGCTCAATCAGGATAGCTGAAACCGCCGTCAGCTCCAGAGGTTCCTCCGCCAGCGCTCCGGTCGGCCACGAAAGCAGCAGACAGATACATAGGAAACATGTCAGAATCTTCTTTCCCATATGGATTGGCTCCTATCTCTAAAATTTCCGGAGCAAATCCGCATTTTCAAAAAGTGCTGTGCGGAATCGCTCCTTACATTCTAAGCAGGTCAGTCGCCATTTAGAAGTAAAAAAATCCGTACAGGATGCGCAGCAGATGCGGGTGAATCCAGGCTTCTGATGCCGCTCCCATCGCCAGGATCAGCGCCGGAGCGAAGAAATCGCTGCTGCGCCTGGGATAACGAAAGAGGCTTCGTATGGTTTCCGCCCAGCCGATCACATAGGGGATTCCCTGCGGCAGGAAGGAACCAAAGAACAGAAGAATTCCTTTCGCCTGATAGAGAATCAGACAGGAGGACCAGCAGATCCCCAGGGAAAATGCCATCCACAGCAGAATCAGGAACAACAGCGGCTCCTTCCACCTAGAATATGAGAACAGCACCAAAAAAAAGAGAGGCGCCAGTCTTCTCGCCAGCAGATAAAAGAATAGCCCCCACATATCCAGCTGCCCGCCGAGGATCTGCTCACGGTAATCCTGGGAGAAGATTCCGAACTGGCCGATATATTCCCGGCCGGGGAAATTGACAAAAAAAGTCCCTGCCACAAAACCTGCGGCAAGGACTAATAAAATCTGATTTTGCAATGAACTTCTTCCGCTCATAATTCGCCCTCCCCTGCTCCCTTTCAGTCTATGAGATGCGGATTCTCATTATGACTAAAAGCAGGAAGGAAGTGTGCAAAACATTACGGAATCATTTCTCTGTCAATTAACGATTCTGCATGGCATACGCCAGGATACCCGCGGACGTCTTAGCGTCCGTGATCTTTCCTGCGTAAATCATGGCAAGGAGCGACTCCAGAGAGTATGCCTCCACTTCAATATCCTCATCCTCATCCAGATGCTGGCTGGTGGGAATCAGGTTCTCCGCTGTGTAGATCTCGATACGCTCATTGCAGAAGGCTACTGTAGTATTCACCGTAATCAGGTGCTTCAAATCATCGCTCCGATACCCGGTCTCTTCCTCCAGCTCTCTGGCCGCGCACAGCTCTTTCGGTTCGTCCGGCGCATCCACCTTACCAGCAGGGAGTTCCAGAGTGAATCGATCCAGTGCGTTCCGGTACTGGCGCACCATCAGGATTCTTCCATCCGGAAGGACCGGCACTACGGCCGCCGCTCCATCGTGATGGATATAATCCCAGTCGGCCTCCTGACCGCCGGGAACACGAACATGATCCCGGTAAACCTTAATCACCGTCCCCGTATAGGCCAGCTCTCGGGAAAGACGTTCTACTTTCTCCATAATTACAACAGGTTCAGGAAGCTCTCGATACGCTCCAAGCCTTTCGTGATCTCGCCGGTGGAAGTTGCATAAGACAGACGGATGTGGTCATCGAAACCGAAGTCTCCGCAGGGAACAACCGCTACCTTGAAGTCTTCGATCAGGATAGCTGCCATATCTGCCGCATTCTCGATGGTCTTGCCCTTGTATTCCTTTCCTACGACCTGAGAGCAGTCTACGAACAGATAGAACGCTCCCTTCGGCTCAACGGCAGATACCAGCGGCATCTCGTTCACGCGCTTGTAGATGAACTTTCTGCGCTTATCGAATGCACGATGCATCTCAGCAACCGTGTACTGCGGACCGTTCAGCGCTTCCACTGCCGCTGCCTGAGAAATAGAACAGGGGTTCGAAGTCTGATGGCTCTGGATGCTGCTCATCAGAGCTGCGATATCCGGAGTGGAACCGGTATAGCCGATTCTCCATCCGGTCATGGCATAGCTCTTGGATACGCCGCTGCAGGTGATGGTCTTCTTGTAAATCTCTTTGCTGAGGGAAGCGATGCTTACGTGCTCCTCCTCACCGTAGAAGAGGTTCTCGTACATCTCATCCGCTACGATGAAGAAGTCATGCTCCACCGCAAAATTACCGATCGCGCGCAGTTCTTCCTCGCCGTAGATCATACCAGTCGGGTTATTCGGAGTATTCAGAACCAGTGCCTTGGTCTTATCGGTTACAGCTGCTGCCAGCTGATCAATTGTAAGCTTGTAATCCTGCTCTCTGGTGCAGCGTACAAATACGGGAACACCGCCTGCCAGACGAACGATCTCCGGATAGCTGAGCCAGTAGGGAGCCGGAATGATAACCTCGTCGCCCTCATTCAGGATCGCTTCAAAAATATTCGTCAGAGAGTGCTTGCCGCCATTGCTGACTACGATCTGGTTCGGCTTGTAATCCAGCTTGTTGAACGCATAGAACTTCTTCGAGATTGCTTTCTTCAGCTCGTTCGTACCGGATGCCGGAGTATAGCGGGTGGCACCGTTCTCAATGGCCTGGATCGCTGCTTCACAAATATTCTCCGGAGTCGGGAAATCCGGTTCGCCCGCGCCGAAGCTGACAACATCTTCTCCTTTCGCCTTCAGTTCCTTCGCTTTGGCAGTGATCGCCAGTGTAGATGAACTCTTTACTTTCTTTGCTTTTTCAGATAATGTTGTAGGCATGTCTGCTCCTCCTCTGAGTTTCTTTTCATTTCTCTCATTCACAGCCGTTCAGACTTTTCTGTTCCTGCTCTTCATCTGAAAGCTGTACCTCGTTTATAATATCACAAGGATTTTGAGCTTACAACAGAAAATAAAGCGTTTCGCTTTATTTTTTTATTTAGACAAAGTCTTTTTAAGCAAAAAAAGAAATAGCCGGGGCTGCTTTCTTTCGAAAACAAACCTCGGCTATACTCAAAATACCATTCGTCTTACTTGGCGTACTCGGATGCGCGGCTCTCACGGATTACATTGACCTTGATCTGACCCGGATAATCCAGTTCAGATTCGATACGCTTGGCAATATCTCTTGCCATGATAACCATATCGTCGTCGCTCACCTGCTCCGGCACTACCATGATTCGAACTTCTCGACCTGCCTGAATTGCAAATGACTTATCAACTCCCTTGAAGGAATTGGTGATTTCTTCTAACTGTTTTAATCTGTTTGTATATGTCTCCAGAGTTTCTCTTCGCGCACCCGGTCTTGCCGCGGAGATCGTATCCGCCGCCTGTACCAGACATGCAATCAGAGATGTAGGTTCTACATCTCCGTGATGAGATTCTACTGCATTGATCACAATCGGAGATTCCTTATACTTGCGGCACAGATCCGCACCGATTTGAATATGGGAACCCTCAATCTCATGATCAAGGCTCTTGCCAATGTCATGCAGCAGTCCTGCACGCTTGGCCATACGTACATCAAGGCCCATTTCTCCGGCCAAAAGTCCGGCCAGATGAGCAACTTCGATGGAATGCTTCAGCGCATTCTGACCATAGCTGGTACGGAAACGCATCTTACCCAACAGGCGAACCAGTTCGGGATGGATGCCGTGTATGCCAACTTCCAGAGTAGCGGCCTCACCATCCTCACGGATCATGGTCTCCACTTCCTTCTGGGCTTTCTCAACCATTTCCTCAATTCTGGCGGGGTGAATACGTCCATCCAGAATCAGCTTCTCCAGCGCAATCTTCGCGATCTCTCTCCGCATAGGATCGAAACCGGAAAGGATAACCGCTTCCGGAGTGTCATCGATGATCAGATCCACACCAGTCAATGTTTCCAGCGTGCGGATGTTGCGGCCTTCACGACCAATAATACGCCCCTTCATCTCGTCGCCGGGCAGCTGTACCACTGAAATGGTAGTCTCAGCCACATGATCTGCAGAGCACTTCTGAATCGCGGTAACCACATATTCTCTGGCTTTCTTTGCGGCTTCTTCCTTCGCCCTGTTCTCCATCTCCTTGATCATCTTTGCAGTGTCATGCTTCACATCTTCTTCAACAGTTTGTAACAGATAAGTCTTTGCTTGCTCGGAGGTAAATCCAGAAATTCGCTCCAGTTCCATTTTCTCCTTCTCAAGCAGCTCGTCCGTCTGGGCCAGCTTCTTGTTCAGAGCTTCCTCCTTCGCTGCATAGCCGCTCTCACGCTTCTCCAGGGAGTCCATCTTACGATCCAGAGTCTCCTCCTTGTTCTGCAAACGACGTTCCATTCTCTGAAGTTCTGCCCTTCTCTCTCTGGATTCCTTCTCCAGTTCGTTCTTGGTCTTCAGATTCTCCTCCTTAGCCTCCAACAGAGCCTCACGCTTCTTGTTTTCAGCGACCTTCAGTGCCTCGTCTATTATTTCTCTTGATCGATCCTCCGCCGAGCCTATCTTCTTCTCATAGACTCCCTTGCGGTACTTCGCAGATGCAAACCAAGTAATAGGGCATGCAATGACAAGCGTAATCAGCACAGGAATGATGATTTCTGTCACAGGAGCACCTCCTTATTTAGTTTTCATTGTACAAACTTGCATTTAATACAACATATAAATTCTAAACTCTTTTCAGGTTCATGTCAAGTGGATTCTTATTATTCCCGTCGATTTTATACTATTTTATTGTAACTATTTATAAATTCTCCGGTTCGGAATCTTCCGGTTCCGAAGGCGTCACCGAGACCTTCGCGGCAGCGTTCTTTTCGGGAAGGATTACATCCTCATCGCCCTCTTCGGGAGGCACGACACCGACACGAACTCTTACCTTGTGATCGATCTCTTCCATAACTTCCGGGTGCTCACGCAGAAACCTCTTGGCGTTCTCACGGCCCTGACCGATCTTATTGCTCTTGTAGGAATACCAGGAACCGCTCTTGTCCACGATGCCTTCCTTCGCCGCAAGATCCAGGATATCCGCTTCGCGGGAAATGCCGACACCGAACATAATATCGAACTCCGCTTCCTTGAAAGGCGGAGCCACTTTGTTCTTAACGACCTTTACACGCACATGGTTGCCGATAATCTCGCTGTTCTGTTTCAGAGATTCCGTACGGCGTACATCCAGGCGTACAGAAGAATAGAATTTCAGCGCGCGACCGCCGGTTGTGGTCTCCGGGTTGCCGAACATCACACCCACCTTCTCACGAAGCTGATTGATAAAGATTACCACACAGTTCGACTTCGAGATAATCGCCGTCAGCTTGCGGAGCGCCTTGGACATCAGTCTCGCCTGCAGGCCGACCTGAATTTCGCCCATCTCGCCGTCGATCTCGGCCTTGGGAACCAGAGCTGCTACCGAGTCGATGACCACGATATCCAGAGCACCTGAGCGCACCATGGTCTCTGCAATCTCCAGAGCCTGCTCACCGTTATCCGGCTGAGAGATATAAAGATTGTCAATATCTACACCGATATTCTTCGCATAGACAGGATCCAACGCATGCTCCGCATCGATAAATCCGGCGATGCCGTCCCGCTTCTGCGCCTCTGCGATCATATGCAGTGCAACCGTAGTCTTACCACTGGATTCCGGACCATAGATTTCAATGATACGTCCGCGGGGAACACCGCCGAGCCCCAGCGCAATATCCAGTCCCAGAGAACCGGTCGGGATAGTCTCCACGTTCATATGCGCGTTCTCATCGCCCAGCTTCATGATCGCACCCTTGCCATATGCGCGCTCAATATTCGTTACTGCAGATTCCAGTGCTTTTAATTTTTCTTCACTAATCATAAAACCCTCCAGGTTATTATCCGAACTTATGTTCTGATAATAATATAATTTCCGCCGGTTGTCAATCTTTTTTTGCAGGGAAGCACCTGGAATACAGATTTTCCCCTCAGAAGCAGCCTGCGGATGCTTTTTGTGTCTTTCTTTTATAGTCAGGGAGAGCCACGGAGGAAGCGCGGCGTCAGAATGCAGGATGAACCTGCGATACAATATTGCGGATAGATAGAAGATTCAGCCGCTCCCCGCCGGAACGCGGAGAACAGCTGAAAAAGAATCATAAAAATTAATCCAGTTAATACAGAAAACAAAGCAGAAAAGAACTTATTCGTACCAGCGGTCAAAAGGAAACTTGAACTCACTGAAATCAAACGTAGCGTACAGATCTTCGGGAGTCTCCGCGCGGCGGATCATCTTCGCGCTGCCGTCCTCCTGCAAAAGGATCTCCGCGGAGCGAAGCTTGCCGTTGTAGTTGTAGCCCATGGCAAAACCGTGCGCACCTGCGTCATGAATAAAGAGAAGGTCTCCCATATCAATCTTCGGAAGCATGCGGTCGATTGCGAACTTATCGCTGTTCTCGCACAGGGAACCGGTCACATCGTACTTGTGGTCACAGGGCTCGTTCTCCTTGCCCATAACCGTGATGTGGTGATATGCGCCGTAAATCGCCGGACGCATCAGATTGGCTGCGCAGGCATCGCATCCGATGTACTCCTTATGCGTATGCTTCTCATGAATCGCTGTCGTAATCAGTCCGCCGTACGGGCCAAGGATAAATCGTCCCATCTCAGTACACAGGGCGACATCACCCATGCCTGCCGGTACCAGAATCTCCTCATAAACCTTACGCACGCCCTCGCCGATGGCAAGGATATCGTTCGGATCCTGATCCGGACGGTAAGGAATGCCAACACCGCCAGACAGATTGATGAACTTAATGTCCGCGCCAGTCTCCTCCTTCAGCTTTACCGCCAGCTCGAAGAGAACCTTTGCCAGTGCGGGATAATATTCATTCGTTACAGTATTGCTTGCCAGAAACGCATGGATACCGAAGTGCTTCGCGCCTTTCTGCTTCAGAATACGGAAGGCCTCGAACATCTGCTCCGTGGTAAGACCGTACTTGGCGTCACCAGGGTTGTCCATGATGCCGTTGCTCATCTTGAAGACACCGCCAGGATTATAACGGCAACTGATCGTCTCCGGGATGCCGCCGTGCTGTTCCAGAAAATCAATATGGGTAATATCATCCAGGTTGATAATCGCACCAAGCTCTCTGGCGTACTCAAATTCCTTCGCGGGTGTCGCATTCGACGAGAACATAATCTCCTCTCCCGTGATGCCGCAGGCTTCCGACATCATCAGTTCCGTAAAGGAAGAGCAGTCGCACCCGAATCCTTCTTCATGAAGGATCTGAAGAATATAAGGGTTCGGAGTCGCCTTCACGGCAAAGTATTCCTTGTATCCCTTATTCCAGGAAAATGCCTGCTTTACTTTCCTGGCATTCTCACGGATTCCCTTCTCATCGTACAGATGAAAGGGAGTGGGATACTGCTTTACAATATCTTCCAACTGTTCCTTAGTCACAAAAGGCTTCTTTTTCATTTCTGTTATATCTCCTTATCACACACAAATTACTGTCGTTTCATCTTATTCAATCGGAAGCACACGCATCATGTTCGTATATCCGGCCGCGCGCAGAGGCTCTCCGGGCGCATTGTTGATCACGCCTGTGGTCATAACCACAGTATCTCCGCTGGTTACGTAACCGCGCTCTTTCGCCGTATTCACGGCATTCTGTGCCAACTGTTCCGTCGAAAGCTGCCACTGCGCCTTCACCGGACGCACACCCCAGAGAATCTGCATCTGGCGAAGCACACGGTCGTTCGGAGTAAGACCGACAATATCGACATCCGGACGCCACTTGGACAGCATCCGACAGGTATATCCGGAAAGCGTGGGCGCAAGAATACATCTCGCATTCAGCTGTGCCGCTGCCGATACAGATGATAGACATACCGTATTCGTAATATTTAACTTTCCACCGCCCAGCTCCTTCTCACGGTACGCGGCATGATCGAAGAACTTTTCCGTCGTCTCCGCGATTTTCACCATCATCTTCACAGCCTCCACCGGATACTTGCCGACCGCGGATTCACCGGAAAGCATGATAACATCCGTGCCATCATAGATGGCATTCGCCACATCGGCGACTTCCGCGCGGGTCGGGCGGGGATTACGGATCATGGAATCCAGCATCTGCGTAGCTGTGATAACCGGCTTGCTGACCGCGTTGCAGCGGGCGATCATCTGTTTCTGTACATGAGGCACATCTTCCGGCGGGATCTCCACGCCCATATCGCCTCTGGCTACCATGATGCCATCGCTGGCCTCCAGAATCTCATCCAGATGCTCCACACCATCCTGGTTCTCAATTTTGGCAATGATCTGGATCTTGGAATCAAAGGAATTCAGAATCCGACGGATCGAATGGATGCACTCAGCGGAACGCACAAAAGACGCTGCAATGAAATCAAAATCATGCTCGATTGCAAACACGATATCTTTCTGATCCTGCTCCGTAAGATCTGGCAGGCGCACATGAACGCCGGGAACATTCACGCCCTTCTGCTGTCCCAACATGCCGCCGTTGTACACCCGGCAGCGGATATCCGTATCTTCAATCGAGAGAACCGTCAGCTCGATCAGGCCGTCGTCGATCAGGATCTTGTCTCCCTCCGATACATCCTCCGGAAGACCATCATATGTAACATGGCCAACTGACGCATCACCAATCACCTCGCGTGTCGTCAACGTATATTCCGATCCGGGTTCCAGACATACCGGTTCTCCACCCACCAGTTTGCCAGTGCGGATCTCCGGTCCCTTCGTATCCAGCATGGCCGCAACCGGAATATTCAGCTCTTCTCTTACCTTCTTCAGGAGATTGAACTTGGTCAGCTGTTCTTCGTGTGTACCGTGCGAGAAGTTGAATCTTGCCACATCCATACCGGCGATTATCATCTCACGCAGCGTATCTTCATTCTCCGTGTTCGGCCCCATCGTACAGATGATTTTAGTTTTCTTCATGATGATCCTCCTTCTTCCCCTTCGTTACATGCACATGTGTATACAGATGATCCTTGCAATATTCCAGTCCACCTTCGCACTTGGAGCAGAAACGGAACTCCAGATCGGGATCATCCTTCTCCGTGCGGCCACAGACAGCGCAACGATGCCGTGGGCCTGCTGAAGCCGCATTCTGCTGCATCTGATAGACGACCTTCCGCTTCGCCTGTTTTGCCGACTGTACCGGACGGCGTACCATAAAGAAATAAAAGATAAAATTCAGCAGCGCCATTACAATCGAAATCTTGCTCGCCAGGCTTCCCATAATAAACTGATAGACAAGAAGCGCGCCGTAAGCACAGCCCAGCCACTTCGCTGGAATCGGAATCAGGTAAAACAGCAGGAACTTCATGTCCGGGAAAGTTACCGCCATGGCAAGAAGCATACTCATATACAGGTTATCCGCCGTCAGCAGATATGTCTCTCCCAGGAGGAGATAGATAATAATCGCCGCCAGAACATTTCCCAGAATACCAATAAATATGAACAGATTAAAACGAAACGTTCCGATTACCTGCTCCAGTGTCCGCCCCAGTGAATAGTAGATATAGCTGGCAAGGACAAGCCAGAAAATATTCGTGCTCGGCGGATAGATCACATAGGTAAGGATTCTCCAGATCTGACCGTGCAGGATCGCTCCGGCATCCAGCGACAGGTAGCGCACATAGAACGCAGGATTCGTATTAATAATGAAGAAACCGACCACATACAGGATAATCAGATACAGCATCAGATTATGAATGGCATAGCGGCCGAATTTCTTCTCCATTTTGTTGACAAAATTCATAAGTAGCCTCATTTCCTAAACGTGCTTCAAATGATTCTTAAGTTTTTGAAGCGTTTATCTTAATAAAAGAAGTTCAAACTAAACTATATTATATTGGTTTTTCCTGTGTTTGTCAAATCCATCCGTGATAAAAATACATAAAATTCTTCTTCACAATTATTTTACGGATAGTTCATCATTTTGCCAGGGAAACTGTCTTGTTTTTTACCCTTAAAAAAGCTATAATACAGAAATCGGTCTCGCGACCGTTATGGAGGTTATTTACAATGAGTACATATTATTCACTTGGAATTGATATCGGTTCTACTACGGTAAAGATTGCCATCCTGAATGAGAAAGGAGACGTTGTCTTCTCAGATTACGAGAGACATCTGGCACATATCCAGGAAACTCTGGCCGAGCTTCTGATCCGCGCAAAGAAACAGCTCGGGACCATCGACCTGCACCCGGTTATCACCGGAAGCGGCGGTCTGAATCTCGCCGGGCACATGAAGGTTCCTTTTGTCCAGGAGGTTGTCGCAGTCGCGACTTCACTTCAGGACTATGCTCCTCAGACAGATGTTGCTATTGAACTTGGCGGCGAGGACGCCAAAATCATCTACTTTACCGGCGGTGTTGACCAGCGCATGAACGGAATCTGCGCAGGCGGCACCGGTTCTTTTATTGACCAGATGGCCGCTCTGTTGCAGACAGACGCCTCCGGTCTGAATGAATACGCGAAGAACTACAAGGCCATTTATCCCATCGCCGCCCGCTGCGGCGTATTCGCGAAAAGTGATATTCAGCCATTGATCAACGAGGGGGCGACCCGCGAAGATCTGGCTGCTTCTATTTTCCAGGCAGTTGTGAATCAGACAATCAGCGGCCTGGCCTGCGGCAAGCCGATCCGCGGCAACGTGGCATTTCTCGGCGGCCCGCTTCATTTCCTGTCGGAACTGCGTGCCGCCTTTATCCGCACGCTGAAGCTGACAGATGAGCATATTATCGCACCGGATCACTCACATCTGTTCGCTGCTATCGGCGCTGCCATGAACAGTAAGGAGGATGCCTGCTCACCGATTGACGACCTGATTCACCGTCTGCAGACCGGCATCGAGATGGCGTTCGAAATCAAGCGTATGGAGCCCCTTTTTCATAATGAAGAGGAATACCGCAAGTTCCGTGAACGCCACGACCGCTACCAGGTAAAGAAGGGAGATCTTTCCTCCTATCACGGGAACTGCTATCTCGGTATCGATGCCGGCTCCACGACGACGAAACTGGCCCTCGTCTCGGAGGACGGCTCTCTGTTGTATTCTTTCTACAGCAACAACAACGGAAGTCCGCTGGCAACGACGATTCGCGCTATGAAGGAAATCAAAGAACAGATTCCTGCCGATGCGCATATCGCCTTCTCCTGCTCCACCGGCTACGGAGAAGCTCTGCTAAAATCCGCCCTGATGCTGGACGAGGGCGAAGTTGAGACAGTTGCCCACTACTACGCTGCCGCTTTCTTTAATCCGAAGGTGGATTGCATTCTGGATATCGGTGGCCAGGACATGAAGTGTATCAAGATCAAGAACCATACGGTCGATACCATCCTTCTGAATGAAGCATGTTCCTCCGGCTGCGGTTCCTTTATTGAACAGTTCGCGAACTCTCTGAATTATGAAGTAACGGATTTCGCGAAGGAAGCGCTGTTCGCGTCCAATCCGGTGGATCTCGGCACCCGTTGCACAGTTTTCATGAATTCCAATGTAAAGCAGGCGCAGAAGGAAGGCGCTCCCGTCTCGGATATCTCCGCCGGACTTGCCTACTCCGTCATCAAGAACGCACTGTTCAAGGTTATCAAGATCACCGATCCGAAGGATCTGGGCGAGAATGTTGTCGTACAGGGCGGTACCTTCTATAATGATGCTGTCCTTCGCAGCTTCGAGATGATCTCCGGCTGCCAGGCGATCCGTCCGGATATCGCCGGCATCATGGGTGCATTCGGCGCGGCGCTGATCGCCAGAGAGCGCTGCAAGGGGCAACAGACTTCTATGCTCTCTATCGACGAGATTCTGAAGCTGGAATACACCTCGTCCCTGACCCGCTGCAAGGGCTGCACGAATCACTGTCTGCTGACCATTAACAAGTTCCCCGGCGGCCGCAACTATATCACCGGCAACCGCTGCGAGAAGGGTCTCGGCAAAGAGAAGAACGCGAAGAAAGTTCCGAACCTCTTCGCATACAAATACAAGCGCATGTTTGATTATGAGCCGCTGCCGGAGGATCAGGCTCCCTACGGCGTGATCGGCATTCCGCGCGTACTGAACATGTACGAGAACTTCCCGTTCTGGGCCGTATTCTTCAAGGAACTCGGTTTCTCCGTGAAGCTTTCCCCGTCATCCACCCGCAAGATCTACGAGCTTGGAATGGAATCCATCCCGAGTGAATCCGAGTGTTATCCGGCCAAGCTGACACACGGCCATGTGCAGTGGCTGCTGAATCAGGGCATTAAGACGATCTTCTATCCCTGCGTCTTCTACGAGCGTGAGGAGGCGAAAGGCGCGCAGAATCACTACAACTGCCCGATCGTCATGTCCTATCCTGAGAATATCAAGAATAATATTGAGGAGATCAATCACAGCGATATCAAGTATATCCGTCCCTTTATGGCTTTCACGAACGAGCAGGTTCTCTCGAAACGCCTGGTTCAGGTCTTTAAGGTGCAGTTCAATATTCCGGCTGCCAAAGTAAAGAAAGCCTGTGAACTCGGCTGGAAGGAACTGCTGGCGGCCAAGGCCGATATGCAGAAGGAAGGCGAGAAGGTCATCGAAGAGCTGAAGCAGAACGGCGGCCACGGTATCGTCCTGGCAGGACGCCCGTACCATACCGACCCGGAAGTCAACCACGGCATTCCGGAGCTGATTGCGTCCTACGGCATCGCTGTCCTGACAGAGGATTCCATCTCCCATCTGATGAATCCGGAGCGCCCGCTGATCGCCAATGACCAGTGGATGTACCACAGCCGCCTTTATGCCGCTGCCGAGTATGTCAAGAACTCCGATCAGCTGGATCTGATCCAGCTCAACTCCTTCGGCTGCGGACTGGATGCCGTTACCACCGATCAGGTCAGCGATATTCTGACCCATTCTGGCAAGATCTACACAGTGCTGAAGATCGATGAAGTCAACAACCTGGGAGCCGCCCGTATCCGTATCCGCTCGCTCCTCTCTGCTCTCCGCATCCGCAGAGAGAATCCGGTGGAGCGCACGATTGTGACCTCTGCCTACAAGCGCGCCGAGTTCACGGAGGAGATGCGTGCCGAGGGGTATACCCTGCTGTGTCCGCAGATGTCTCCGATCCACTTTGACCTGCTGGAGCCCGCACTGAATCAGTACGGCTACCACATCGTCATCCCGGATACGAATAACAAGGCTGCCGTGGACACCGGATTAAAGTATGTAAATAACGACGCCTGCTATCCTTCGCTGATTGTCGTCGGTCAGCTGATGAACGCGATTTTGTCCGGCAAGTACGATACAGATAAGCTGGCGATCATAATGACGCAGACCGGCGGCGGATGCCGTGCCTCGAACTACCTGAACTTTATCCGCCGTGCATTGGAGAAGAACGGACTCGGACATATCCCGGTCATCTCCATCAACGCCAATGGCATGGAGAAGAACAGCGGCTTTCACTATACCATTCCCATGCTGATCCGCGCGATGCAGGCGCTGATCTATGGCGATCTGTTCATGCGTATGCTCTATCATGTGCGTCCCTATGAGCTGGTTCCCGGCTCCGCCAACGAGCTGCATGAGACATGGAAGAAGAAGCTGATTGCCGACCTGACGGATAAGAATCAGAAATACGGCACAAAGAAATTCAAAGCTAATGTCCGCCAGATGGTCCACGAGTTCGATACCTTCCCGATCCATGAGGATATGAAGAAGCCGCGAGTCGGCATCGTCGGTGAGATTCTCGTTAAGTTCCTGCCGCTGGCGAATAATCAGCTGGTAGATCTGCTGGAGCGTGAGGGAGCGGAAGCTGTGATGCCGGATCTGCTGGATTTCCTCTCCTACTGTGCCTTCGATGCGGATTACAAGGCAAAGTACCTGGGCGGCACGAAGCGTTCCGCATTCATGGGAAATCTGGCTGTGGACGCGCTGGAATATCTGCGCAAGCCCGCCTGCCGGGCGCTGGCAGAAAGCAAGCGCTTCACTCCGCCCGCGCATATCCGCCAGCTGGCCGAGTACGCGAAGCCCTTCGTATCCATCGGCAACCAGTGCGGCGAGGGATGGTTCCTGACCGGCGAGATGATCGAGCTGATCCACAGCGGCACGAACAACATTGTCTGCACACAGCCGTTCGCCTGCCTGCCGAACCATGTTGTCGGCAAGGGTGTCATCAAGGAACTGCGCCACAGCTTCCCCGAATCCAACATTATCGCGGTGGATTACGATCCCGGTGCCAGCGAAGTCAATCAGCTGAACCGAATCAAGCTGATGCTTTCTACGGCTGTTAAAAACCTCAATAAAGAAGAGGAAGATAAGAAAGAGAAAACAGAAAAGATTGGTTAAAGCAAAAAGATTAATGAAAGCAATCTGAATCGTTACAGTTTGAGTCATTGCAATCAAAAAAGCACTGTGAACATCCCAGAAAAAACGGGAAAGCTCACAGTGCTTTTATTTTTTTCTCCAGGTCAGTAACGACCCCGCTTTTCATTTCAGCTTATAAATTTTTAACGCATTGTGATCTCGAAGACCTCCGGATACTTTCCGAAGGAAATCCGGCAGGGCAGCGGGCATTCCCACGCCTGCTGCCGGGGCAGACGAAAGGTGCTTCCGTTCGCCGTACACATCGTTCCATTGCTGGACAAATCCTGCACAACCACCATTCCCGGATTCTCCGAGCAGAAGATAACACAGTGCAGATGCCTGATCTCCGTCGAGTTAAAGACGAGATTGCACTTTGTCGGGTCGGTTCCCAGCGATATCTTCAGGCCTGGCGTAAGCTCCAGCTCCGCTCCTGCATACTCTCCGCTGCGGCATACAAGGTGAAGCGGACGAACCACGGACTGTGGATTCTGATTCCGAAAGTCTGCATTTTCCGCCGAATTTGACTGCGGCTGGTTCTGTTCCTTCCGGTAGTCTCTTCCCGCCTGCTGGTTTTTTTCGAAGCTGTCCTTTAACTGAGAAGCTCCCTGCGCCGCTTTCGATGCCGCCGTCTGCAGCTTTTCAGCTCCCTGCTTCATCATGCGGCTCATGGCAGCTGCTGTCTCCTGCGCATTAACTTTCGCTTCCGCCATACTGCCGGAAGTAAAGGCCACATGCCAGCAGTACGCGTTCACACAGATCATCACCGCCAGCATAAAGAAGACCACATAACTGCCGAAGGATTCCAGACCGTAGGCGATCAGGTTAATCATCAGATACGTAAAGATCTCACTGCTGATCAGTACCATGACTACGTTTCCTGCCAGCGCGCTCTTCCCACGGAGAATCAGACTGAGAATAATTCCAATCACCAGAGCTGCAATGAAAAGCACCACATCCGTCACCGACCGCGACATCATGCTCAGCTTAAAGAAGAACGTAAAGCCGCTGATGCTGACGCCATAAAAACTGATAAATGGAACAATCATGAACAGCAGCAGCCATATTCAAGCGTTGCGCTCAGTTCAGAAGCGCTACCGTACATAACGGTTGCCCCGTCAAGCACCCATTCTTTCTTTGTGATGTTATAATCTCTAATCTTTTCGGCATGTTTGTAAATCCCCTGAAAAGTTTGCGATGGATAGAGATATACTCATTGGGCGAAAATGAGAACGCCGTTTCCGAAAGAATTTCCGCAATACGGGAAGAAACCTTATCTGCTTCTTCGGTACGCTCATCATCAGACAAAATGCACTGGTCTTTTTCCATATCCGCCACCTCGCTTCATAGTTTCATAATCCATAATTTGCACAAACCAGCTTCGGCTTTCCTTCCAGCTTCCCGCTTTTCCATGATTTATATTCTACCATATGCCATACAAAAGATAAACGTTTGTTCTGATTTTTATCAAAAAAGTATTTCCGGTGTCTCTAGCAAATAGTTTATTTCATATATATTTTTTGAAGTTAGTGTTTTTATATTTTTTATTAGTTATATATGATAAATTTTGCTTTTTGATATAGATTTTTAGTTGTAAATTGGATATACTATAAATAAAATGGGAAGGGAGAATGTGCTCATGATTAAACGTGAAATGTATATGAAGCGAATTCGGCCATTTATGGGAACTGATCTGGTAAAGGTTATGACAGGAATTCGACGCTCCGGGAAATCGGTTATGCTGGAACTAATCCGGAAGGAACTCTTGGAATCCGGAATAAAGCCTGAGCAGTTCATTACCATTAATTTTGAAGATATGAGTTATTCGCATCTGCTGACAGCATCCGCCCTGCACAGCGAGATTACTGCGCGTACCGCAAAGATTAACGGAAAAGCCTACTTATTTTTCGATGAAATTCAGGAAGTAAAGGACTGGGAAAAATGTATTAATTCCTTCCGGTTTTCGCTTGATTGTGATATCTATATCACAGGCTCCAATGCCCGTCTTCTTTCCGGAGAACTGGCAACATATCTCGGCGGACGCTATGTGGAATTTACACTTTATCCATTTTCATTTTCCGAATTTCTGGATCTGTATCGTCCCATAGCCGGAGATGAACCGATCCAAAAATGTTTCCAGAAATATCTTGTTTCCGGTGGAATGCCCTACCTGGCAAATATTCGCTATGCCGATGAACCATCCAGACAGTATCTTCTGGATCTTTTTCATTCGGTTCAGCTCAAAGACATACTGATCAGAAATAAAATCCGCGATGTTGACTTGCTGGAACGAATTATCTCCTATATCACGGTGAATATCGGGAAGCCGTTTTCAGCCACTTCCCTGGCGAAGTTTTTAAAGAGTGAACAGCGCACCGTTGCTCCGGACACCATTTTGAACTATATCAAGTATTGCTGCGATGCCTACCTGTTTTATCAGGTAAAACGCGAAAATCTCCAGGGGAAACAGATTCTTTCCACCAATGAGAAATATTATATTGCTGATCATGGTATACGGGAAGCCGTATTCGGCGGCAACATGCGTGATATCAACCTGGTTCTCGAAAATATTGTCTATATGGAGCTGCTTCGCCGGGGCTATAAAGTAACGGTCGGAAAAATTGACACAAAAGGAATTGACTTCATCTGTGACAAGCAGGGGGAAAAGTTATATGTCCAGGTAACTTATCTGCTTGCTTCCGAAGAAACGATTTTGCGGGAATTCGGCGCATATGACAATGTTCGTGACAACTTCCCCAAATATGTCGTTTCCATGGATGAATTCGACATGAGCAGAAATGGCATTAAGCACCGCAATATCCGCGATTTTCTATTGGAGGAAAAATGGAATTAGCTAAAGAATTCTGATTATTGCAGAAAGAGTCCCGGCAAAACCAAGGACTCTTTCGCTTCTTATCCGCTTTATAAAGAAATTTTGCTCTTCTTCTCTTCTTTCTTAATCTTGTACAGCTCTTCTGCCGCCAGACGGGTCTTCGCTACAATATCCCCACTGTTCTTTGGGAAGCAGTAATACAGAACATCCGGGTTGCCGATGCAGATCATATCGCCGAGCTCATACCAGTAGTAATCCGAATACAGGCTGTAGCTGGCGAGCGGCTTCTGCCGGTAATCCAGTGCGCCGCCGCATCCGGTAAGGTGAAAGCCATCCTCCGTATGGGTCAGGACACCCTCTCCCACGCGATAGAGGGTCTTCAGATTCGTCAGCATACAGATATCAACCGGAACCTCCAGATGGTATGTGCCGTTCTGCAGCTCTTCCCGCACGCATTCCCGTTCCCAGCGGTACCAGTCCGGGACATGGGTGAATATACCGGAATTTCCATTCGCCGGATCCACCTGCTCCAGGCTTCCGTATCCCGTCAGGCTATATGTACTTCCGCATACCCGGCAGGTAAGCGCTGTCCCCTTTCCTTCCATCTGCCCTTCGGTCAGGCAGTGAGGGCACTTGTACAGGACGCGGTTCAGGAAATCCGCTCGAAACTGCTCGGAGATGCGCACATGATTCTCCTGCTGCCAGCGAAAATTGTCGAAAGTAAATTCCTTTTTCAGGATTTCATTCAGCTCTTCCACAGAGCGCTCCGCAATATCTTCCGGCGACAACAGATACTTCACCTTCGCAGATACCTTTACCTTGCGCTTCTGCAGATTATTGTACAGCGGATCGCGGGCAAACGCGCCCTCCGTAAGGATTGTCACCACCGGAACCTTCAAGAGCTTCAGGCATTTCCCCAGGCTCTCCGGCAGGGGCGTCGCCGTGCCGTCAAAGCTGTAGCTTGCCTCCGGATACATCAGAACCGAACTCCTGCAGGTCTCCAGCGCATAGCGCATATCCCGCAGAAGACGCATCTCCGCGACAAATTTCTTCGTAGGGATACAGCCCAGGCGGCGCATGATATCTTCCTTTCCCACGAACCCATCGGAAGTACATACGATGTGGAATGGCTTCGGATAAAGAATCCGGGAAGCAATCTCCAAGTCGATGAAGCTAGAATGATTCATCAGAATCAGACAGGGTTCTTTTCTCCCCAGGCGCTCCATTCCCTCTTTCGTATACGTAAAGCCAACGCTCCTGAGCTCCGGAATGGAATACAGACGCACCAGCGTACGCAGAAGCAGGCTGGAATTAGGTGGATTCCTGTATTCCTTCACAGCCTCCCGCATGGCTTCTTCATAGGTTGCTTCCGTCACTTTTATTTTCAAGAGCGTCCCCCTTCTCTATTCCGTAGCGATTTATCGTCTTGTTGCTGCCGCTTTCTCTTGCGTTCTCTTATCCTGTGCTCTGTGTAAAATACAGGCATCAATAGAAACGGGAAATCTCCCCGATCTCCTTGCGGGGGCGCTTCACTACTTCGGCAGCTGTCGGATAACCCAGCGCAATTACAGCCACGATGCACTCTTCTTCCGGAATCGAAAGAATCTCGCGAATCTTTGCCTCGTCGCGGATACCCATGATCAGCGTGCCAAGTCCCAGCTCTCTGGCTTTCATAATAAAGTTCGCATTGCTGAAGCCAAGATCATAGCAGCCCCAGCCGTTGCCAAGCTCATTGTCCGGCTCACCTTTCGTGTAGCCAGAGACGTCCTTCACAAAAGTTGTAACAATCAGAGCAGCTCCCGCAGAGCTTTTCTGATTAAATGCAGGCAGCGCCTCTTCCCTGATCTTCGCAATAACATCCCCATTCAGGACGCAGTGATACCGGGCGGTCTCCGAATTCTTCCATGACGGAGCCTGCAGCGCCGCCTCAATCAGTTCCTCCACCTGTTCCTTCGTTACTTTCTTTGCCGCATCGTAGCTGCGAATACTGCGGCGGCTGTCCAGAATTTCTTGAAATTCCATACCTTTATCATCTCCTTTGAATATTCTTATGTCAAATGCATTTGAACCTGCTCATTTTGAAAACAGGGCAAAGCTCCTAACGGATTCTTTGCCCTGTAGCATTTTTAATCTTATGGCTTATGCGTCTACGCTATAGTTCGGAGCTTCCTTCGTGATGTGTACATCATGAGGATGACTCTCCTTCAGAGAAGCTGCGGAGATCTTAACGAACTCGCCGTTCTTCTTCAGATCCTCAACCGTCGGGCATCCGCAATATCCCATACCGGCACGAAGTCCGCCGATCAGTTGGAATACGGTATCTTCTACGAGACCCTTGTAAGCCACACGACCTTCTACGCCTTCCGGAACCAGCTTCTTCGCATCCGACTGGAAATAGCGATCTTTACTGCCGTTCTCCATCGCCGCAATAGAACCCATGCCGCGATATACCTTGTATTTACGCCCCTGGAACAGCTCGAATTCTCCCGGGCTCTCGTCGCATCCTGCGAACATGGAACCCATCATGCAGACATTCGCGCCTGCCGCAATCGCTTTGGTCATATCACCGGAATACTTGATACCGCCGTCGGCAATGATCGGGATACCGTACTGATCCGCAACGGCATAACAGTTCATAACCGCCGTAATCTGGGGAACACCGATACCTGCTACCACACGGGTGGTGCAGATGGAACCGGGTCCGATACCTACCTTAACAGCATCCACACCAGCCTCAATCAGAGCCTTCGTAGCCGCGCCGGTCGCAACGTTGCCCGCGATCACCTGCAGATCCGGATAAGACGCTTTGATCTCACGTACCGCATTCAGGATGTTCTTCGAATGACCGTGAGCGGAATCGATAACGATTACATCTACCTTCGCCTCTACCAACGCCTTCACACGATCCATCATGTTCTTCGTGATGCCGACAGCTGCACCACAGAGCAGACGTCCCTGATCATCCTTCGCGGAGAGCGGATACTTGATCTGCTTCTCAATATCCTTAATCGTGATCAGACCCTTCAGATTAAAGTCCTTGTCCACAATCGGAAGCTTCTCCTTGCGGGCCTTGGCGAGAATTGCCTTCGCCTCCTTCAGAGTAATGCCCTCCGGAGCAGTAACAAGACCTTCACTCGTCATGCAGTCCGAAATCTTCTTACTATAATCTTCTTCAAACTTCAGGTCACGGTTCGTGATAATGCCAACCAGCTTGCGTCCACGGGTAATCGGCACGCCGGAGATACGGAACTTCGCCATCAGATCATTGGCATCTGCTAGCGTATGATCCGGAGAGAGATAAAACGGATCGGTGATAACACCATTCTCAGAACGCTTTACCTTATCAACCTCCTCTGCCTGCTGCTCAATCGTCATGTTCTTGTGAATAATACCAATACCACCCTGGCGCGCCATCGCGATCGCCATGCGGTGCTCGGTTACGGTATCCATGCCGGCGCTCATCATCGGAATATTCAGCTTAATTTTCTTGGTCAGCTGTGTGGAAATATCCACCATGTTCGGAGTTACTTCCGAATATGCCGGAATCAGCAGCACATCGTCAAAGGTAATGCCTTCGCCAATAATCTTCCCCATTTTCCTTCGGTCTCCTTTTTTATTTTTTCCATATGTATTTCTGGATTTCTAACAATTTTAGCAAAACCCTCACGTATTGTCAATACACCTGATAAAAAGCGGCATATTGTTATATATTTTTATTTGGCCTCCCCATGCTTTCGCTTACGCTGCCTTTCGCTATGGCTTTTCACATCAGGAGTCAAAATCCGGTACGTTGGGATCCCAGTCAATGTTCAGCACTTTGGACTTTGATTCTGGAACGTCATGAAGATAATCTAGCTGCTTCTGCACCGCTGTCTGGATCTGCTCCAGCGTCGGGAAACCGTGACAGAACTTCACCGGCTCCGCCCGCCAGTAGAGATCATCGTTAAAAAGATTCTCCACGGTGTCATGATTCAGATTCACAATGTAGATCATGCGGCTGGGGTCCAGGCGGTGTACCCGGTGCACAATCTCCACCACCAGATCATCGATGACAGGACCACGGAAAGTTTCTGTCTCCGTATGCCCCTCCAGCTTCTTCAGTTCCTCATATTCTTTCTCTGTAAATAAATCCACAGGACAATTTCCTCCTTTCGAACCTTTAGTCTAAGTATAGCAAAACAAAACACATCCTGCAAGACTTCTCTCGGATTCACTCCTGTAATTTTCAGTATCCGTAACCGCCGGATACTCCCGCTTACCTTTGCATCTGCCTGCGAATCCATTCCATAATCACATCCACGACATATTCCTGCTCCTCTTCCGTCAGCTCTCTGCCCTTCGGAATATGGTGCCACTTTTCCAGACAGTTCCGGCAGCAGGTCGCCGTCGCGTGCTGCGCCAGAAAAACCGGATGACCGCGCATGGGCGTCTGCTTCCCATCGTGAAGCGGCTCCGCCGGAGCCAGGCGCTTCCGGATCAGATCCGCTGCGTGTGTCCGGATCGTATTCATCCCCTTCTCCGCCGTATAACAGCGGTCATTCGCTTTCAGGGAAAAGCTCCGGCGAAATTCCGAGCCAGACAAGCGCTGAAAGAGAAGTTCCATAGAATTGCCGGAAGTTGCTGCGTTCCTGTCGTCACCTCTGCGGTTCTCCGCCGTGAAAATCTGATGGTTCGTATTCTGTTGCTGTACTTCATATGGAGTCCTGTTTTCTGCTAATCCTGCAGGCCACACTTCATCCGCAGACAATGTACTCGCGCTTCTTTCCTCTTCACTTTTCTCTCCGCTCTTTGCCTCATAAGAAGCTATGGTTGTGCTTCTCACCGGAAGCGTTCCTGCCAGCCGCTCCGCCAGCTTCGTATTCCGGGCCGTCGTGGTCTCGTTTCTTATGGCATAAGCGACCGCTTTCTTCTCTCCGATCATAACCAGGATCTTCTTCGCCCGCGTCACGCCAGTATAGAGCAGATTTCTCTGAAGCATCACGAAATGACTCATCGTCACCGGCATGACAACGATCGGATACTCACTTCCCTGTGCTTTATGAATCGTCGTCGCGTAAGCAAGCACCAACTCATCCAGCTCGCTGATATCGTAGGTCACGTCCCGTCCGTCAAAATTCACAGTAAGTTCCCTCTCCTCGCGATCCACCCGGATAATAGTTCCGATGTCGCCGTTAAAAACTTCTTTATCATAATTATTGCGGATCTGCATGACTTTATCCCGCAGACGATACTGAACGCCGCCTCTCTGCAGAAAAAGCTCCGTCGGATTCATTGCTTCCTGCAGCAGCCGGTTCAGATTCGCCGCTCCGCAGATGCCCCGCTGCATCGGCGTCAACACCTGAATATCCTGAAAGGGATCCGCATGATAATATTCCGGCAGGTTCTTCACACAGTATTTTACCAGAGTCTCCACCGTATCCTCATTTCCTTCTTTCTCTGCAAAGAAGAAATCAGAATTCCTGCCGCCGCGGATATCAATCGCCTGCCCGTGGTTGATCCGGTGCGCATTCATGATAATACGGCTGCCCTGCGCCTGGCGAAAAATGCGTGTCAGACGTACCACCGGGATCCGACCGGACGCGATCATATCGCGCAGCACATTACCGGCTCCAACACTTGGAAGCTGATCCGTATCGCCGACAAGAATCAGTCCCATGGATTCCGGAAGCGCTTTCAGCAAGTTATACATGAGCATGATATCAATCATCGAGCACTCATCCAGAATCAGGACATCTCCCTCCAGAGGGTTGTCTTCCTTCTTCTGATAGCCGTCCGGCGGTTTATATTCCAACAGGCGGTGTATCGTCTTCGCCTCCATGCCGGTTGCCTCCGACATTCGCTTAGCCGCCCGGCCGGTCGGCGCTGCCAGAATCACCTGCGCGCCCGTCATCCGAAGCGTGGAGATGATCCCCAAGGTTGTAGTCGTCTTACCAGTACCAGGTCCGCCGGTAAGTATCATAACTTTGGAAGTCATAGCAGTACGGATCGCTTCTTTCTGAACTTCGTCATATGTCATCTCTGAAGTCTTTTCGATCTGATTCAGTAGTAGTTCCGGGTTCGGCATTCTTCTTCCCTCCGCCTCCAACAGACGCAGAAGGAGCTTCGCACATCCGGACTCTGAATAATAAAATGGCGGCAGATAGATGGCTTCCTCCTCTCGGATAACATCCTGGCTGCGCATCATCTCGTCTAGCGTCATAGCCAGTTCCGGTTCTTCGACCTCCAGGAGCTCCCTTGCCTTCGCGATCAGTTGCTCCCAAAGGGCATAGCAGTGCCCACTCTCTGCCAGCTTATTCAGGGTATAGAGAATACCGCTGCGCAGGCGGATAAAACGTGCCTTTCCAATGCCCAGCTTCTCTGCAATGGCATCTGCGGTCTTGAAGCCTATCCCCCAGATGTCATCCGCCAGGCGATAGGGGTTGTCTTTTACGATATTAATGCTGTCGCTGCCGTAGGTCTTAAAGATTTTGGTTGCATGTGCCGTGCTGACTTCATGGCTTTGCAGGAAAAGCATAATGTTCTTGATTTCTTTCTGTTCCTGCCAGCTTTTTTTGATGCGCTCCACACGGACTCTGCCGATACCTTCCACCTGTGAGAGTGCGTCCGGATTCGTCTCGATGACATCCAGAGTGTCTTTTCCGAATTTCTGTACAATGCGCTTCGCGAATTTCGGACCAACGCCTTTTACCAGTCCGGATCCCAGATATTTCTCGATACCGTATACGGTTGCCGGAAGAGTTTCTTCTATGCGCTCGGCAGAGAACTGCCTGCCATATTTGGCATCCATCTTCCAGAATCCATCCAGCGCAAGTACGGAACCAACATGAACATCAGGCATCAGGCCAACGACTGTGATCAGATCCTTACTGCCCTTGGCTGCACACCGCAGCACGGTGTAGCCGTTCTCTGCATTCTGATATGTAATTCGCTCCACAACGCAGCGCAGATGTTCCATGGTATCTTCCCGCCTTTCTTCTTCCTACCGCATGATATCAAAACGCACAAATCACCCAGGCATCAAACACTCTTATTGTAGCAGTGATTCTCCCGTAAGTCCAGTAGAAGAAGTCCGCAAAACTGAAAGTTGCAAAGCTCTATCCTGGTACAGGTTATCCGGGGGATTCCTCGAAGTTCTACTCTAGTGCAAGTTTTCGGTAAGATTCCTCGAAGTTCTACCCTGGTGCGAGTTATCAGCGGAATTTTTCTAAGTTCCAGCTTGGTGCAAGTTATCAGCGGAACTTCAATTCCTGCGGCAGTTCCCTGCCGGAATCAGCCGGAAAGCGCTCAGTCCGGTCACGGGTGCTGCGTTTCCGGCTCCGGGACGCGCGCCTATTAGCTGCCAGTCGCTTCAACTCGCCC
>JAJEQR010000025.1 GCA_020687485.1 Hominifimenecus microfluidus | reverse complement strand
TGGCGATCGCTAGCGCAGCCCTGCGCACGGAAGCCTCGCAATGTGTCCGTGTAGAAGAGGGTCGGCTTTTTCCCGGAAATAGCATCGATAACGTAACTTTAATGCATTTCCGATTTGTCTCTGGGTTTTGATGTTTCTGCATCGGAAACGGAATTTTTTTCTTCTTATCGATGCCTTTAGGATCTAATTTTCGGTCTTTTGGCATCGTAATCGTCCGAAAATTTGGTTTTCGATGCTTTTAATAACTTTCGGAGCCAGTTACCTCACGCGGTAAAGTTCCCTGCCAGGAAGAAAGCAGAAAAGTGCTCGTGTCCGGGCACATTGCGAGGATTCCGTGCGCAGGTGACGCGCTAATTGCCAAAAAAGTTCCGGGCTGCGGCTGTAACAGATGGGCAAGCTTGCTTGCACAGATGCACAGACATTGCCCGGATTAACCCACATGAGCAAGAAGGCGATTAGCCGAATTGCGAATGCGGGGAGAGATTGCGGGAGTGCGTTAGCACGTAGCAATCTCTTACTTTTGCCCTACTGGCGAGTCGAAGCGACTGGCAGCTAATAGGCGTGCAGGCCCCCGCCGGAAACGCAGCACCAGTGACCGGACTGAGCCTTTTCTGATGATTCCGGCAGGGAACTGCCGCGGAATTGAAGTTCCGCTGATAACCAGCATTAGGCTAGAACTTCGAGGAATCCCACTGGGACATGAAAAAGGCAGCTGCCGGAGCAACTGCCTTTTGTATCACGCATTCAGAGTGGAAGAGTAGAAGCTTAGAAGCTCTGCTCCGTACGATCAATAATCTCATCCTGCAGAGGCTTATCCAGATTGCGGAAATGATCACTGTAGCCAGCTACACGAACGATCAGATCCTTGTAATCATCCGGATGCTTCTGAGCTTCTTGCAGCAGCTCTCTGTGAACCACATTGAACTGAACATGATGACCATCCAGATTGAAATACGTACGGATATAGTTCGCCAGGTTATCCAGACCTTCCTCACCAGCCAGAACCTCAGGTGTAAACTTCTGATTCAGCAGAGTACCGCCGGTCTTCAGATGATCCATCTTCGCGCAGGACTTGATAACAGCCGTAGGACCATTCGTATCTGCACCCTTCTCCGGAGAAATACCTTCGGAAACAGGCTTGTGAGCCAGACGGCCATTCGCGCTTGCGATCATAACATCACCGAAGTAAACATGACAGGTCGTAGGAAGCATATCTACGCGATAGCTGCCGCCTCTCATATTCTTGCGGGCGGAAACATTATCTACGAAGTAGTTGAATACCTTCTTCATCAGATCATCCGCATAATCATCATCATTACCGTATTTCGGAGTCTTGTTCTTAACCAGGTTGAGAATCTGCTCGTAGCCAACGAAGTTCGCCTTCATTGCCTCCAGCAGCTCATCCATCGTGAACTTCTTCTTATCAAATACGTTGTACTTAACAGCAGCCAGGCAGTCGCTAATTGTACCGGTACCAACACCCTGGATTACACTGGTGTTGTAACGAGCGCCGCCTGCATTGTAATCCTTGCCGTTCTCGATGCAGTCGCTGGTAACGATCGACAGGAACGGTACCGGCATATAACGGGCGAAGATCTCTTCGATCACATTGGAACCGCGAACCTTGATGTCCAGGAAGTAATTGATCTGCTTCGCATAAGCATCCCACAGCTCATCAAAGGTCTTGAAATCTCTGGCATCGCCAGTCTTCAGACCAAGCTGCTTGCCAGTATTCATATCCACACCATTGTACAGAGTCAGCTCGAAGATCTTCGGCAGGTTAAAGTAACCCTGCAGGATATAAGCCTCCGTACCAAATGCACCGGTCTCAACACAGCCGGAGCATCCGCCCTTACGGGCATCTGCCAGAGACTTGCCGGCATTCATCAGCTCCTGAATAATCGCTTCCGTATTGTAGAAAGCGGGCTGGCCCCAACCCTCACGGGCAATCGCGCAGGCTCTCTTCAGGAACTTCTGAGAATTCTTGCGGGAGATCTGTACATTGGAGTTCGGCTGAACCAGACGCATCTCATCCATGCAGTCCAGAATGATATAGGAAACTTCATTAACGCCGTCCTCACCGTCCGGAGTAATACCGCCGGTATTGATATTTGCGAAGTCTGTATAGGTGCTGGACTCCTTCAGAGTAATACCTACCTTGGGCGGAGCAGGCTGATTGTAGAACTTCACCCACAGGCACTCCATCAGCTCCAGTGCGTGCTCACGATCCAGAATGCCATCCTCGACATCCTTCTCATAGAAGCCGCCAAGATGCTGATCAAAATGTCCGGGCGAATAAGCGTCCCAGGGATTCAGCTCAGTTGTAACAGCCAGATGGGTGAACCAGTAGTGCTGGATCGCCTGATAGAAGGTCTGAGGCTTGTGAGCGGGAACTACATCACAGTTCGCCGCGATCTGCAGCAGTTCAGCCTTTCTCTTCTCATCCGTGCATACAGCAGCTTTCTCACGAGCCAGCTTCGCATAACGTTCACCGAGGATGCAGATAGCATCACAGCAGATTGCCATGGCTCTCAGCTGATTTCTCTTATCCAGAGATTCCGGATCGTTCATATAATCGATCTTCTCCAGCGCCTCTTCAATATCAGCCTTGTAATCCATATAGCCCTTCTTGAAAATGTTCTCGGAACCAACGGTATGACCCGGTCCGCGCTGCTCCATGAACTCGGTAAAGATACCGGCCTCATAAGCATCGCGCCATTCCTGAGTCATGCTCTCGATGATCTTGTGGCGGGTCGAACGGTTCTCCCAGTAGGGGATAATCGTCTCTGCCTGAACCTTGCGATCCTCATCGGTATTGGTGAAGTTGATGATCTTACGATCATTCATAACGTGCATATCCTCGATCGTATGACAACACAGTTCGGGGAAAGTAGGAGCGGACTGAGGACCGTCACCTTTCTCGCCTACGATCAGCTCGTCATCGCCGAGATACAGAGTCTTCTTCGAGAAGAACTCCTTCAGAACCAGGGCACGCAGTTCAGGAACGGATACCGTACCCTCATACTTCTTGTAAACTTCCGTTTCAATCTGAGCGCGCTCCATGTAGATGTGGGGCTGCGTATCCAGACTCTGTCTTCTCAGTCTCTTAATACGGTCGTTCATACCTCTCTCCGTGCTGTTGGTGGAAAGAGGGCCGCCGCTGCAGCTGCAGGTACTAGCTTCGTTTGCCATAATATTATCCTCCTATTTTAATATTTGAAAATCCTTTTTCAATAAAGAATTCCATGAACTGATTCATAAGTTCATCCACAGGTTTCTTCATAAGTCCGTCCTCATTGTAAGGACGATCCAGTTTATTGTACTTATGCTGTCCGGTATTGTGATAGGGCAGCAGATTTACCTGATCGACCCGGATATGATTCTCTGTAAGGAAAGCAATGACCTGCTCAATCATCTGAGTCGTCGCATTGACACCGTCGATCAGAGGAAGGCGAATGAAAATCCGCGCACCATCTGCGCTTAAGCGCTTCAGGTTCTCCAGAATCAAATCATTGTCCACGCCAATATACTTCTTATGCGCGTCTGCGTCCATATGCTTCAGGTCATAGAGGAACATATCCACATAGGGAAGAATTCTCTTGAAATTCTCATAGGGAGCGTAGCCGCTGGTATCGATGGCGATGCTGTAACCCTTATTATAAAGGATACGGCACAGTTCCTCGATGAAGTCCATATTCTGACACATTACTTCGCCGCCGGAGAGTGTAATGCCTCCGCCAGAGGTCTCGTAGAATTCACGATCCTTCTCAGCTTCCTTCACCAGCTCCTTGACCGTATATTCCTTACCGGCAACCTCGCGGGCTTCATTCACACACCAGTCGGTACAGACACCGCAGCCGGTACATTTGGTACGATCGAAGACCAGCTTGCCATCCACAATCTGGTTCGCACCGTTCGGACATTTCTTTACGCATGCGCCGCAGGCGGTACAACGGTTATGGAAGATCATAAGTTCCTTGTGAAAACGCTGACTCTCCGGATTGTGACACCACTGGCAGGAAAGTGGACATCCCTTAAAGAAGATTGTGGTCCGGATTCCGGGTCCGTCATGGACGGAAAATTTCTGAATATTAAAAACAAGCGGCGTCTGCAAGGGAATCACCCTCCTTTGATTAGATTCATAAAAACTAGACCGTGGTCTAATCTTAAGTCTATCTTACATTAATATTATTAAGAATGCAAGCCTTTTTTGATAAAAAAATAAAAAAAGAAGCCAAAAAATAGCCTTTTGTCAGCTATCCGTTGACTCCTTTGCAAACAAATAGATAAGTATTCCGAATATAACAATAATTCCACCAATAATCTGATTCAGCTTAGGAATTTCAGAGATAATTAGGACGCCCAGCAGGGTGGCAAAAATCGGTTCGCCCAGCTTTGCCGTTGAGATAAAAGCTGCGCTGATGTACTTCAGCGCCCAGCTGTATACACTGTGTCCAAGCATCGTACAGCAGACCGTCATCGAGAAAATCCACAGATAATCCGTGGGCGGATAACCGGTCAGCGGCGCACCGGAAAGCAGCGCGGACAAAAGCAGTGTAACTGCGGCTGATGTATAGACCAGAAACGTATAAGCAGTCGTACTCATATGCTTTCGCTCCGAGCGGCCAATCAGTGTATAGACGGAAGTTGCCATCGCTCCTGTAATCGCCAGCAGATCCCCGAACAGAATATGAGAGCCGCCGCCCCGGTCACCAGCCGCGATCACGACACTCCCGGCAAGCGCAAGCAGCATCCCGATCACTCCCCGCTTCGGAATCCTCTCATGAAAGAAGAGAAGCACCAGAGCCACAAACACAACCTCCATATCGATCAGAACCGTGGAGGAAGCAATGCTCGTATATTTCAGTGATCCCAGATAGAGCGCAAAGTGGAATCCAAGAAAAATACCGCTCAGCAGACACAGCAACACATTCTTTCTGCCAGCCGCCTGAATCTCCCCTCTGCACTTCACAAGTGCCGGAACAGCCAGAATCAATGCGCTGAAAGCCATGCGATACATCGATGAAATCAGGGACGGAGCTGTAATCAGCCGCCCGAAAATCGCGGACAGTGACGTAAACCCGACGCCAAGAAGCACAATTAGTTTGACAATTTTAGGATTGATCTTCATAATCTGAGTATAGAAATAATCGGGGAGTTTGTCAATCGTTTTTTGAGTTTTCTAAAAACTCCTTTACTTTCGCCGATTTCAATGTTATATTAAGAATAGTTCAGGAAAGAGGTTAGTTGATATGGCCAAGAAAGAAAGCACAAAAAGCCGTATTGCCGTGGTAGCGTGGAAGCTCTTCCACGAGAAAGGTTATGAGAACACGACGATCGATGAGATTATATTGCAGTCCGGTACATCCAAGGGAAGCTTCTATCATTATTACAGCGGCAAGGATGAGCTGTTAGGCGCTCTGGCAGATGTCTTTGACAGCTGGTACGAAGAGTTTATCCAGGAGATGGACCAGGAGATGGACAGCTATGAGAAGCTAATTTCCCTCTGTGTTCGTGTACATGAGCGGATCGAAGAAGAGATCCCTGTACAGCTCCTTTCTTCTCTGTATTCCGCACAGGTAGTCACGAAAGGGGACCGGCATCTGGTGAACCAGAACCGCTATTATTACCGCATGCTCCACCAGCTGGTAGACGAAGGACAGCGTCGCGGTCAGATCACCAGAGACCTTCCTTATTACGAAGTCGCCAAGATCTACACCATCTGCGAGCGGGCAATCATTTACGACTACTGTATTTCCGACGGCAGCTATTCCCTCGGCGCTTACACCCGCAGAGTGATGCCCATGCTGTTCGCCGGAGTCCGGGCGAAAGAACCGGAAGCAGCACATATGGTTTCCGAAGAGAATTGATTATATACTGAACGGAGGTTTATTATGGAGAAAGTATATCGTTCCATGAAGGCAGCAGGCGCATCCAACCTGACGATCGGCATCATTCTTATGGTTGTCGGACTGACCACAGGCATTTACCTGGTGGTAAATGGATCCCGTCTTTTACACAGAAAGAATGACATTATTTTCTAACAGAAAGTCCCGGCCGGATCATGCATAAGCAGCATCCGGCCGGGATTTTCTGCAGTACGCTACTTCTTTTGTCCGATCATGCGGGAAAGCATACGAACCATATCAATCTTTGACCGCTCCTCCGCAGACATCCGCTGCATCAGTACCTGCAGAATCAGATCCGTCTCATTATCACTGAAATTCATCTTTTGCCCGGTCTCACTGCCGGACAGTGCACTCAGAAACGGAAGCGCCGCCGCCGGATCCTTACCGCCGACCTCCCCCATCATTTGTGTCAGAAAACGCATCTTATCCGGATCAATCCCAGACAGAGACGGATTCGACTGCCAGTTTTCGCCCTCTTTATTTTCACCCATAAAATTACCTCATCACGAAAAATCGCTCTCTCTCGTAGCAATATATGAATTCCCACATAAATTGATGATAAGACACCATAAAATCCAGGCACCTGTAATCACAAAAAAACGGTGATTATTCAGAGCGCCAACGCAGTATAATCAATGAAAGGAAAAAACATGTCCACAAGACTGATCATAGAAGGCAGCGCCGTATACGAAATCGACGAAGAATGCATGAAGAAACGAGAACAACAATCGGAAGAGCAGAACGCCCTTTTAAAAAAAGATAAAGAAAATCCACAAGATGTTTGCCAAAAACAGAAACAATCTGGTTGATACCGGGCAAAATAAAGTTGAAGTGTAGTTTCATCATTGACTTTTTTATATAAAATTGCATATAATAAATATAAAATATCATGTAAATTACATGACATAAGTGCGGTATCGTGTACGGTATGCTGCAAGCATTGCCTGAAACAGGAATCATCGATTTTAGGGAGATAAAAAATTTATCTCCCTGTTTACTAATGTCAGGTTAAAAAGAAATGAGGTGACGAATCAATATGAAGATAAAAAGATTAACGTTGAATAATTTCATGGCCTTTGAAAATGCAGAATTAAATTGGTCAGATAACATTAACATTATATGCGGAGAAAACAGTACCGGAAAAACTACATTGTTAAAGGTAATGTATTCTTTGGTAAAACCGCTTAGCTATAACAGGGATACTTTAACAAAAGAAATGGAAGAGCAACTGTTTGTAAAAAAAATACAAGGAATTTTTCGGCCGGATGAAATGAAAATCGGCAGACTAGTAAGCCGCAGGCAGGGAAGCAATCGGACAACGTTTTCTGTTGAATTATCAGATGCACAGAGCATTTCCATTGGTTTTGGGAACCGGCAGGAAAGTCACGCGGATATTTCAACAGAGTTAAAAAATACATCCGAAAAATATGATGTTATCTACATTCCGACTAAAGAAATGATTTCAACAGTAGAGCATTTTGCAGCCTTGTACGATGAATATCATATTGATTTTGAAGAAATGTATTATGATCTTGCAAAACTTTTGGATCGTCCACTTTCCAAGGGTCCCAATACAACAGAGCAAAACCAGGTATTAAGCAATCTGGAAGACATTATGAAAGGCCAGATCGTACAGAAAAATAAAAAATTTTACTTCAAGATAAAAGGCGAGGGCGAATTTGAGATGGGGTTGCTTTCTGATGGATACAGAAAATTATCCATGATTATTTACATGATCCTTTCCGGAAGCCTGAATAAAAATACAATTTTATTCTGGGACGAGCCGGAGACGAATATGAACCCCAAAATGATTCGTCCTATTGTTCAGGCAATGGTAGCGTTAGCTCAGATGGGAGTACAGATCTTTGTCTCAACGCATGATTATTTTGTTCAGCAGGAGTTTAATATGGTTGCAGCATATTCCGAATTAAATCCGAAAAATCTGGATCTTCGTTTTACTTCGTTATATCGGGAAGGCAAAAAGCATGATGTTAATTATGAGATGAAAAAAACAGCATCTGATTTAACATATAATGCGATCATGCAGGAATTTGATGCTATGTACGACAGAGAGCAGAGGATTATATATGGAGAGTAACATTCATCAGGAAAGCGGATTGAAATTTGTTTTTCCGGAAGAAAATACAGTGATAAAATTCGACGATACACGGTTTTATCGTGAGTGTTTTAATAAAATGCCGGGAAGTAAAGGTGTTGATTTTATTTCCACCAATAAAAATCAAATCGCGTTCATCGAAGTAAAAAACTGCACCGGTGACGAAGGAAATTGTCGTTGGCGAATTACACCAGATAACCGAAAACGAGAGACTACACATACATCAGTCGATATCGCAGGTCGGGACAGCCTGGATATTGAAGTAGCTCAGAAAACCGCAATGACAATTTCAGCGCTGGTCGGCGCGAAATCTTTTGACGGCTCAAAAGAAATTATAAACGAGCTGGCAGAGCATATTTATTTTCTGTTTGCAGATACATTTTCTGATGTTTCAAAGAAAAAATATGTAATTTTGTTCCTTGAGGGGAAATTTGAAAGTTGTACGAGAAGCAAAAAAATGATTATGAAGGCATTGCAAGATAGTATAAAAAAGAAACTGCAGTGGATCAATTGCAGAGTTTCTGTCGTTGATTCCAGTACATATGATTCAAGAATATTTCGGATTGTGTGATTATTCGAAACCATAAATGTAATGGCGTCCCTATGTTCCCTATATTTCTTCGGCAGCGGGCGTGGCGGAAAAAACAGGAGCTGATTCCTTGCCAGGCAGCAGGCAACCGTAAAGGTTCCAATGCAGGAAAACCATTGTATGCGACTGTAAGCTGCCAGCTTTTGCGCCCGCGCGTACGAGCGATGCCCTTTTGCGAGGGAGCGCGGTGCGCGATGAAAGCGCAGCAGCGCAACATCAAGCATACACAGTTTTCCGCATGGAATCCTTGCGGGCGCCTGCGTGGCTGACAGAAGCAGCCAGCTTTTTTGGGGAAAGAAGAAAAGGGCAGCTGCCGAAGCAGCCGCCCTCTCTTTGTGCCGAACCTCGCAAACGCGGAGCACCTTATTTCGTCTCTTAGCAACCGGATCCGTTAGTTGCATCCACAGCCGCCGCAACTGCAGCCATTTCCGCACCCGTTCCCGAAGCAGCAGATCAGCAGCAGAATCCACAGCCAGTTATTGCCGCATCCGCAGCCATCACCGGAAAGACCGCATCCACAGCCATTTCCGTTATTGCACACGCAGCTGATCAGGAGAATCAGGAAGATCAGGTTACAGCAGTCATTATTGCCATTATTGGCACAGCCACAGCCATTTCCACAATTGGTAGCAGCTAAATCACTCATAACAAACCTCCGAAACCATCGTTTTTATAATGTATCCTATGAACAGGGCCTGACCATGTTTCCGAAACTTTTCAGGCCCTTTTTTATAGTTGTAAAAAATTTCCGGATACGGTATCATAGAGGAAAGACAATAGCAAAGAAGGGCCGAATATATATGGACAATACATGGACACGCGAATGGGAACTCCGGCTGGAAGAACAGATGACCGGCCGCGAATTCCTGACAGCCATGGGCTGGAAGAAAAAAGACCTTATCCTGATCCTGCGCCAGGCAGCGTTTCGCCGCGGTCTGCAGGCACTTATGCGCAAAAACCGCTTCACATGCAGGGATATATTGTCCCTCGCACAGGCCACCATGTCGATTCTCTCACCGGAACCGGAACAAGGGTGGCTTTTGTTTTCCTATGAATATGGGAAGCACACCTTCTACCCGGAGAACTTTCCGGACGTTGCCCGCCCCGAATACGAGAAAGGCTACCGCTTCTTCATGGAATTTCTTCACGCTATGCTCGACATCGAAGAACAGGCCAAAGGTTTTCTGCCAACGATGTATTTCTCTTTCGCCGGAGAAGACGAGCTGAAGAACAGCGGCATCCGTCAGGAATACCGCATCTTCCGTGAATTCTGCCGGAAAAACTATCTTGTGGAATTCATGCGCCTCGGTACCGAAGTTACCCCCTTTAACACCCTGGGGCATATCGCGGGCGTACATCATATCGCCATGTCCATGGCAAGACAGCTCTCTGCCATGGGAGTTCAGGTTGACCTGCCGCTTATGAGCGGTGCCGCCATCGGTCACGATATTGGTAAGTTTGGTTGTAAGGAAAGCGAGGCTCGTCGGGTGCCGTATCTTCATTATTATTGCACCGACCAGTGCCTGAAGCGAAATCACATGCCTCTCATCGCCCACATCGCGGCAAATCACTCTACCTGGGATCTCGAACTGGAGAACCTTTCTGTGGAATCCCTGCTGCTGATCTATGCGGATTTCCGTGTCAAGAGTGTGCGCGGCCAGGACAAGGCGGAGCGCATCTGCTTCTATTCCCTTGCGGAATCGTTCCAGGTCATCCTGAACAAGCTCGACAACGTGGATGCGGCCAAGCAGGAGCGTTATCGCAGAGTCTACGAGAAGCTGGCCGACTTCGAGCACTACATGGTAAGCCTCGGCGTGCGCACCGACAGCCCGGATGCCCGTCCGAAGCGCCTTTCGGAGAAGGACTCCGCTCTCCTCTGCGGGGAGGCTGTCGTGGAAGCCTACAAGAACAGCGCCATCGATCACAACATTCGCCTCATGCATATCCTGAACTACGAGAGTACTTTCGGCAACATTCTGGAATCCGCCCGTAGCGAGAAGGACTGGAAGAACACAAGATCCTACCTGAATATTCTGGAAGAGTATAACACCTATATGAATCAGAAGCAGAAGCTCTTGAGCATCAGCTTCCTGTATGAACTGCTCATGCACCACGAAGGCGATATCCGCCAGAAAGCAGCCACTCTGATGGGCCATATGATCATCGGCTACGATACCGAGTATCGTAAGGAGATCCCGGAAGGCCGCATGGCCTTCGTTCAGGAGAGCTCCAGCCTGGAGCTGTTCCGGAAGAATGTGGAGCGCATCCTTGTGCCGGATCACAAGATCACGGAGAAGCACCGGGAATGGCTCGGCTACATGCTGGAATATCTGATAAACAGCGTATTTACCAGCTGCAAGCCTACGAAGCGCAAGAACTATATGGATGCCCTGATGGAATTCTACAAGGGAGAGACCAGAGATTCCTTTACCCGGTTTATCATGATGATCGCACTGCTGAAGCTCCCACTGGCGGAGTGCGGCAAGGCCAATTATGCAACGCTGATGTATTTCCTGGAAGAGTGCGCGAAGGATGAGCCGCTGCAGAACCGGATTGCTCTTCTGCGCGTGATTCTGTTCTGTCTGAAATCTTTCCCGGAGAACTCCACGATCCGGGAATCGTGCCGGGAGCTCTTCGGGCGAACGGAGGATCAGCCGGTGATCAGTATCCGCTTTCTGCGTCATGAAGTTCGGACTCTTCTCGGTGATGAACCGGAGGATCTGGAGTGGCTGAAAGCATTTCAAAGTTCTGCGCAGATCATCGCGTCCTGCTTCCTGGATAACCTGAAGACCGGTATTCACTGGATCAGTAAGCAAGTAAATGTGGAATTCCTTCAATATATGATGGATATAGGGATCAACAATCAGCCGGTGCATACGATGATGCATCTGGCCAATCTTCTGACCGTCAGCGAATGCGGTGATGTCCGCCGTCAGGCTGGACAGACGCTTCTGCTCTTTGCCGGCCGCCTGAGCGCCGACCAGCGCAATGAGGTCGCTGTGGAGCTGCTGAAAGGACTGGAGCTTGGAGAGAATGAATTCGCCAAATATATTCCGGAGTATCTGGGACCGCTGATCCTGCTGCAGGAGCCGAGAGAGGCGGATGAGTTCCTGGAGAGCCTGGAAAGCATGTTTCTCCACGCAAACGATCAGACTGCCGGCGTCATCCTGGATACAGTCGGCGTGATGATCGAGAATTACCCGGCTTATCGGGAGAATTCTGCTGAGAGCGTGGAGGCATACGAGGCGAGAAAGGAACATATGCTTGGTTTTCTGCTGCGCGGCCTTGCCGTTTACCACGAGGCGATCGCTCAGGAAGCATTCTACGTGGTCGGTGAGCATATCTTTGCCAGTAAGAAGCTTTCTCTGGAAGAAAAGTACCGAATCTTCTTCTATATGGGTAAAAAGATGTTTCATATTGTAAGAAATCAGGCAGAGCGGCCACTTACGTTCCTGATCCATGCGGCGGCATTGAATCATATATACCGTTTCATTGCCGACTATTCCTTCGAGAACGGAGCGTTCGGACTTTCCGACGGAGGTCGCGCGGCCTTCTTCCCTGGAACTTTCGATCCCTTCTCCTTAAGCCACAGAGGGATTGTGGAGGAGATTCGCCGCCATGGCTTTGAAGTATACCTTGCGATTGACGAGTTCTCCTGGTCAAAGAAGACGCAGCCACGGCTGGTTCGCCGGAAGATTGCCGCCATGTCAGTTGCGGACGATGCCGGTGTCTTTCTCTTCCCGGACGATGTGCCGGTCAATATCGCGAACCCCGGAGACTTGAAACGTCTGCGCGCTCTTTTCCCGACCAAGGAAGTCTTCATTGTAGTGGGAAATGATGTGATCACGCATGCATCTGCCTACCGCAAATCGCCGGTGGCTGATTCGATTCATACCTTCCCGCATATTATCTTCCGCCGCAACAGCGAAGCCAGCGAGCAGGAGAAGGAGGGCAGCGAGACAGCAGCCAGCACAACGATCCGCGGCGAAATCCTTCAACTCTCTCTGCCAGTGCAGCTGGAAGACATCAGTTCCACCAGAATCCGCGAGAATATCGACTGCAACCGCGATATCTCGAACCTGATGGATCCGATCGCACAGAATTACATCTACAGCCGGAACCTGTACCTGCGGGAGCCACAGTACAAGCCGGTGATCGATGCCGAGACGCTGCGCTTTGAAGCCATACCGGCCGGAGCCGTGACGGAAGAGCAGATCGAACAGTTGGGAGAGACACTCTTTAAGGACCGGCGCGGTCGGGAGCAGATTCTCGAATCCCTGCGTCTTCCGGAGACGGAGCTGGTTCTCATCTGGGGAGATCAGAAGCAGCCGATTCCGTCAGCATGTGCCGTCTTCCGTCATCTGCCGCTGAACAGCCTGATGGCAGAGTTCGGAAACTTCTCCTTTGCAACGAAGATCCGGAAGCAGATCATAGGCAAGGTGATGCTCTTGAACGGACTCTACGTTTCATCCGAACGCATTGCAGCAGGAATGGCACAGCTACTTCTGACCGAGACGCTGGCCTATGCCCTGGCGGAAGAATACACCTGCTGCATTTATCACGGTCTGCCAGACCGGGAAGGTCGCTGGGAGCGCCGCGGCCTGATCGAGGAGCTGCTGAAGCGTCAGGGCTTTCTGCGCATCGAAGAGGAAGGACGGGACGATCTCGTCATGGCGGTAGATATGCACATGCCGACCACGCTGACGAAGAACCTTTCCATGGTAATCAAAGCACCATTCAACACAAATCCGCAGATCCTGCGAACCCTGGAGAGCGCTCACCGCAGGCTGCAGGCGGCACTCACGCAGCTGCGTCCGGGCCACCTGGTGCTGTCCTTCGATTCTAATATCATGCACCGTCGGCTGGTGGAGAAGATTACGAAGGAGAACGGAGTCCCTAGTCATGTGGTGATTCCGAGAACACTGGGAGAGAAGATGTGCGTCCCGTTCGGCAAGATGCTGCGCGGCTCTGTCGTGCCGAACACAGTGACGAAGACGGTTCATACCGAGCGCGTCTTCCATACGGATATGAGCGGATTCTCCGTCGAGGAATTCCCCGGCTATTCGCCGCTGCGCACACAGATCCGTACAATCAAGTCCTTCGACCGCAGTGCAGTGCTGGTCGATGATCTTCTGCACAAAGGCTATCGGTTGAGGAACGTCTACCACTTCTTCGAGGAGGAAGAAGTTCCGGTCAGCAAGCTGATGCTCGGACTCCTCACCGGATGGGGCAAAGACCTGGCCGAGAGCCTGGGAATCCCGGTGGACAGTGTATATTTCCTCCCGAACCTGCATTCCTGGTACGTGGAGTCCACGATGTACCCGTTCATCGGCGGCGACAGCGTGCGGGGGGGAACCAGAACCCGTGGTCTCATCACTTCCGTGAACCTGATTCTTCCTTATGTATCTCCGGCGTTCCTGATAAAGGAATCCATGGAGGTTGCCTATCACGTATCCATGGTCTGCCTGGAGAATGCCAGAGATATCCTGCAGGCTCTGGAACGGGAGTACCAGAAAGCTTATGAGAAAAATCTGACGCTGGACCGGCTGTCGGAAGTCATATACTCTCCGACCTGCCCAGACAAGGGCGATTTCATGCGCTACGATGTGAATCTGCCGGCCAGCCTTTATATTGAGAATGATATCCAGCGTCTGCTGCGCCTGAAAAATATCGCAGTATACGCGGGATCGGACAGGAGGTAATGAAAGATGCCCTATCTGACTGACCTGATCGTGCCGGGAATGGGACCGGCGAACTATATGACAGGAACTAGCGCCGACATGGAGTGGTTCCGAAGAGAACCGAAGAAAGAAAAGAAGAGAGTGCATGTGATGGCTCTGGGGGATGTAGGAAGCACACTTCTCCTGGGATTAAAGCTGCTGGGCGGCGACTGCATACATACTATCGGCATCTTCGATGTTCGAAAGGAATTCGAAGCCCGTTTCGAGTTCGAGATGAACCAGGTGACACATCCGGGAGCGTACGGGGGGCTTCCGCCTGTGGAAATTGTACCGGAAGAGCAGCTTTTTGCCTGCGATGTCTTCGTATTCTGTGCCTCGCGCGGTGTGCCGCCGGTTAGCGAGACGAAGATGGATGTGCGCATGGCGCAGTACGAAGCGAATGCCGGACTGGTAGAGCTCTATGCGAAGAAAGCAGTTGCAGCCGGATTTCGTGGCCTGTTCGCTGTAGTTTCTGATCCAGTAGATCCGCTCTGCCTTGCCGCTGAAGCTGCCGGCCTGAATCCAGCTCGCATCAAGGGCTACGGTCTCGGTGTGATGAATGCCCGTGCCGCCTACTATGCGAAGAAGGACGCCCGTTTCGCTTCCTTCCTTACCGAAGGAGCTGCCTTCGGGCCTCACGGATCTGACCTCGTAATCGCCAACAGCCTGACCCATTACGATGACACACTTTCCCGCGAGCTTACGGATCTCACCGTTCGCGCCAACGTTGCCATGCGGGAAATGGGCTTCAAGCCGTACCTTGCACCGGCGCTTTCCTCCGGTGCTCTGTCGATTCTCGCGACCCTCCGGGGTGAGTGGCATTACAGCTCTCAGAAGTTCGGGCGCATCTTCCTTGGTGCGAAGAACCGGGTCACGGAAGCCGGCATCGAAGTGGAGAATCCACTTCTTCCACAGGAACTGTATGAGAGGATAGAAAAAGCTTATGACGGCCTCTGCCTTCTGGCGGAGAAAGCCGAAAAGAAGAAAACGTCCGATGAGAAAGCAAAGGACAAAGAGAAGGAAGAATGCACAGTGGAAAAACGTACGGAGATGGAAAGGAGGGATTATTCTTGAACAAAATTACAGTAATCTGTCCGCTGGATGAAGGTCAGACTTTGAGCGAGCGTATGGAGCATGTGCTGAATTACGCGCTTCACTGGGGCAGCCGTGAAGTGGAGCGGATCACGAAAGCGAGCGAGCTGCAGTCTATAACTGGCGGAACACTTCTTTTTGCGGTATATGTCAGCGACACCGGAATCAATATTGAGTACTCCCGGATGCTCGATCGGATTCGCCGGGAGGGGGATTTCTTCCCCGAGTGTACGGGAGCCGTTCTTGTCGGCGGTGGAAGCGATCTCTACACGAAGGCGATTGGCCGGGAAATGGTTCATACGGCGAACCAGGCGGGCTGTACGTTTATCGGGCGGCCGCTGGTGGAAGGGACGGCCTCGCTGAAGAACTTCCAGATTCAGGCAAATCTGCGCAAGACGGATCTGATGGCAGCATATCATCTGGCGGCACGCAATTTGATTGAGCGCCTGACCAGCTTCGCTCCGCCGAAGACAAAGCGGCCGAAGCTTCTGGTGCTTCATGCGAGCAATGTGCAGACCTCAAACACGATAAGCTTCTGGCGAATGGTTAAGACACACCTGATTAATTTTGATATCCGCGAGATCTCTCTGCGCAACGGTCAGATCGAGGACTGCGGCGGCTGCCCGTATACGATGTGCATGCATTTCAGCGAGAAAGGGCAGTGCTACTATGGCGGAATTATGGTAGAAGATGTGATACCGGCGGTGGTAGAGTGTGACGCGTTGCTGCTTCTCTGCCCGAATTACAACGACGCAATCGGCGCGAATCTGTCGGCCTTCGTGAATCGTCTGACATCGCTTTATCGGAAGAAGCCGTTCTTCGACAAGTACCTTTACGCGATTATCGTTTCTGGGTACAGCGGCGGGGATCTGGTGGCTGAGCAGCTTATCAGCGCGCTGAATATGAACAAGGCGTTCATCCTTCCGGAGAAATTTTCGATCCTGGAGACAGCGAACGATCCCGGCAGCATCCGCGAAATCCACGGAATCGAAGAGCAGGCGAAAGAATTTGCCGGGCGGATGAAGAAGATGCTGCAGGGGAAACTATCCTGAATGTTGGCTTTTTGAAAAAATTGGAGTAACTATTTAGAACCATGCGGATTTTGATCAAATATACGAATGAAACCCTCAGTATCGCGAATACTGAGGGCTTCATTCTTTTTTAAGTTTGTAGATTGGTTAACAAATGGAAAAAATCTTTCAGGGGAAATTTGGTTAACAAATGAAAAAAGTCTTTCAGGGGAAATGAGGATTGATTTTCAGAGTAGGATAATGTATGATGATGATGCTAGAGTCAAAACTTCAGATGCCGACCGTGTTTGCACGGGGCGTCATTTGAGCTTGAAACTATACATGTTATATGCTGCCTGCAAAGAGCCTTTTGATTGAAACAGGAGAAATTTATTATTATGGAAAAAGAATACACCACGGTTGTTGTGGACGCCATGGGCGGTGATAACGCCCCGGACGCGATGATCCAGGGCGCTGTAGACGCAATCACGAAGAACGCTGCTGTACAGGTCATCCTCGTTGGCAGAGAAGAAGTGATTGCCCCGAAGCTTGAGGCATATACATTCGATAAAGCGCGCATCCGTATCGTGAACGCATCTGAGGAGATCAGCTGCGACGAGCCGCCTGTGCAGGCCATCCGCCGCAAGAAGGACAGTTCCATTGTCGTCGGCCAGAAGCTCGTAGCGAACGGAGAGGCGGACGCCTTCCTCTCCGCCGGAAGTACCGGAGCCGTACTGGTCGGCGGTCAGCTTGTTGTCGGCCGTATCCGCGGCATCGACCGCACACCGATCGCAACCCTCATCCCCACAGATAACGGCGTTTCCCTCCTCATCGACAGCGGAGCCAACGTAGACGCCAGAGCATCCCATCTGGTACAGTTCGCCCGCATGGGCTCCATCTACATGGAGCACGTCATCGGCGTGAAGAACCCCAGAGTGGCCATCGTGAACGTCGGCCTGGAGGAAGAGAAGGGCAACGCCCTCGTAAAAGAAACCTACCCGATGTTAAAAGCATGCGCCGACATCAATTTCACCGGCAGCATCGAAGCCAGAGAGATCCCTCACCACGGCGCGGACGTTATCGTCTGCGAGGGCTTCACCGGAAATGTCATCCTGAAGCTGTATGAGGGTACCGCGAATGCGCTGGTCGGCATGATCAAGGGAGGACTCATGTCCTCGTTCCGCTCGAAGATCGGAGCACTCCTGATCAAACCCGCGTTAAAGAAGACACTGAAGAGCATGGACGCCAGCGAATACGGCGGAGCGCCGCTCCTCGGTCTGAAAGGCCTGGTCATCAAGACCCACGGCAGCGCCAAAGCCAAAGAAGTATGCAACTCCATCCTGCAGGTACCTGTATTCAAGGAGCAGGAGATTGTAAATAAGATCAAAGAGAGCCTGGTGCCGGAAGCACCGGAGCGCAAGGAGGAATAGGATATGGAATTCGAAAAAATCCAAACTATCATCGCAGACGTACTGTCCATTCACAACCCCGAGGAGATCACAATGGATAAGTCCTTCAAGGACGACCTGGGAGCAGATTCCCTCGACAGCGTAGAGATCGTAATGCGGCTCGAGGAAGCCTTCGATATCGAGATCCCCGATGACGCAGTCGAGAACATTGAGACTGTCGGCGATGTAGTAGAAGCAATCCAGAAGGTCAAGGGATAAAACCCAGACAGCGTCTGCGCATCTGAGCAAGCGAGCTTGCCGGATGTGCAGGCATTGGACGGGTTTTACCCATCGGTCTTTCTATAAGAAAGGAAAAATATATGTTACATGAATTACAGCAGACCATCGGCTACACCTTCGCGCAGCCGGAACTCTTACGGCAGGCCGTGACCCACAGCTCCTACACGAATGAGCACCGCAGCCCCCGCACCTGCTGCAACGAGCGCCTGGAGTTCCTGGGGGACGCCGTCCTGGAGCTTTCCAGCAGTGAATGCCTCTACGAGCGCTACCCGGAGCAGCCGGAAGGCGAGCTTACGAAACTGCGCGCCAGCATCGTGTGTGAGCCCACTCTGGCACAGTGCGCGCGAGCCATTCGCCTGGGGGATTACCTGCAGCTTGGCAAGGGCGAGGACGCAACCGGCGGACGCCTGCGAGATTCCATCTTAAGTGATGCTTTCGAGTCTGTGATCGGCGCCATTTATTTAGATGGTGGTTTTACTAGCGCAAAAGAGTTCGTTCTGCGCTTTGTGATGAACGATATCGAACACAAGAAGCTCTTTTTCGATAGCAAGACTATCCTGCAGGAGAAAGTACAGAGCGGCACGCTCGGAGAGCTTGCCTATGAGCTGATCGGTGAGGAAGGGCCGGATCATAACAAGATCTTTACCTCCCAGGTACGGATCGGCGGTAAGGCATACGGCACCGGTCGCGGCCGCACGAAGAAGCTTGCAGAGCAGGATGCCGCCTACCGCACGATTCTGGATCTGAACAACAGGAGCAAGACGGATGTACTTAAAAAAGATTGAAGCCCAGGGATTTAAATCCTTCGCTAACAAGATGGTCCTGGAATTTAACCCCGGTATCATGGGCATTGTAGGTCCGAACGGCAGCGGCAAGAGCAACGTTGCGGACGCCGTCCGCTGGGTACTGGGCGAACAGAGCGCGAAGTCCCTGCGAGGCAACAACATGCAGGACGTGATCTTCGCCGGGACAGAGAACCGGAAGCCCCAGGGCTACGCCTACGTGGGACTTACGATCGACAACTCCGACCATATGCTGGCCATCGACTTCGACGAAGTTACGATCTCCCGCCGCGTCTACCGCTCCGGTGAGAGCGAATACCTGATTAACGGCGGCGCCTGCCGGTTAAAGGATATCTACGAGCTTTTCTACGATACCGGTGTCGGCAAAGAGGGATACTCTATCATCGGGCAGGGTCAGATCGACCGCATCTTAAGCGGCAAGCCGGAGGAACGAAGAGAGCTCTTCGACGAGGCCGCCGGTATTGTAAAGTTCAAGAAGCGCCGTCAGGTCGCCGCGAAGAAGCTCGAGAGCGAGGAGACGAATCTCGTCCGTGTCAGCGATATCCTGGGCGAGCTGGAGAAGCAGGTCGGCCCCCTGGAGAAGCAGGCGGAGAAGGCCAGAGAATATCTGAAGCTGAAGGAAGAGCTGAAAAGCTGCGAGATCGGCGCGTTCTTCCTCGAAAGCGATGACTTAAGGCGAAGAATCCGCGTGGTGGACGGAAATCTGAGCGTGGTGAATGACGACCTTGCGAAGAGCCGGCAGGACGCGGAGAACCTGCGTCTGCGCTACGAAGCGATCACCGCGTCGAACGAGCAGCTGGTCGCCGATATGGAAGAGAACAGAAAAGCACTGGAGCAGACCCGCCTGAAGAAGGAGAGCCTGGAAGGCCGTATCCGCGTGCTGGAAGAACAGATCCGCACAGCCAGGATGAACGAAGAGCATATCCGCGCGCGCCTGGCTGACATCGGGCGCGAGGAGAAGGACTGCCGCGAAGGGCAGGAAGCCTTTATCGCAGATAAGAAAAAGCTGAATGCCGAGCTGGATCAGGCGGAGGCTGTGATTGCAGAAAAGTCACAGGAATTCGCTGACATCGAGGAGACGATTCGCCGGAGCGAGGAACTCATTGCGGCCAAAAGTCAGGAGATTATCGCCGGACTGAATGAGAAGGCTGAGATCAGTGTCGCTAGGCAGAAGTTCCAGACACAATTGGAGCAGGCACAGATTACCCGTAGCGAGATTCACCGTTACCTGCTCAGCGCGAAGACGGATGAGGAAGAGCAGCGGAATGAAACCGACCGCTTAAGCAACGAGCTGGCTGCCGTCCGTGAAGCTATGGCGAAAGAGACAAAGGCACAGGAGCAGGCACTTGCCGCAGGCAGCGAAGCCGAGAAGCAGGTGAATCTGGCGAGACGCCGACTGAACGACTGTCAGCAGGAGTATCACACCACGAAGACGAAGCTGGAATCCCTCGTCAACATGACGGAGCGCTACGAAGGTTACGGCAGCAGTATCCGCCGTGTCATGGAACGAAAAAAAGATACGCCGGGCATCGTTGGCGTTGTCGCTGACCTGATTCATGTAGAGAAGAAATATGAGACTGCCATGGAGACGGCTCTGGGCGGCCGCATCCAGAATATCGTCACGAAGGATGAGGCAACTGCCAAAGGCCTCATCGAATATCTGAAGAAGAACAAATTCGGCCGGGCGACTTTCCTGCCGATTACGAACGTGAACGGCAGCCCTTTCCCGAAGCCGGAGGCATTAAAGGAGCCGGGCGCGCTCGGCGTAGCCAGTGAGCTGGTTACTGTGGATGAAGCGTACCGCGGGATTGCGAGGTATCTCCTCGGGCGTACACTCGTCGCAGATACCATCGATCACGCGCTTGCCATCGCGAGAAAATACCGACAGACATTGAATATCGTCACCCTTGAGGGTGAGAGCCTTACTCCCGGCGGCGCGATGACCGGCGGTGCGTTCCGCAGCACGACGAACCTGCTGGGACGCCGCAGAGAGATCGAAGAGCTGGAGAAGGCCATGAAGACTGCCCTCAAAAAATATGATGAGATCAAGGACTTCCTGCAAAGCGAAGAGCAAAAGCTTGCGGAAGCTCGAAAGCAGGTCGATGAACTGCAGCGGCATCTGCACGACGACAGCCTGCGGGAGCGCACTATTTCCATGAACCTCTCACGCGCGGAGGACGAGTTGGCGGCGATCCGCGAGAACTGCACCGCTCAGAACGATAAGAACCGCAGCATTCAGGCGAAGATCGAACAGATTGAGGCAGAAGCAAGCCGTATGGCCGCAGCAGCCGAAGAAACCGAAGCCCGCGGCGAAGCCATCCAGCTGGAGATCGATCAGCTTCGTGCGCAGAATGAACAGACGAAGCAGACCAGAGATCAGATTTCCGGTGCGCTGGCAGAGCAGCGCCTCGCCTATGCCGGACTGCAGCAGAGAGACACTTACCTTGCGGAGAATATCCAGCGGCTGAAGAGAGAGCTGGAGAAGTATGCAACAGAGAAAGAGACACTTACCGGCAGCCGCGCCGACGGCGAGGAAGCGGTAAAAGAAAAGCAAAGTGCCATCGCTGCCGCCCGAAACGAGATCGAAGAGGCGATTCGCGAAGCAAAAGAAAAAGAGGAAACTCTGGCCGGGCAGACGAAGACCCGGGAAGACGGACAGGCCGAACAGAAGAAATTCTTCGTGGAGCGAGAAAGCTTAAGCAGCCGCATCACCGCCCTTGACAAGGACAGTTATCGCCTGCAGAGCCAGAAGGAGCGCATGGAAGAATCCTTGGACAAGCAGGTGGAATACCTCTGGACAGAGTATGAGATTACGCCCTCCGAAGCGGAAGCGCAGAGAAATGAAGCCTATACCGATCTCACCGAAGTGCGCCGCACGATCAGCCGCCACAAGACGGCGATCCGTGAACTCGGCCCAGTCAACGTGAACGCCATTGAGGACTACAAGGAAGTCAGTGAGCGCTACGTCTTCATGCGCGATCAGCACGCCGACCTGGTGGAGGCGCGTGACAGCCTGATGAAGATCATTGCTGATCTCGACGAGGGTATGCGCCGCCAGTTTGAGGAGAAGTTCGAAGCCATCCGCGTGGAATTCGACCGGGTCTTCCGGGAACTCTTCGGCGGAGGCAAGGGGGAACTCGCCCTGACCCATGAGGATGGAACCGATATCCTGGAGGCCGGTATCGCAATCATTGCCCAGCCACCCGGCAAGAAGCTGCAGAACATGATGCAGCTCTCCGGCGGCGAAAAAGCATTGAGTGCCATTGCGCTGCTCTTCGCCATCCAGAACCTGAAACCGTCGCCTTTCTGCCTCCTGGACGAGATCGAAGCCGCGCTGGACGAGCCGAACGTCGCCCGTTACGCGGAGTACCTGAACAAGCTGAAGGAGCATACGCAGTTTATCGTTATCACGCACCGCCGCGGTACGATGGAGATGGCAGATCGTCTGTACGGCATTACCATGCAGGAGAAGGGTGTCAGCGCGCTGGTATCCGTTGATCTGACCGATACATCCCTCACCGGAGAGGCAGGGTAAAGACCGCAACCGCAATACAGAAAGCGGAATACAGAGCACAGAAAGAAGGAAGTATATGGCATTTTGGTTTAAAAAATGGAGAAATAATAAAGCCGAAGAAACCGCAGAAGTGGAGGAAACTTCTGAAGCGGAGATTACTGGGAAGGCGGAAGAGCCGGAAGAACATGCGGAGTCAGAAGCACAGGAAGAAACCGAGCGAACCGAAGAAAACGCAGTTGAATTCGTGGAAAACGAAGACGCTGTGGAGGCAATCGAAGCAGCGGAAACCGTGGAGACTCCGGAAGAGATCACGGAAGCGGTAGAAGAACTCGAAGAAGTCATCGGGGAAACAACCGAAGATGCGTTTGTATTGGAAGGAGCGGTAGAAACGGAAGAAAGCATGGAAGCGGAAGCTGCCATGGAATCGGATGAGCCTTCCGTATCGGAAGAAGCGGTAGAAACGGAAGAAAGCATGGAAGCGGAAGCTGCCATGGAATCTTCCGCGGAACCCGAAGAACCGAAGAAGAAAGGCTTCTTCGCCCGCTTAAAGGAAGGTCTCACCAAGACCAGAAAGAGCCTCAGCAGCGGCCTGAACTCGATCTTCAGCGGCTTCTCCCACATCGACGACGATTTCTATGAAGAACTGGAAGAAGTCATGATCATGTCAGACCTCGGCGTCCGCGCGACCGATGAGATCCTGGAGAAATTAAAGCAGCAGGTAAAGGAACAGCATATCAAGGAACCGGCGGACTGCCGCGAACTCCTGATCCGTACCATCCGCGAGCAGATGGATGTTGGAGAGAACGCCTACGACTTCGAGAAAGAGCGTTCCGTACTCCTCGTAGTCGGCGTCAACGGCGTCGGCAAGACCACATCCATCGGAAAACTGGCCAGCCAGCAGAAGCAGCTGGGCCGCAAAGTCATCCTGGCAGCCGCCGACACCTTCCGCGCCGGAGCCATCGAACAGCTGGGCGAGTGGGCGCACCGTGCCGGCGTTGATATGATCGCACAGGGCGAAGGCAGTGATCCTGCCGCCGTTGTGTATGACGCTGTCAGCGCCGCCAAGGCCAGACACGCCGATATCCTGATCTGCGATACGGCAGGCCGTCTGCACAACAAGAAGAATCTGATGGAAGAGCTGAAGAAGATCAATCGTATCCTCGACCGCGAATACGCGGATGCCCATAAAGAAACTCTCGTTGTCCTGGATGCAACCACCGGTCAGAACGCCATGGCACAGGCCAGAGAATTCATGGCTGCTGCCGACGTGGACGGCATCATCCTCACCAAAATGGACGGAACGGCCAAAGGCGGTATCGCCGTAGCCATTCAGGCAGAGCTCGGCATCCCTGTTAAGTATATCGGCATCGGCGAGAAGATCGAAGATCTGCAGAAATTTGACGCGGATGCCTACGTTGAAGCAATCTTCAACGAATAAAGAAATATCCAAAAGGAGAAATGCTATGTGCAAGTTAACACTGGAGAAATTCGAAGAAGCAAGTGAAATCGTAAGGCAGGTCACTCTGGAGACCAAGCTGGTATACAGTGAGTTCTTCACCCAGCAGACCGGCAACAAGATCTACCTGAAGCCCGAGAATATGCAGTACACCGGCGCCTACAAGGTGCGCGGCGCTTACTACAAGATCAGCACCATGACCTCCGAAGAGAGAGCAAAGGGTCTCGTAACCGCTTCCGCCGGCAACCACGCGCAGGGTGTCGCTTACGCCGCCAAGATCTACGGTGTAAAGGCAACCATCGTGATGCCGACCACCACACCTCTGGTGAAGGTTAACCACACCAAGGCCTACGGAGCGGAAGTTGTCCTCTATGGAGATGTTTATGACGAAGCCTGTGAATACGCCATGAAGATCGCGGAAGAGAGCGGAGCCACCTTCGTACATCCCTTCAATGATCTTGATGTAGCTACCGGCCAGGGCAGCATCGCCATGGAGATCATCAAGGAGCTTCCGACCGTGGATTACATCCTGGTACCTATCGGCGGCGGTGGACTTGCCACCGGCGTATCCACGCTGGCGAAGATGCTGAATCCGAAGATTAAGGTTATCGGCGTAGAGCCTGTAGGAGCTGCCTGCATGAAGGCTTCTCTGGCGGAAGGCCATGTCGTAACCCTTCCCACCGCGAAGACCATTGCCGATGGTACTGCTGTGAAGACACCGGGCGACAAGCTGCTGCCCTACATCCAGGAGAACCTGGACGACATCATCACTGTGGACGACGAAGAACTTATTGTAGCTTTCCTTGACCTGATGGAGAACCACAAGATGGTGGCGGAGAACTCCGGACTCCTTACGATCGCAGCACTGAAGCACATGAACGTAGAGAATAAGAAGATTGTATCCATCATCAGCGGCGGCAATATGGACGTCATTACTATGTCCTCCATGGTGCAGCACGGACTGATTGCCCGTGACCGTGTCTTCACCGTATCTGTACTTCTTCCTGACAAGCCCGGCCAGCTGGTAGCTGTCGCTACGAAGATCGCGGAGATGAACGCGAATGTCATCAAGCTGGAGCACAACCAGTTCTTCAGCATCAACCGCAATGATCTCGTAGAACTTCGCATCACTCTGGAAGCCTTCGGCACGGAGCACAAGAAGAAGATTATCGAGAAGCTCGAGCAGGAGGGCTTCCGCCCCAGACTGGTGCAACTGAAAGGCACGCTGAACGGCTAAAGGCAACATGCGGGTTAAAAAAATTTAACGGATCTTTGAATGGTAGTCAAAAATAGTTGACTATAATAACAAAAACAGATAGAATGGGAGGTGACGTTATGATAGATATTCATACACACGTGTTGCCCGGCATCGATGATGGAAGCCGGGATCTGCGTACCAGTATGCGTATGCTGATGATGGCATACAAGTATGGTACCAGACGTGTGATTGCCACCCCCCATTTTCGGGGAGATCGCTACACAGCGACTCCGGATCAGATCTACCGATTAACCGAACAGCTGAACGAAAACATACAGACCGTCGGCCTGCAGGATCTGAAGGTATATCCGGGTAATGAGATCCTTTACGATTCCCGCACTTCGCGTTACCTGCGGGAGGGCAGAGTCCTGGGACTGGCAGACACCACGTACGCGCTGATCGAGTTCATGCCCTATGTGGCAGAGGAGGAAGTGCGCCGGGCAGTCATGGATATACGCATGAGCGGCTTCCGGCCGGTCATCGCGCATGTGGAGCGCTACGACCAGCTGGAAATGGATCCCGATATACTATATGACCTGCGGGAGCAGGGCGCCCGAATTCAGATCAATGCATCCAGTCTGGAAGGCAAAGTGAAGCGCCGCATCCTGCGCACGATGAAGGAAGGGCTCATTGACTTCGTTGCCAGCGATGGACACGGCCTGGAGCATCGTCCCATGATCTTGGGACAGAACCGCCGCTACATTGAGAAGAAACTGGGCACAGAGGCCGCAAGAGACCTCTACTGCTGCAATGCCGGGGAGATTCTGGCAGAATCCCCGTACCGATAAATATAAATAGGAAAGTAAAAGAGAGAACTCTAAGAGAAACCTCTTTTTCGATAAAGATTATAGAAGATACTTACAGGAGAGAAAACTTTATGAACAACAAGGAAAGAGAAAGAGACGAAGAAGTCGAAATCGACCTGAAAGAGCTGTTTTTCATACTGCTGCATCATCTCTGGATTATTGTGCTTGCTGGTATTGTGCTGGCTGCCGGTATGTTTGTATATACCCGCAGCTTTGTAACGCCGCTGTATAGTTCGACCGCATCAGTCTATGTCCTAAATCGGCAGAGCTCGGATCAGCTGACTTACTCCGACCTGAACTCCAGTATGCAGCTGACGAAGGACTATCAGCAGATGTTCGTGAGCCGTACCGTACTGGAACAGGTGATCGAGAATCTGCACCTGCAGAACACGGACGGCAGTGTAATGTCGCCCTCCACGCTGGCGAACAAGATTTCCATCAGCAGTCCGAGCGATACCCGTATTATCAACCTTACGGTGACCGATGCCAGCCCTGCCTGGGCAAGAGATATCGTGGATGAGCTTTGCCGTGTCGGTAGCACGCATATCACACAGGTGATGAAGATCGAGGGCATCAATGTGAATGAAGCCGGCAACTTGCCCACATCCCCGTCTAGCCCGAACCTGAAGAAGAATGTATTTCTCGGCGCAGTAGCAGGTGTTGTGCTGTCAGCAGCAGTTATCATCGTGCTCCACCTGATGAACGATACCATCCGCACCGGTGAGGATGTGGAGCGCTATCTGGATGTTAGCCTGATGGGCGTGATCCCCGAAATGAAGAAGGGAAAAAAAGGCAGAGTGAACAAGAAGGATGAGCTGAAGACGGCCGGAAGCCTGACTTATAAGAACTAGAACGAGAAGAATAGGATAAGAGGAAAATACAATGGAGAAAATCAAGATCAACCCGCCGTCCGATCTGGACTATTACAGTCGGGAGGCATACAACACCCTGCGTACCAATATTCTGTTCTGCGGGGCGGATATCAAGACAATTCTGTTCACCAGCTGTGCGCCGGACGAGGGCAAGACCGAGACTGCGTGGCAGCTTGCCTGCTCCATGGCGGAAGCCGGTAAGAAGGTACTCTTCATGGATGCGGATCTTCGTAAATCCGTGCTGGCTGCCCGTATCGGCCTAAAGAACCCGGTGAAGGGCTTAAGCCACTTCCTGTCTGGTCAGGCACAGGCAACCGAGATCATCTATTCCTGTAATGTAAAGAATCTGTATATTGCTTTCGCAGGTCCGGTTCCGCCGAATCCGTCAGAGCTTCTGGGAAGCTGGGCATTTGAGGGCTTGATTGACGCAGCGAAGAAGGTGTATGACTACATTATCATCGATACGCCTCCGCTGGGGAATGTCATTGACGCTGCTGTTGTCGGCCATGTAGCGGATGGCGCGATCCTGGTGTTGGAGAGTGGCAAGGACAGCTACCGCGTGGCGCAGAGGGTGAAGGAGCAGCTGCTGACTGCGGATTGCAAGGTTCTGGGAGCTGTGCTCAGCAAGGTGAGCCACAAGGGCGGAGGCTATTACAACGGCGCTTATTATGGAAAATATTACGGAAAATATTATGGTAATGACGCAGAAAAGAAACCGGCGGCGAAGACAACGGATGGAAAAGCGGATACCAGAAGTCAGGCAGCTGCTTCAGAAATAAAGCTGGATGAGAAGGGTGATCAGTGATTCGTGATTAATGGTCACTGAACTGTACCTGTGGATAGGATAACTGGATAGAGAACCAGTACCCCAACTTTTCAGGGGGAAGGTTAAGTCCGGTTTTCTTATTGAGTTGAATTATGTGAGTGAGATAAGAATAAGATAAAGGGGGATTTTGTAAGAAATGTACAAAAGAGAGACAGAAGGCTGGTTCAAACATTATGACTTCATACTTCTGGATATGCTTTGTCTGCAAATCGCCTTTTTTCTTGCGTATGTGATCAGCGGCCACGGAACAGCGCCGTATTCCAATGACCTTTACCGGAATGTAGCTATTGTGATTGAACTGGCAGATCTGGTGATCCTCTACAGCTTCAATACCATGAAGCGAGTGCTGAAACGCGGTCATTACCGGGAAGTCATTGTGACTTTGGAACATACGCTGATACTGGCAGCAACTATAAGCGCGTATCTGTTTATTTCCCACGAAGGAGGTAATTACTCACGGTCGGCATACGGCTTCATGATGTTAATTTATCTGCTGCTGACATACGTGACCCGTGAACTCTGGAAATCTGTGCTGAGAAAGCTGCGCATCGATCCGGATAGAGGAAGCCGTTCTCTGCTGATCATTACAACTTCGGATGTGGCAGATGAGGTACTTACGAACATCAGGGAGAATAACTATGCAGGCTATCACTTGGCCGGTCTGGCAGTGCTTGACAGAAACCTGACGGGTGTTACGATGGACGGAATTCCTGTGGTTGCAGGAGAGGATGATGTCGCAGAGTATGTCTGCCAGGCATGGATCGATGAAGTCCTGATTGTTCCATCTGCTGCATCTCCCTATCCGGAGGATGTGATCCGTAAGCTGGAAGAGACAGGAGTCACCATACATATGAATCTGTTAAAGGTTGGCTGTACCACTGGCAAAAAACGGTTCGTAGAAAAGATCGGCACATATACGGTGCTGACAACCACGATGAACTATGCTTCCGCAGGGCAGCTCTTTCTGAAGCGTTTGGCGGATATTGTGGGTGGTTTGCTGGGGTGTGTGCTGACTGGAATTATTTTCATTTTCGTGGCGCCGATGATTTATACACAGTCGCCGGGTCCGATTTTCTTCGCGCAGGAGAGAGTCGGGAAGAACGGTAAGCGGTTTAAAATGTATAAGTTCCGCAGCATGTACCTTGACGCGGAGGCAAAAAAAGCGGAACTGATGAAGGATAACAAGCTCGGAGACGGCAAGATGTTCAAGCTGGACTTCGATCCCAGAGTGATTGGAAATAAGATCCTGCCGGACGGCACGAAGAAAACCGGCGTGGGTGACTTCATCCGGAGAACAAGCCTGGATGAGTTCCCGCAGTTCTTCAATGTGCTGAAGGGCGATATGAGTATCGTAGGCACGAGACCGCCACTGGTGGGAGAGGTTAGTTTGTATGAACTGCACCACCGGTCGAGACTGGCGATCAAGCCGGGCATTACCGGAATGTGGCAGGTAAGCGGAAGAAGCGACATCACGGACTTTGAGGAAGTCGTGGATCTGGACCGGAAGTATATCAATGAATGGAACCTGGAACTGGATATCAAGATTCTGTTCAAGACGGTTGCTGTGGTGTTGAAGAAAGATGGGTCAATGTAGAGATATTAAAGTATTATATGAATATGGATACCGATATGGATGCAGAAGGGCCGGCATTCTTTTCATGGATTCCGAAACTGTTTGGGAAAAGAATCATTGTTACAGTTCATGGGGAGTGTGAAATAATATGGACAACCAGAGAAAAGCCTGATTTCATGCGGGTTTGCGCGGCTTGACCTTTTCACCTCAACTTGTTTCTGCTTGTCATGGTGCGTTAGGGCCAGCGTGTTTTCAGGGGTTAATGGCTTCTGGTTGCGCTCTATACTTAACCCACCACAGCGAAAGCTGATAGAGCAGAAAACAAAATAAGGAGGTACGAGGACAAGCCTGCGTATAGATTGTTGCTGCAATCTGTATACAGGCTTGTTGTGCTGTGAAGTAGGAAAGGTGAATAGTGAAAGACGAGCATGATAATTTAAGGATAAGAACTGCTGGGATTGTGTATAAGCCTAGGACAAGAATAGAAATTATGGAATGACGGTTGGAGAGAAGTAATGGAAGAAAAAATCAGACTTGCGGTTTTCGGACAGAAACGTCTTTCTCGTGAAGGTGGGATAGAGATTGTTGTAAAAGAGTTATGCACCCGAATGGCACTGAATGGTTGTGATATAACTTGCTACAATAGAGCAGGCCATCATGTAAGCGGTGCAGAGTATGACAAAACCATTGAATATGATGGTATCCGTCAAAAGGCTGTTCCGACTATTGAGAAGAAGGGACTTGCGGCGGTAAGCTCTTCCTTTTTCGCAGCACTTTATAGTGCATTTGGAAGATACGATGTGGTGCATATCCATGCAGAAGGTCCTGCCTTTTTCTGTTGGATACCAAAACTTTTTGGCAAGCGTGTAATCAGCACTATTCACGGTTTGGACTGGGCCCGCGAAAAATGGAAATTTGGAGTTGGATCCAAATTTATCCGACAGGGTGAAAAAAATGCCGTGAAATATGCAGATGAAATCATTGTTCTAAGCAAAGGCGTTCAGAAATATTTCATGGATACGTACGGGAGGGAGACACATTTTATCCCTAATGGTGTCAATCGGCCAGAGGTTCGGGAAGCAAAGCTGATCAGGGATAATTTTGGACTGGAAAAAGATTCCTACATATTATTCCTTGGTCGTTTGGTGCCAGAAAAGGGCATTCGATATCTGATTGAGGCCTTCAAGAATGTCAAGACAGATAAAAAGTTGGTCATCGCGGGTGGCTCCAGTGATACGGATTCCTTTATGGAGGAATTGAAAGAGCTGGCAAAGGGTGACGATCGGATTCTCTTTACCGGGTTTGTACAGGGAGCGATGTTGGATGAACTGTACAGCAACGCTTACATCTACACGCTGCCGTCCGATTTGGAAGGAATGCCATTAAGTCTGTTGGAGGCGATGAGCTACGGCAATTGCTGTCTGGTATCCGACATTCCAGAGTGTGCAGAGGTTGTGGAAGATAAGGCGTTGATTTTCAAAAAGTCGAATATAGAGGACTTGCAAAAAAAACTGCAAGATGCCTGTGACCATCCAGAAATGGTTATGAGAATGAAGAATCAGGCAGCTGACTTTATCTGCGAGAAATACAACTGGGATGAAGTTGCAAGGGAAACGATGAAACTGTACAGGAGAAAATAATAGATGAGAGTATTGATAATAAATAAATTTCTGCACCGAAACGGCGGAAGTGAGACGTATATATTCAAATTGGGTGAGGCGCTGGAGCAGCACGGACACGAGGTTCAGTACTTCGGTATGGAGCATGAAGGCCGCTGCGTGGGCAACCGGGTCAATGCTTATACATCTGATATGGACTTCCACGGCGGCAGCAAACTGAGCAAGCTGACCTACCCGATCAAGACCATCTACAGCAAGGAAGCACGAGTGCAGCTGAGAAAAGTTCTGGACGACTTCAAGCCGGATGTCTGTCACTTGAACAACTTTAACTACCAGCTGACACCTTCCATCATCCTGGAAATCGTGAAGTGGCGCAAGGAGACCGGAAGGGATTGTAAGATCATCTTCACGGCACATGACTACCAGTTGGTCTGCCCGAACCACATGCTGAACAATCCGAACACCCACCAGAACTGTGAGAAGTGTCTCGGCGGCCATTTCGTGAACTGCATGAAAGGCAAGTGCATTCACGGCTCCACGGCGAAATCTGCCATCGGCATGATGGAAGCCGAATTCTGGAAGTGGAAGGGTACTTACAAGTACATTGACGATATGATCTGCTGCTCTGAGTTCATGAAGAGTAAGATGAACAGCAATCCGCTGTTTGCGACGAAGACCGTGGCAATGCACAACTTCATCGACAAGGTGGAGTGGAAAGAGACTCCGAAGAAGGATTACGTCCTCTACTTCGGCCGCTTCTCTGAGGAGAAAGGTATCGGTACCCTCATCAAGGTCTGTAAGGAGCTGCCGGATGTACAGTTCATCTTCGCCGGTACTGGCCCGCTGGAAGAGACAGTAAATGGTATTAAGAACATCAAGAACGTTGGTTTCCAGAAAGGCGAAGCACTGGAAAAGCTTATCCGTGAGGCACGGTTCTCCATTTACCCTTCTGAGTGGTATGAGAACTGCCCATTCTCCGTGATGGAATCACAGATGTATGGCACACCGGTACTGGGAGCGAACATTGGTGGCATCCCGGAACTGATTCAGGTTGGCAAGACCGGCGAGCTGTTTGAAAGCGGTAATGCCGAAGATCTGAAGATGAAGATCGAGAAGCTCTGGGGTGATAAGAAGCTGTGTGCGGAGTACAGTGCGAACTGTAAGGACATCAGCTTCGATACCATTGATGAGTATTACGAGAAAATTATGAAAGTTTATAGATAAAAAGAAATTAATGGAACCGTTTGTTATGTGATGCAGGTGTGAAGTTTCCTTACCTTAAAGGATTGCATTATAGTGCGCTTGGTTTACAAAATGAGAAATATTTCCGAGGTGAAAAATGAGCTTGAGTTTGGTTTTGCCATGCTACAATGTGATGAAATATTTGCCGAAATGCTTAGATAGTATCTTTAAAAATGATTGTAGTGATATTGAAATTGTATTGGTGAACGATGGCTCTTCTGATGATATTGGGGGGGGGCTAAGCCAATATTTTAATAAGAACAATTGTGATCACAATATAGAATTTGAGTACAAAGGTGCATGGATTAAAATAATTCACACACGTAATTGTGGTGTTTCAGCAGCACGAAATACAGGAATTGGAAATGCAACAAGTGATTACATTGTATTTATTGATCCCGACGATACTGTGAAAGAAAATTATTTTTCCACGATAAAGGCGTTCATGACATCGACAAGCGTAGATGTTGCCGTTTTGGGATTCTATCAAATTGTAGAAGATAAAGATGGAAATGTAGTGAAAGAAGGAGAAGTTTTTCCGCAAAAGAATTACATTTCTAATTCAGTCGAAGAAACAGTAAGAACTGTTCTTACCAAATAGCTTGGATATTCAGTTGAGGACATCTTGGAATGGGTGAATTCAACAGAGGCGATATCGAAAAGACTTGAATGGGGAGCTGTTTGGCGAAATGTGTATCGTAGAGATTTTCTAAACAAAAATCAAATCCGTTTTAATCCTTCAATTCGATTGAATGAAGATAGTATGTTCAATGCGATGTGCTTTTCTTGAGCACAAAAAATTAGAACGTTAAATAAGGGATTTTATTGCTATACGATTCGTCCATCTGGTGCCTTTATGAAAAAACGAGATGCAGAACTAGTGGGAAATAAAATAGCATTGCTCGAAGCATGTAGTAACATTGTGAAGGATCTGAATGAAAGAGGCTTTAATTTTTCTGTTAAAGACTATGCAGGATCAAATGTTATGTCCTGCTTTGAACTGATAATTAAGATGCCTTTTTATGCAAGAAGAGAGACGAAAAAGTATATCAGCAATCTGCTCGTTAAAGAGTCTATAAAAATTTTACCGTTTACAAGGCGAAAAAAAGTAGATATTCCGCTTTTAGCGTTGAAATGCAACTTACAAGCCTTGATGATATATGCGGTGAATCTTGGTAAACTTTTTGGAGTTCAATTTCAACTATAGATTATATATTTATGTAATCAGTTGAGACGAACATTAGGAAAAAATGATAAAGGTGTATCAGTAAGACTGGTATGTGAGGAGAGAATTTGTGGCTACAAAAGCGGATCGATATGAGGGAATAGATGGATTGAAGGCGTATGCCATTATTGGCATTGCGCTGATGCACGTCCTCGCAAATGGAGAATATGGGATAGGAGGATTTGTGTTTGAACGGCTAATACCATCTTTCACAAACCTCGTTTTCCTTTTTATGATGGTCAGCGGTTTTGGTATGTGCTGTGGCTATTACCAGAAAATTATTGACCGGAAGATTAGCGTAGAGGATTTCTACAAGAAACGATACATCAAGATTTGGCCGTATTTTGCACTGCTTTGTGCGTTAGACTTTGTGATTTCACCGAGCAAGGAATCCTTGTTTGAGGTTTTCGCAAACTTGACGTTATGCCAAGGACTTCTGCCAAATGCGAAGATTTCGGTTATTGGTGTGAGTTGGACACTGGCAGTCATTTTTGTGTTCTATATGCTGTTCCCGTTCTTCTGCTTCCTGATTGAAAATAAGAAGAGAGCGTGGGGCGTAGCAGTTGCGGCACTGATGTTTAACTGGCTGTGTTCTTCCTATTTCAGCGCAGGAAGAGGCAATATTGTTTATGATGCGATTTACTTTATTGCAGGTGGTTTGGTATTTCTTTATCGGAAGGAACTGGTCGAGTTTTCATCAAAGCACAAGGTTATCGCCGGAGCGATTCTGCTGATTGCCACGGTTGTCTATTTTGCCGTAGGTGGCTATACGCTCATGATGTTGCTTTTCTGTGTGGCAGCATTGATTTATACCCTTGGCTGCAATCGGAGGGGGGTATTGGTCAATCCAATTGTCAAGTTCCTAGGCGGTATCAGCTTCGAAATTTACCTGTGCCACATGGTAATTTATCGTGTGTTTGAAAAGTTACACCTCGTTCATCTATTTGGAAACAGTCTGCTGGCATATATCTTCACAGCTGTTGCAGTCATCTGCGGTTCGGTTGTGTTCTCAGTATGTGCCAAGTGGTTCTTAAATAAAATCGAAACATTCTTAAAAGAGAGAGTTAGGAGAGTTAATCATGTCTGAAGAAAAGAAGTTAAATGGTACGGTCATCGTCACTTATCGTTGCAATGCTCGTTGCTCTATGTGTAACCGCTATAAAGCACCTTCCAAGCCGGAAGAAGAAATCAGCATCGAGACCATCAAGAAGCTGCCGAAGATGTACTTCACCAACATTACCGGCGGCGAGCCGTTCATCCGTACCGACCTGAAGGATATCGTGCGCGAATTGTACAAGAAGTCTGACCGTATCGTTATTTCTACCAACGGTTTCTTCACAGACCGTATCGTTGACCTGTGCAAAGAGTTCCCGCAGATCGGTATTCGTATCTCCATCGAGGGTCTGGAGAAGACCAACAACGAGATCCGAGGCCTGCAGAATGGCTACCAACGTGGTTATGGCACGCTAAAAAAGCTTCGTGAGATGGGCATGAAGGATGTCGGCTTCGGTATGACTGTTCAGGACAAAAACGCTCCTGACCTGGTTCCGCTGTACAAGATCTCTGACGAGATGGGCATGGAGTTTGCAACTGCTTCTCTGCACAACAGCTTCTACTTCGTTGAGGCGAAGAACATTATCCACGACCGTCCGATGGTGGCAAAGAACTTCGAGAATCTGGTCAACGAACTGCTCCGCAGCAATAGCCCGAAGAAGTGGTTCCGTGCTTACTTCAACCATGGCCTGATCAATTACATCTATGGCCAGAAGCGTCTGCTGCCTTGCGATATGAGCTTTGATACCTTCTTCATCGACCCGTATGGCGATGTTATGCCTTGCAACGGTACCAAGGACAAAGAGGTCATGGGAAACCTGAACAATCAGACTTGGGATGAGCTGTGGAACAGCCCGGAAGCAGAGACGGTTCGTGCAAAAGTTCGCTGCTGCGACCGTGACTGCTGGATGATCGGTTCTGTCAGCCCTGCTATGCACAAGTATATCTGGAAGCCTGCTACCTGGGTTCTGGTTCACAAGTTCAAGGCTCTGTTCACCAAGCATCCGTACAGCATGTATGAGCTGAAGATCTGCCGTGACTATCGCGATGGTAAGGTTACTAAAGAGGATCTGGATAAGTGTAGCACCTGCGATATGAACTGTGTGATCAACAACGGTCTGAGTGAAGCATCCAAGGAACAGCTGAAGCATAAGACTGGCGAGGAAATCGTGGATGCTGATATTGCACAGCAGATGGAGACGAAGTGATGAATATCCTGTATATAGCTTATTCATGTAACCCTTTTGCTGGAAGTGAAGATAAAATCGGTTGGTGCGTTCCTTATGAAAGTTCAAAAACAAATAAAGTTTATGTAATTACAAAAGAAGAACAACGTGAACCAGTCGAAAAATATTTGCAGAGTCACCCACTTGAAAATATAAAGTTTTATTATGTTGACATCCCTAATTTTTACAAAAAAATCTTCAAGGGATTTATGTATTCTGGAAGACTTAATGTGTGGAATAGACGGGTACTTCCTCTCGTAAAAAAAATCTGTGCGGATCAAAAAATTGACGTTATTCATCAGATTACGCCAATTGAATTCCGTGCAATTGGAGACTATGGAAAGATAGCAAATATCAAATTCGTCTGCGGACCACTTGGCGGAGGAGAGTCTTTGCCTAATGGATTAAAAGATTACGCAAAGGGGCATGAAATCATTGAAGTCGTTCGCTCAGGGATAAATCGCTGGTATCGTTTTAAACTGAGAATCACTGGCAAACTAAATCGCTGCGACTATATTATGTTTGCAAATAAAGAGACTCAAAAATTCCTCGTAGAGGGGGCAGAACTAAACTGTCCGTATGAATTAGTCTTTGATAACGGATTAAGACCGGACGAATTGGTGAGCTGGACAGAAAAGGAAAAAGTGAATGAAGAATGCGTCTTTCTGGTTGCTGGAAGAATGATTTATCGAAAGGGCTTGGATTTTCTTTTTGATGCATTGATGAGAATTCCACAGGAAACTAGATATCAGGTTAGGGTTGTAGGCGATGGTCCGGAGCTTGAGCATCTGCGTAAACGCTGTAAGGATAACCTGAACTTGTCTGAGCATGTGCACTGCATGGGCTCCATCCCCTATATGGAAATGGAAAAGGAATATGCAGATGCGGATGTATTTATTATGCCGAGCATTCGAGAGACGACAGGCACGGTCTTATTGGAGGCAATGTCAAAAGGTATTCCAGTTATCACCATTAATAAATTTGGCGGAGCAACTCTTTTTGATAAAGACACGGGTTGGCTTTATGAAGGAAATACGAAGGAAGAGTACATCGAGAATTTGAAAAAGGCTATTCTTGAATGTATTGCTAATCCTGATGAAGTAACAAGACGTGGAAAAAACGCGCGAAAGAAAGCAGAAAAGTATACTTGGCAGGAAAAAAATAAGAAGTATCAGGCAATATATGAGGAACTGCTGAAAAAGTAAGATGTGCAGCATAGAGGAGAGTTTAAAATGGTTGGAGTATGTATAAAATATATGCATGAAAATTACGGAGGCATATTGCAAGCATATGCAACTGTTAGTTATTTGGAAAATCAAAATATTGAGTATGAGTTGATTCGATATACTAGAAAGAAGACTGTGACAGAAGCACTGAAAGATGTGCCGCGTCTTTTTAATGCAGTTTGGTTTAATAGCAGATATGAGGGAATTCAGAGAAAACTTAGTCTAAAAAAGCATCCTGAGTATGCAAAGAATAATGAAGTTCGTATGAAAGCATTTGCCGGATTCAAAAAAGGGGCTTTTAAGGATTTCTCCGATGAGTATATCGGCTATGCGGCATTATGTGAGGGTGGAAAGAAATATTCGGCGGTTATAACAGGAAGCGATCAGCTTTGGAGTCCGGCAGGATTGCCGACGAATTATTACAATTTGATGTTTGTTCCGGATGACACGCTAAAAATTTCAATTGCTTCTAGTTTTGGAGTAAAGGAAATTCCGTGGTATCAAAAGAAAAGAACGATACAGTATTTGAATCGCATTGAATACATTAGTATGCGTGAGAATCGAGGAAGTGAGATTGTCAAGGAATTGACTGGTCGAGATGTTCCTACGATTTTAGACCCTGTTTTCTTTTTGAGTAAAAATGAATGGCTGGAGAGAATTCCTAATAAAAGAGAAATCAATGAGCCATATATTTTTGCATACTTCCTTGGTGCCACACAGGAATATCGCAATGCAGTAAAGAAATTAGCTCGCGACAAGGGCATGAAAGTCGTTGCATTGCGACACATGGATCAGTATGTAGAAGAAGATGAAAACTTTGGAGACTTTGCTCCGTATGATGTGAGCCCAGAAAGATTTCTAAATCTTCTGCGAAATGCAGAGTATGTCTGCACGGATTCTTTCCACGGGACAGCATTTTCTATTCTTAATGAAAAGCAGTTTGTGGTATTTAACAGATATGCTGAAAATTCCAGCTTTTCAAAAAATTCTCGTATTGATACCCTGTGTGTGAATTTTGGTCTAGAAAGTCGGCGTTATAAAAATGGAATGGACTTATCAGACGTTGTAAAAGATGATATTGATTATAAAGCTGTAGGGGAAAAATATAAAAACCTTAAGCAGGTAACAGATCAATATTTAAATACTGTATTGAAAGAAATTAGAAAGCGTGTGTAATCGTGCCGAAATAGGAATATGAAATAATGCATGAGATTGTCGCCGCGAAAGGATAAATATTATATGAATAATGAAGTAGTTAGAGTATTGGTGACATCTCCGCTTGGTGTTGGAGGTGTAACTAATATGATGATTCATATCCAGGAACACCTGGACCGATCTAAAATAAATTTTGACTATCTTGTTTTTCATGATAGGCACGAACCTATGGAAGACAGAGTTCTTTCATTGGGAAGTAAAAAGTATGTTGCCTCAGCGGATAATGTGAAATTTAGACCTTTTAGAAGAATTTGGAGAATTAATGAAATTCGGAAAGTCTGCAAGAGAAATCATATTAAAATCCTACATTATAATGCGGATTGTGCAGCAGATATGACAAATATTATTGGCGCAAAATTGGGTGGGGTTCAATATATTACAATACATAGTCACAATGCTGGCTTTGGAGCAGCAGGTAATGGAATTCGATTTATAAGCAAAATCTTAAAGCCATTAATTCCACTCTTTTGCGATAACTTTTATGGCTGTTCAGAACTAGCTGCAAGATTTCTATTTCCGAGGTCAATTATTGAATCTGGAAGGTGTTCAGTACTTCCGAATGGAATTGATTTGGAGAAATATGATTATAATGAAGCTGTTCGTCGAAAAATACGAAAAAAGCTGAATCTGGAAGGTAAGTATGTTGTAGGACACGCTGGACGGTTTTCTGATCAAAAAAATCACAGCTTTTTGCTGGATATCTTTCAAGCAGTACACCGAAAAAATCCAAATACTGTGTTACTTTTATTTGGCGTTGGTGAACTACAAGAAGCGATGAAAAATAAGGCTAGGACATTAGGAATTGAAGACGCTGTAATTTTTTATGGAGCTTCAAATGAAATGAATAAAATGTGGCAGGCAATGGATGTTTTTGTAATGCCATCTTTACACGAAGGTCTTCCGGTCACGGGGGTTGAGGCACAGGCGAGCGGATTGCCATGTGTTTTCTCAGATGCAATAACAAAAGAAGTAGGCTTAACTTCAAATACAGAATTCCTTTCTCTTCAAGAAAAACCTGATGTGTGGGCGGAACATGTTTTGAAGTATATGAATGTGCAAAGGAAAAGTGAAAGAAAAATATTGGAGCAGGCAGGTTATGATATTCAGCAGACAGCAGATACACTTGCACAACTGTATTTGAATGTTGCTGAAAAACTATAAAGGATGGAAGGAGAAAGTGCTTAATGATTGAAATGAAGAATAAAGCAGATTGCTGTGGATGTACGGCATGCTATAGTGTATGCCCGAAAAAAGCTATAAGTATGCAGCAGGATCAAGAGGGCTTTTTATATCCATTCGTGGAAATTTCAAAGTGTATAGATTGCAAATTGTGCGATTCTGCTTGTCCTATTGAAAATAAAATCGAGTCTAAAATGTTTGATAGAAAAGCATACGTACTCAGAGCAAAGGACGTAGAAATTGTTTCTACAAGTACCTCTGGAGGATTTGTAACACCGTTAGGCGAATGGATCCTAAATCAGGGAGGTGTTATTTGTGGCGCAACTTATAATGAAGAATATAAGGTAATTCATAAAATTTCCGGGGGGGGGCAGAAGAGTTTCGAGGTTCAAAATACGTGCAGAGCGATTTAGGCGATTGCTTTTCTGAAATAAAAAAACACTTGATGCAAGAAACGAAAGTGTGCTTTATTGGAACGCCGTGTCAGGTGTATGGATTAAAATCATATCTGAGAAAAGAATACGATAATCTGGTAACCGTAGATTTGGTTTGCCATGGTACACCGTCGCCGAAACTTTGGAAAAAATATTTAGACGAACAAAAAGACAAATATCATTCAGAAATAGATGATATTGTTTTCAGAAATAAAACATATGGATATCACAGTGGCACCATGCGTATAAGATTCAAAAATCAGTTTGTTTATTATGGAAGCGCTCGTGTGGATCCAATGCTTAAGAGTTTCTTTGCTGAAATTTCGTCAAGACCAAGTTGCTATCAATGTCACTTTAAATCAGTGGAACGATGTAGTGATTTTACTATTTATGATTGCTGGCATGCAAATAACTTAGTGGAAGGTCTTGTTGATGATGATAAAGGCTTTACTAATCTGATCGTGCAGTCTTCAAAGGGAGAAAGGATTCTGGATAGAATTGCAGACAGGTATGAGCTTTATGCAACAAATTTGGAAAAGGCTATAGAATTGGATGGCACGATGATTTGCCATTCAGCAGAGCCTCATCCAAGACGAGATGAATACTATCTGAATTTAGATAAAGAAACCCTAAGAGCACATATACAAAAATTTGTACCAATCAGAATAAGGGATTATTTAATAGAGAAATCTAAAGGAATCTTTTATCGGATGGGTGTGTATAAGTTTCTGAAGAACAAGAAATGAGAATCTGTTATTGCTTCTGAATGATTTGGATTCAGGAGGATATATGATTCAAATAAAGAGCAAATTGGATTGTTGTGGCTGCACTGCCTGTGCAAGTTCTTGTCCTAAAAGTGCAATTACGATGGTTCCTGACGAAGAAGGTTTTCTGTATCCTAAAATTGATATGAGACGTTGTATTGAATGTGGAGCATGCGAAAGAGCATGTCCGATTCTTAATAAAAAAACGGTAATATCTGAAAAAACAGAAGGCTATATTATTAGAATTAAAGATAACAAAATTCTCTATGAGAGTACCTCTGGTGGTGCATTCACAGCTCTAGCTGATTATATCCTTGAGCAGAATGGTATAGTTTATGGAGCTGGATACGACAATAACATGAGAGTAGTGTGTAAAAGGGCTACTACAAAGCAACAGTTGCAGGAGATGCGAGGCTCTAAATTTGTTCAAAGTGATCTTGGAAACATTTTTCAAGATATTAAAAAAGAATTAAAAGAAGGCACGACTATTTTGTTTTCTGGGACACCTTGTCAAGTGGCAGGGCTGCTAAGCTTTTTAAGGAAAAAACCAGATAACCTTTTATGTGTGGATTTTGTTTGCCGAGGTGTACCATCGCCTGGCTTGTGGGATAACTATGTGAAGTATATGGAAAACAAATACAGCTCGAAAATAGTTGGAGCCCGTTTTAAACATAAAACATATGGGTATCACACGAGCACGATGAAAATAGATTTTGCAAATGGAAAAACCTACTATGGGTCTGGTAGAGTCGATCCATACATGAAGGCATTTGTAAGAGAAATCTCATCAAGACCATCTTGCGCAGCATGTGCTTTTAAAGGAATAGAAAGACCAAGCGATATCACTGTCTTTGATTGTTATGAATATTCCAAAATTACCGGAAAAAAAGATGATAATAGAGGGTATTCATCAATATTTGTGCATACTGAAAAAGGTGGAAAGATTTTAGAGGCCATAAAGTCACATATTGAAATACAAGAAGAAGATGTAAATAGTCTTGTGACGGAAAATGGTGTTATGGTTTGCAATAGTGCAAAACCACATCCTAGGCGGGCTGAATTTTACCAGCTGGCTGAACATTATCCAATTGATAAGACTTTGAATAAAATTGATCCAATTACATTAAAGGATAAAATAATTGAAAAATCTAAAAGATTTCTATTCAAAACAGGCCTAATAACTGTTGCACGCCATTTAAATAAAGGAAAAAAAGTTGAGGTTGTTGAGAATAAGTAATTGGATTGCTTCGATTTATTCACACACATATTTGAAGATGAAGAGGGTAAGATTTTTGAATAGAATGATTCTATGGGAGGACACCAATGCCACATATTAGTGTTATTATCCCTGTCTATAACGCAGGAAATTATATAGTTGATACTTTAAATTCAGTTTTGCAACAAACATTGAAAGATATAGAAGTTATTGTCGTAAATGACGGATCTAATGATCAATCTCTTGTTGAATGCTATAGATTACAGGAGATTGATAAGCGCATTATCATAATAAATCAAGATAATCAAGGCGTATCAAAAGCTCGTAATGTAGGAAAGCAAAATGCAACAGGTGACTATATTATTTTTATAGATGCTGACGATGAACTTGATTGCAGAATGCTTGAGATTTTATATACTCAAGCAAGGAAAACTGATTCAGATATATCTGTGTGTGGAGTTGATAGGATTTTTGAAAAAAAGCAAGAGGAGAAGAAAAAGTATCATTGCAATTATGAGGAAATTACTGTTGATCAGGCGATAGAGTGGCTGTTGTTGGGCCAAAAAATTGAGTCGGGCGCATGGAATAAGTTGTTTAAAGCTTCTACGATCGAGGATGTTCATTTTGAAGAAGGTAAGAAGATAAATGAAGATAAATATTTTGTATTTAGATCTCTGCTGAAAAGTAAAAAAATAGTCTATTGTGCTGAAAAATTGTATTATTATTATTGCAGGGAAAATTCGGTGACTAATCAATCTTTCTCTGAAAGATGGTTCGATTCACTGTACTTTGCGGATAGAATATATGAAGAACTTAAAGGCCGTAATAATTTAGAAGTCTTTGCAAGATATCAATTATTGATTGCATACTACACTGCTCTACGTAGGATGTATCCTTTCAGAAATCAATACAAAAAGGAGTATCAGCTAGTTATTGATAAAATTAAATCTACTAGTTTTAAATCAGTGCTTTCATATATGGACAAAAAACAAGCGTTTGGTGTTTTATCTATAAAATATTGCATTCTTTTGTATAAATTTATGAGGTGTGTTTCAAAATGATTATCTTGAAAAAACGTGCTGCAGAGAGAATTTATTTTGTATGAAAAATCTATTTGCTAGATGGAGGGATATAGATGCAATTAAAAGTTAAGAAACATGAACTACGACTTTTACTCCAATGTATACCAATTTTGACTTTTGCTACGCTAGCGTCTCTTGGTTCGCTTTTGCCAAGCGTAGTTCAGTTCAGTGCTGCAGTTATTTTGGTGGGACAAGTTGTTTTTATATTTGGCACTAAAGGTATAAAAAAAAATATTGGATTATTGTGGATACCATTAATGATATTCTTTTATGTACGAAACAATCCCAATATTAAATTCTATAGTCTAACGTATATCCAGGTTTTATTGCTTTTTGTCTGCTGTATATTATTTTCAGCATCGGGAGGTTTCAATGATCGGTGTTGGATGATAAAAATGGTAAGCTCTTGGCGATATCTTTACTTTATTTATATTGCATTTACCATTTATATGTTTTTAGATAGTTCAGCGATAAATTTTGTATGTAATTTGTTCCCGGATGCTGCGAGTACAATTCTTAATCAGTATCATAATGCGGGGATCCCAGGATTAACAAAGCACTATTCAACAAATGGAATGCTTCTTGCAGTTGGGACGATGATATTTGGAAGCTATGCATTGACTGAAAAAAGACATTCTGACTATTTATTGTTTTTGATATCAGTTGCTGCATTGCTTTTATCGGGAAAAAGAGCACACACTGTTTTTGGACTTACTGCTTTGTACCTCTGTTATTTTGCATACAATTCAAATACTAAAAAAAGTCGACTCGTAAAAGGCATAGGTGTTTTATTGGGGGCATTAACCGTATTTGCTGTAGCAAGTTTTTGTGTGCCGGCACTTGCAACTGTTGTTTTTCGCTTTATTGATACTGCAGAGACTGGGGACATGTCAGTAGGTAGAGTTGATGTATGGTTAAAGGCGTTTTCTATGTTCGAAAAACATAGTCTTGTCGGCATAGGTTGGGGACAGTATGTTAACCAAGGTGGCTGGTTTTGGAATATTCATAACATATATATTCAGTTACTTGTTGAAACCGGTATAATAGGATTTATAATCTATTGTGGATGGTTTCTGTTTCATCTAGTAAGGACATGGTCGATGTATTCAAAGATGCGTGTAAATCCAGAAGATTATACGAACATAGATTATTGCTTGATGAATTTTTCGTTGGCAATGCAAATATTTTTTATATTATATGGCTTCACAGGAAATCCTTTGTATGATCGTGAAATGTTTGTGCCGTATTTTATTGCATGCGCAATAAGTGTTAATTATGCTAATAATGATGATGGGAGTGAATTAGAGTAAATTATGAAAATAGGAATAGTAACTCCGTATGATTCGGCGAACTGCGGTGCTTATTTGCAAGCATATGCTAATAAATGTTTTTTAGAAAAGAATAACTATAATGTGTGTTTTATACAGTGGAGAAATGAAAAGCAGCGAAAAAAGGAATATTTTTCTAAACCCAAGACCATAAAGGAATTGATTAGATGTATTCAACGATATCCCTTTTTATGTGCACGTTATAAGCGCATGACTCAGGCATTAAAGGAATTTGATATTCAGAAAAATACTGGTGATTTAGATTGTACAGTAGTAGGTAGTGATGAAATTTGGAACATAAAGGTTTCACAATTTCAAAATCCGATTTTTTATGGTGGTGTGGAGCAAAAAAGCTGTATAGCATATGCACCTAGTGCAGGACAGGCAGCACTCAAGGATTATAATGATTTTCCATGGGTTAGGGAGTGCTTGGAAAAAATGACGTATGCGGGTGTTAGAGATGAAAACACTAAGAATATTGTTGGAAAACTTGTTGCAAAGCAAGTAGAAATTGTTTGTGATCCTACGATGTTACTGCCTATTAATGAATTGGATTTTCCGCACGAACGTAAGATTAAAGATAGATATATGATTGTTTATTCATATAGTGTTCCTAAAGAACATCAGGCATATTTAAAAAGATATGCAAGAAAGAATAATTTAAAACTTGTATCGATATGTTTGTATCAGTCCTGGTGTGATTTGAATATTAACTGTCACCCGTTGGAGTTTAGTTCATATATTCAGTTTTCTGAGTGTGTTTATACAACGACATTCCATGGGACGATTTTCACATTGTTGAATCATAAGAATTGCGCTATCTATAGTTGTTCAAAAAAATTGAAAGATTTACTTGAGTGGACACATAAAGAAGAGGCAATGTTGTCATTGACAGCTACATATGATGAATTTGAGAGCCTGATTACCAAACAACATAGCTATGAATTATTCGAGACTATAATCGAAAAAAAAAGGAAGGAATCACAAAAGATATATATAGATGCTCTTAAATCATGTGAAGTCTGAAACGAAAAGCGAGTCAGTAATCAACAATCCAAGGAATGAGTCGATAGGAATAGTATCCATGGGGGAGGACACCTGCTTGATAACTACTATAGTTATAGGAAAAAGCAGTTAGGATTTCTGGAGACAATGATATTCTTGATGGATATGGAAGAGATATTTCAATAGAGAGATGGAGACACGCTAGGACTGGTTAAACGAACATCAATGAAGGTTTATTTCGAGTAGTCTTCTGTTGTCATTTTAGTATCTGACACAGTGAAGTGCCTATAGCTCTGGCTCATTCACTGAGATATTGAGAACTGAAAAATCCTACACAGTCAAAAAATAATTAATTATATGAGGAATAATATTAATGAGTCGTAAAACAGAATTAGCAAAAAATACGGCTATACTTACAGTGGGAAAACTATGCACGCAATGTATTAGTTTTTTTCTTCTTCCTTTATATACGGCAATTCTGTCAACGGAAGAGTATGGCACGTTTGATTTATTGGTCACATATTCAACATTATTACTTCCACTCGTAAACTGGCAGTTGGATCAGGGACTGTTCCGATTTATGCTCGATTATCGTGGAAACAAAGAAGAACAAGGAAAACTCTTTTCTACGCTGTTACTATCTAGTACGATACAAAGTATTATTTACATTATTCTTTTTGTTTGTGTAGAACCTTTTTTGAAAATTCAAAATGCGTATTTTTTGTTGCTGTATGTGGTGCTGCATGTCTACACGGCATTGTTTCTTCAATTTGTTAGAGGATTGGGATATAGCGTTAAATATACAATTGCATCGTTTATATCCGCTTCAGCAACAACAGTTTTAAATGTCATTGCGTTGGCTATTTTGAAGATGGGGCTGCAAGGATTGTTCTTGTCTACTCTGATAGCTCAGTTTTTGACGTTGTTGTATTTGGTGTTTACATCCAAAGCGTGGGAGTATTTTTCTGTTAAGAGTATTCGGCCGACGGTATTCAAACGGGTTGGTGCTTATTCTATTCCTTTAATTCCCAATAATCTGGCTTGGTGGGTTGTAAATGCGTCGGATAGAACTATAATTGCACATTTTTTAGGAACTGCTGCTAATGGTGTTTATTCTATAGCAAATAAGTTTCCTAATGTGTTTATCAACTTTTATAATATCTTGAATTTGTCCTGGACTGAGACAGTATCATTACATTTTGACGATGAGGATCGCGACGAATTCCTAACGGAAACAATGACGTCTCTTTTTAAACTGTTTGCAGCTGCATGCTTTGGCATTGTTGCGTGTATGCCGTTTGTATTCCCAATTTTGATTAATGAGAAGTATGTTGCTGGATATGACCAAATCTTGATTTTGATGTATGCAATGCTTTTTAGAGTGCTCGTCGGATTATATAGTTGCATATATGTAGCTCAGAAAAATGCAAAAAAGATTGCTTATACTTCTATTTCTGCAGCTATAATCAATATTACAGTGAATTTGATTTTAATAAATAAAATTAAGATTTTTGCAGCATCAATATCTACACTGGTTGCATTCTTTTCAATGTTTATCATTCGCTATATTGATGTTAATAAGACTGTGTATATGCGAATTCGGAAGCCAATTATTATTGGAAGCATTCTAATTGGTACTATGCTGATAGGAACATACTATTGTGAAAATAAGATGATTCAGCTCATCGCACTTTGTATCACAGCAATCTATGCAGTGCTAACGAATGTTGATATGTTGAAATCTGGCATGAAATTAGTAAAAAGTCGCTTTGGGAAATAGGTTTTGGCTGTGATTAAAGAGAGTATTCCACATGATTTTATATTTTTCATTCGATTCTTATTATTGCTTTTTAGAGAGTAGTAGATAAGCTCGGAGGTTAATCGATTTATAGATATATTGCGACAAATGTGCTTTTTGTGCAACGATTATATTTTTTGTTGGTTTACACAAGGTCAAAACTGTAATTAAAAACAAATAATATGCAGGAGGAACAGCCTATGGTGGATTTGATAGATACAATAGTATATGCAGGAAGGTTAAAAGACAAATCTGCCTTGATGAGCAGTTCTTCTGGTGGCGCATTTACTGCACTTTCGGATGCTTTTCTGAAAAGCGGAGATGCTGTGGTGGCTGCAGTCTATAATTATGAGAATCATACTGTGGAATTCCAGATGATTCTGGATGAGAAGCAGCGTGAAAGAGCAAAAGGCTCAAAATATATGCAGAGCAAGCCCGGTGATATTTACCAGGAAGCGTATCGTTGGTTAATGGATAATCCAAAGAAAGAATTGCTCTTTGTTGGCATGGGATGTCAATCAGATGGATTTCGGAAGTTCAGTGAAATTAAAGGAATCCGTGATCGGGTGTATATCGTAGACATTATCTGCCATGGCTCTCCAAGTCCAAAACTGTGGAGAGAATATGCAGAATCAATACAGAAGAAGGATGGAAAGATAACTTATCTTACCTTCAAAGACAAGCGCAATGGCTGGAAATCGCCTACAGCTTACGTGAAAGTCAACGGGTCAGAGAGACCTCTTAAAGATTATGTTAGGGTGTTTTATAATCAGTGTGCGTTACGGCCGTCTTGTTATGAATGCCCTTATGCTACGACAGAACGAAAAACAGATATGACCATTGGGGATTTCTGGCATATTGAAGAGACTATTCCAGATTTTTATGACCCTAATGGTAATTCTCTGTTCTTGATTCATACTGACCGGGGTGAAGAACTTTTTGAAAAGGTTCGAGATAATTTGGATTATAGATTAAGCAATACAGCACAATGTTGGCAGGCGAATCTTGAAGCGCCGACCCAAAAGTCTGAACAAAGAGATGTATTCTGGAACGATTACCAAAAGAAAGGAATTGATTTCGTGATAAAGAAATATGGAACAGTTCCAATGAAAACAAAAGTAAAGAATAAACTCCTCAAAATTTTGAGGGGTGGGGGTACGAACTAAGTAACCTCGATTATGTTTATTACTCCGAAAGGAGGACGGCATAATGAACTGGAAGTAGCCTAAAGTATATGCAGTAAAACATAAGGATGAAACGACAAGAGCAGCTTCCAGATCAGGTGGTATTTTTACAGCTCTTTCGGATCAGGTTTTATCCAACGGTGGTGTGGTCTATGGGTGTGTTTTGACGGATGAATTTGATGCCGTACATATTCGCACTGATAATGAGGAAGATCGTAATCGAATGCGAGGCTCAAAATATAATATCCAGAGTAAACTAGGTGATACATTTAAAAGTGTCAAAACAGATCTCGATGCTAAGAGAAGTGTACTTTTTTCTGGAACTTCCTGTCAGGTAGCAGGATTGAAAAAATACATTGGAAAAGAGTATGATAACTTGTTCTGCGTGGATATTGTCTGTCACGGAGTACCAAGCAAAAAAATATGGGAGGCATATCTGCGTTGGCAAGAGCAGAAAATGCACTCTAAAGTTGCAAGTGTGGACTTCCGAAATAAGAAAGACTTTGGATGGCATGATCATGTAGAAACGCTTTGTTTTGAAAATGGAAAGTCTGCGAGTAGTCAGGTATTCAAGGAACTTTTCTATGGGCATACCGTGCTGCAGCCGAGTTGCTATGAATGTCCCTATAAGTCTGTAATACATCCAGGAGATATTACAATTGCAGATTACTGGGGGATCGAGAAAGCCGCACCAGAGTTTGATGATAACAAGGGCGTTTCATTGGTGCTAGTAAATAATGAGGCTGGAGAAAAAATCTTTGAAAAAGTAAAAGAGAGACTGATCTGGAAGCAGACAAAGTTGGAAGACGGTTTACAGCCGCCTCTTAAAGCCCCGTTTCCAAAGCCCCAAAATAGAGAACAATTTTGGCGCGACTTCCAAAATCGGCCGTTTGAGTATGTTGCCAAGAAATATGGTGGCATTGGATTAAAGAACGATTCAAAATCATTCTTGAGAAAAATTAAGAGAAAAATCAAAAAGTTGGTGAGTGAAGGTGGAAAGAGAAATACCAGTATTATATAAAAGAAAAGAAGAATGCTGTGGGTGTACGGCCTGTTATGCCATTTGTCCGAAAGAAGCCATTTCTATGGTAGAGGACGAAGAGGGCTTTGAGTATCCACAAATTGATGAAAGAAAATGCGTGCGGTGCTACCAATGTATTAAAGTATGTCCGATAAAAGCAGCACGAGCACAGTAAAGGAGAGAGAATATGAAAACAACATTACTTATCATGGCTGCTGGTATCGGTAGCCGCTTCGGAACGGGAATTAAGCAGTTGGAGCCGGTGGATGCTTCTAGTCATATCATCATGGATTACTCGATCCACGATGCAATCGAAGCCGGATTCAATCATGTAGTATTTATCATCCGCAAGGATATCGAGAAAGAGTTCAAAGAGGTCATCGGTGATCGCATTGCCTCCATTTGCTCTTCTCATAATGTAATTGTTGACTATGCTTTCCAAGATATCAATGATATTCCGGGAACTCTGCCGGAAGGTCGTACAAAGCCGTGGGGAACCGGTCAAGCTGTGCTTGCAGCGAAGAAGGTCATCAAGACTCCGTTCATTGTAATCAATGCAGACGATTACTATGGCAAGGAAGGCTTCAAAGCTGTCCATGAGTATCTGGTGAATGGCGGCAAATCCTGTATGGCTGGCTTTGTGCTGAAGAACACCCTGTCTGATAATGGTGGTGTGACTCGTGGCATCTGCAAGATGGATGAGCAGAACAACCTGACCGAGGTTGTGGAAACCAAGAACATCGTCAAGACTGCAAATGGAGCAGAGGCAGATGGAGTGGCCGTTGATGTAAACTCTCTGGTATCCATGAATATGTGGGGATTAACACCTGATTTTCTGGATGTACTGGAAGAGGGCTTCAAAGAGTTCTTTGAGAAAGAAGTACCGGGAAATCCTTTGAAAGCAGAGTATCTGATTCCTATCTTTATCGGTGAACTGCTGGAGCAGGGAAAGATGTCAGTGAAGGTTCTGAAGACCAACGACACCTGGTACGGCATGACCTACCATGAGGATGTCGCAGCCGTAAAGGACAGCTTTATGAAAATGTTAGAAAAAGGCGTGTACCAGGCTGACCTGTTCAGTGATCTGTAAACAGCGATGAAAGAAACGATTGATTTACTCGGAAAGATCATTACAAACATCCTGACTGCTCTCTATGAGCCATTTGGATTTTCAATCCTGCTTTCCTTCCTTGCCATGTTTTTTTATCTTTATGCTTATGAGCCAATACATGCAGGCAAAGGCTGGAAGAATGCCATAGTGACCTGGTATCAGAAGTTCAAAGAGAGCGTATTCTTCCGGAAGCTGTTCCTATTGGCATTCGTGACTTCGATGATTTTGTTCAGAACGTTACTGAATCGGAATTTGTGGCTGAATCCTTTATCCGATGTCATGGGCGGTTGGGGCATCTGGGAGACTGTGAACGGCGAACAGAAGCTGACCACCGAGTGCGTCGAGAATGTAATCATGATGGTGCCGTTTAGTTCTGTAGTGATGTGGACATTCGAAGAAAAGATGGAGAAAGGCTGGAAGAAGATACTGTGGTATAGCGGGAAGATAGCCTTTATTTTTTCGATAAGCATAGAGATGCTACAATTATTGCTTCGCTTGGGTACGTTTCAACTATCAGACATTTTCTACAACACTGTGGGGGGAATGTTTGGCGGATTGATGTATTGTGCGGTAATGAAGGCAAGAAAACGTCTGTAAAACTGGATGAAATTGTGATATACTGGGAGCAGTAGCTCCCTACACTGCTCGTAATAATATCACACACCTCTCCGTGGTGAGCAGCAGGCAACGATCTATGATCGGCGAAGATGTGAGAAAAGAAAATTAGATTGGGGGACAATAAAATGTTTAGAATTAATCACAATGACGCAATTGAGTTGGAACATCAGGTTAGAAGGCTTTATGGCTGTGATCGAGGTGGCGTCTCTGGTATGGCTGATGCAGATTATTTTGAAGGTCATCCAATTCAGGCAGCAGTTTTGGTTGTTTCTTATATTCATGCTAATCATCGTGAGAGCGGTCCATACCAATTCGATGAGTTCCTCAATAAATATGAGACTATTTTTGAATATCCGGACGAGAATAATGCAGCCGATGAGGTAAGAAATTATATTGATGAGCTCAGTTCTATTGTCGAGCAGTACATTTAAAGATCAATGGGAAATGAGTGTATGTAAAAGAAAGGCTGAATGAATATGCCCAGAACGAAAGGCAGCAAGAACAAACCGAAGGCAATCAATGACTACGCATCCCAGATAGCAGAGAAGCAGGAGACTATTGCATCTCTGAATACTGAGATCGCATCCATCCAGAAAGCGATTGAAGAGCAGAAGAACACACTGAAAGAGAAGAAGACTGCTCTGAAGAAAGCCGAAAAAGAAGCAGCATCCCTGGAAGCGAAGAAGGCGAAGGCGGATGCTAAGGCCGCTGAAGAAGCTAAGAAGACCGAAGCAGAGGCTGTGCTGAAGAAGTTGCTGGCAAGTGGCATGAGCGCGGACGAGATACTGGAAAAGCTGAAATAAACAAGAAAACCAATAACAAAAATAAATGCCGTGTGGACAAACTGAACTCCAGAAGTTCACACGGTAATTTTTGAAGGCCGCTATATAGTTTATAACGGAAATAAAAGAAGAACAAAATTAAAAGAAATGGAGCGTGAAAAAAATGAACTTATCTAAAATACACCACATCGCGATCATCGTATCCGACTACGAAACCGCAAGGAAGTTCTATGTGAACAAGCTGGGCTTTCCCATTATTAGAGAAAACTACCGTCCAGAGCGTAAGGACTGGAAGCTAGATCTGCATGTTAACGAATACACAGAGCTGGAGCTTTTCGCAGAGGAAAATCCGCCGAAGCGTGTGAACCGCCCGGAGGCCTGTGGTCTACGTCATCTTGCGTTCTGCGTTGATAGTGTGGAACAGACGGTGAATGAGCTGGCAGAGGCCGGGATTGAATGCGAGCCAATCCGCGTGGATGATTACACCGGCAAGAAGATGACTTTCTTCCACGACCCGGATGGACTGCCGCTGGAGCTGCATGAGTAAAATGAAGAAAACAAGAAAACCAGGCGGTGGCCGGAAGAAGCTGAAGCCAGAGTACGATGCCGGGAAGAATCTGAAAGAGCAGCTGGATGCTGCTGTGGCATTTTATGATTCTGAGATGTCCTTGCAGGCCATCGGAGATGAGTTGGGATTAAATCCCATCAAGGTACGGAAGTTGCTCATCACGGCAGGTGTGTATGAATCAGAAGTGGCGGAAAAGGTAAAAAACACTTTTGAAGAATACCGTGAAACACAAGACTACAAAACCTCCGTACTCTCAACTGCAAATACCCTTCAACTCTCCAAAGCCTCAGTCACCTCGTACCTGCCTTATAAAAAAGGTGTGTACTTTCCAAGTACAGAGAAAGAAAAGATCAGTGTCGGAGCAGAGCGGCAGCGGAGATTGCAATCGGCGGACTCCACCAGACGGTTTTGCGGAGCAAAACGGACGCGATGCGGAGCGAGCGGACTAAACTGATTC
>JAJEQR010000024.1 GCA_020687485.1 Hominifimenecus microfluidus | reverse complement strand
CAGCGTATAGTCTACGCCAAGTACCCAGTCACTGGGGCTCTTCGTACGGATCGTCAGAGTCTGAATCGTAAATTCATGGTTTTCTTCTGATACCTTGATCTGGATCGTACCGGTTCTGACATCTCCATTAACACCTTCTACCACATAGGTGCCGGGAAGAAGCCTGCTGACATAGGTATAACCACTTGAAGCGGACCCGGTCGGAGTTACATCTGCAAGCAGATCCGTAGTCTTATCGGTATCATCCAGTGCATACAGCTTCGCATTGGGAGAAAGACGATTCATCGTAATCTTTGTCTCAACTGCTGCTTTTACGCTGATCTTTACCGGATTTGCGATTGCATATGTCTTATCATGAGTAACTGCTGTCAGATAATAATCACCGGCCTGTGCAGGAAGCGTAATCTCCGCCTGACCATTCTCACCGGCCTCATTCGTACCAGTAACAACCTCTTCGACCGGAGTCATCGCACCAGTCTCTGCATCTACCCATGCCAGACACAGACCATTCTGAAGAGTTGCTCCGCCCTTCATCTCTTCCGGAGTCTGATAGAGATAGCCCATGGTTGCTGCAATTGCCTTCACGCTTACTGTCACACTCTGTGATGTGTACAGATCGCCTTCCGGAACTTCTACCCAGGTATACAAATCGGTCCATGTACTCTGATCCTGGTAAATATAGAAGTCAATCACATCGCCATCAACAACTGCCTGATTCGTTACAGTCGTGCCATTATAGCCGCCGTACTCAGACTTCGTTCCGTCATTCGGATAACCTTCATTCAGTATAAAGCCGTTGGCAGTAGTTTCTTCACCAAAGATCTTGCTAAGATATCCGGATGTATTGAAGGCAAGATATTTGGATGCACTCTCTTTGGTAAAAGCTTCCCCGAAGAGATCTTCATGTACCTTTACCAGTGCGTCCAGGGCGGATACTCCATTCTTCACAGAATCCGTATAGCCGTACTGCTCAGCCTCATCGCTGGATACCGTAACCGGCTCCGCAAAGCCATTCAGATATGAGCCGGCCATCTGTGCACGAACCGTTACTAATGCGCTGGTCGCCTCCGGAACAGTTAAATTCGCAAGAGCCGCATCCACTTCCACCTGGGTGGCATCCACCTTCTTCAGGACATCCATAGCTGCCGTATAGCTGTTACCGTACAAGGCCTGATTGGAAGCTTCGTTGATCTCCGCGATCTTCTTGATCAGCGGTCCCTTATCAGCTGCGACAATAATCGGATCACCGTCATAGCCGAAGCCGATATCCGAGCCGTATCCGTATACGCTGAACTGGAAACGTACAACATCGCCGTCAGCCGGAGCTTGGTTGCCCATACCAACATTCGGCATGGTATTGTTTACCGTATACATCCAACCGGAATACTTCGTGTAGTCGAACTCGCCCAGCCAGCCCTGATTTGTTCGGGAAGTAGAAACATCATCATCATCCTTCGCCAGCGCATCCAGAATAATCTGCGGGATTACCGCAGGGCTGTTGTCATTGTCCTGAATCGCAGACAGATAGAAGCCGTAGGCACTGGTCGTACTCTTGTAGCTGAGATTCAGATTCTTCAGAAGCTGCATCATGACATCCGCATAGGTGTCACCTTTCGAAAAGTTCACCTTCACCGGCTCCTGAATATAGCCCTGCCCGATGGTCAGCTTCTCAATCGTGGCATATACGATGCCGTCTGTCTCCGCAGCTTCGTAGACCTCCACTGCTTCCGCATCCTCCGCCGGAGCCTCAGTCACCTCTTCGGCTTCCTCCGGAAGTGCTTCCCCACTGTCCGCACCGGCAGAATCACCGGATGAGACCGTTTCCTGCGTCGTCTCCGGAACACTCGTCTCCGGAAGCGCCGCTCCGTACGCCGGTGACACCAGACCGATGACCATGGCTGCCGTCAGCACAACGGAACACAATCGTTTTTTCATAAAGTAACTCCTTTCCGCAAAGAAAAAGCAAAAACAGGATTAGAATATGGATGTAGATAATAATAGATTCGAAAAAAAGACCCACATGTACACAGGCCGAAATAAAAAACTTCTGCTTCGTTACTTGTGAATCCTATTCCTTCCTCCCAGAAATCCGATCCTTATTCTCCGGCAGGTATTCTGACTTAGCTTCATCCGCAGGAACGTCTTCTCAGCACTTTACCAATGACGTGGTGTTCCTTTGTCCGCATACACAGAAGAGGTGACTGTACCGGATTCACACCGGTTTCCCTCGCCGCGCCTGACCATCAGGCGATCCTCAGTATCTGACTTTGTCTTTTACTTAACTATTATAAACATGCCATTTCTTATTTGTCAATCATTTTCCCATATTCTGTAGAGAATTCCTTCTTTAATAAAGAGGGGCTCTCCGAAGAGAGCCCCTGACTTACTTATTTTACGATTCCATAGGAAGCACAAATCTTGCCGAATTCCGGAGAATTAATGAATCCATCCAGAATCTCATCCGCGCTGCGTCCCTGGTCCAGGAGCTTCACCCAGGCGTTAAGACCCGCCTGATCCGGTTCGCGGTCCAGGTAAGTCTGATAACAGATTGTTACGAACTCACGGTTCGAGAACCCGCGCTTCACGAACTCCGGACTGAAGAAGAATCCCTTCGAGACTTCACCGGCGCCTGCCTCATGACGAACCAGCTGCCCGGTCCATGCGTCAAATCCCACTTTGTCTGCCTTTCGGTTCAGGACATTCTGGTAGAGACGATTTACAAAGCCCTTCACACCCGTGGTAAGATCTGTATATGCTGCTCTTGCTGCCGTAAGTGCACGTTTATTCGGCACCAGAATCTTCTGCACCGGTGTCAGTGCATCGTAAGCCGCTTCTGCCTTCTTAATTGCCGGCAGGCTGTCCGTCGTTACCGTTCCAATCGCAGAGATCTGATCTCCAACTGCCTTCGCCGCCATCTGATCTTCATACAGCTGTCTTGATTTTCTTAATGTATCCGCATTGGATACAAGTGCTTTCTGCTCTTCCGTCAGTGCATTGTAAGCCGCCTCCGCATCTTCAATCGCCGGAAGACTCTTTGTATTAACAGCTCCAATGGCAGAGATCTTGCGCTCTGCTTCATTTGCTTTCTGAAGATTCTCGTAAGCAGTCTTCGCTGCTGCAATCAGATCTGCATTGGATACAAGTGCCTTCTGCTCTTCCGTCAGCGCTTCATAAGCAGCTTCCGCTTTCTCGATTGCAGATTTGCTCGTAAGCGTTACTTTACCAATTGCCGCAATCTGATCTTCCACTGCTTTCGCTGCCGCAAGATCGTTATAACTCTTTCTTGCTGCCGCAAGTACATCTGCATTCGTTACCAGCAGTTTCTGCTCTGCTGTCAACGCCGCATAGGCAGATTCCGCTGCCTCAATCGCGGACTTGCTTGTAAGCGTCACTTTGCCGATCGCTGCAATCTGATCTTCTACTGCTTTCGCTGCCGCAAGATCGTTATAACTCTTTCTCGCTGCCGCAAGCACATCCGTATTCGTTACCAGCTGCTTCTGATCTGCCGTTAAAGCCTGATAAGCCGCTTCCGCTTCTTCGATCGCGCTCTTGCTCGCCAACGTTACTTCGCCGATTGCCTCAATCTTCTCTTCCACGGCTTTCGCGTTAAACAGATTCCGATAGCTCTTCTTCGCCGTATCCAGTACCGACCAGTTGGGAACCAGCTTTTTCTGAGTGCGGTTCAGTGCCTTCCAGGCAGCGTTCGCTTCGTCAATCGCCGATTTGCTCTCCAGCGTTACTTCGCCGATTGCCTCAATCTTCTCTTCCACAGCCTTTGCTGCTTCGAGATCATTATAGGATGCTCTTGCCGCTGCCAGTACATCCGTATTGCCGACCTGGCTCTTCTGCGCTTCCGTTAATGCATCATAAGCCGCTTCCGCTTCTTCGATCACGCCCTTGCTCGCCAGCGTTACTTCACCGATGGCCGCAATCTTCTCTTCCACGGCCTTCACCGCTTCGAGCTCATCATAGCTCTTTCTCGCTGCTGCCAGCACATCCGCATTCGTTACCAGCTGCTTCTGCGCTTCCGTCAATGCGTCGTAAGCCGCTTCCGCTTCTTCGATCGCGCCCTTGCTCGCCAGCGTTACTTCGCCGATTGCCGCAATCTTCTCTTCCACGGCCTTCACTGCTGCCAGATCATCATCCGTAAGCGTCAGCAGGGAGACTGCGGGAAGTTCACCAAAATAAGCACTCGATACTCTTGTGAATCCGGAAGTATTTGGACCTTCCTCATAAGTAAGATTCCGGTGTGCGCCATACAGACCGCGAATTGTACTGGAAGCTTCTGCACACAGATTACCATTCAGCATGTATGTACTTTCTTCCCAGTCCGACGGAATCGTTACCTTTACCTGACGGGAACTGTCCGAAGAAGCAAAGGTATAGGAATTGGAGGATCCCTTGAAGGTCTTTCCGTCCTGTGCCGTCAGCGCAATGTGTGTACTGTTGCTGTATACGTTCATTAGTTTTGCTGCCGGCGCATTCATAACACCATAGGCGATCACTGCCGTGTCTCCGGCTTTCAGGCCGGAATAGCTGTAGGCGGCCTGCTCTTCCGCCGTCAGCGCGGCATATGCATTTGCAGTGATAGTCTTCTTTCCGTTTGAGTAGCAGTAATATTCATCCTCCTCAGAGTCGTACAGAAGATTCGCTGCATTCACAGACTTCTTGTAAATCTTATAATCGGATTTTGCTGCGCGGAGAACCTGATATTCTACCCGATTATCTTTCTCCATGCGAACAATCGTTCTGCCGGTTGTAAGTCCGGTAAGAGTCACGGAGCCATCTTCATTCTCTGTTACGTGGTCTCCGGTAAAAGCTCCGAATACCATCTCTCCGTCTTCGTACGAGCATACGGAAGCACTGACCTTCGTGCCCGCTTCCGGAGTAAAGGTATAGGAAGCTCCGTCATCCCCGGCGTAGTACAGGACATCAAACTCGCTGTCGATCGCGTCGCCGGCCAGTTTCTGATCCGTGCTCAATCCCTCGTTCAGTGTCATGCCCGTCTGGATGCCACTGTTCTTGCCTACCGTTACAACGAACACTCCGGTATTCTCCGGCCAGATTGCAGAGAAAAAGCGCTTGCCACTCTTGCCGTTCGCATACTGCAGGGCGTCGTAAGTCACCTTTACAATTGCTGTACCCTCATTCTCCGCCTTCAGCGTATAACTGTACTTCGAAGAAGCATCCTCCGTATGTTCTTCCACAGAAATGACATCGCTGCCTTCCAGCTCTACCACTTCCACATGGAAATCCGGCTGCAGGATGGTATTTCCCATGCTGTCCTCCGGGAGCCAGTAACGGAACGGATACAGACGGAAATCCTCGCCCTGCTGAAGGCTCAGATATCCCTTCTCATTTACATTGAGATAGATGTCGCCGGTATCGTATGTATTCTTCGAAAAATCCTTCACTACAGTATCCCGGTTCGTCTCCTGTCCGACATACATATCAGAGCGAGTCACCTTGATGGATGTCTTCGGGGCGCTGGGCGACCGGAACACACCATAGGTCACAGCATCACTGTCCGTCGGATTCGTCACCCGGAAGAACCAGGTCTCATACTGCCTGGACTCGAAGGTATATGTCTCGGTATCACCGTTTATCACGGAGGTTCCGTCCGTAACCACATAGTCATGTACAATATAATTGGAGTAATGACTGGCTTCGAGAACGAAATCATTCTTTCCATTTTCATCGGTGTCCGCATAAGGAATCGTGATCTCCATATCCGCTCGCAGCGGCATCGTCAGGTAAATCAGAGAATCGCTCCATCTGACAGTTCCTGTACCGGAATATTTCGTATATTCACTTTGATTTGCTTCCATCGGAACCGCCTCATAGGAATAGGTATCGTCCTCCACTGCGATAAATGTCTTCGAACCGGCATATCTTACAGAATCGCCGAGAACAGCCTCACGCTCCAGTCCGGTCTTCGATACAACATTCAGATTTTCTACTGTATAGTCTGTTCCATAAGTCCATCCGGAAGGAGTCCTGCAGTTGAATGTCATCATGTGAAGATTGTGGCGATTCGCCAGCTCACTTCCTGTGATCTGAATCTTTATGCTGCCGATGAAGGTTGTACCGTTATAACCTTCCAGAATATAGTATCCGGGAACCAGACGAACATTGTAACGGCTTCCCATCGCCGTCTTACCCTTCAGAAGGTCGTTCGCTTTTCCGGTATCAGATACGGCGTACAGCTTCAGACTGGTCATCGAGGAACTCAGCACCAGCTCTGCATTCACCGGGTTCAGTACCTTTACGGTAAACTTTGCCGGAGTTCCAATTACATAAGTTCCTGATTCGGAATCCGATACTGCCACAAGCCAGTATTCACCAGCTGCCGCAGGAAGTGTAATCTTTGCCTTGCCTGCCGCATCTGTTGTTACACTGCTGATCTTCGACTGCTCACCGGTCGCTGCATTGATCCAGGCCAGGCTCGCTTTTTCAACCGGAGTGGCTGCCGCCTTCATCTCTTCCGCATTCTGGTACAGATAGCTGTTCATGGCTTTTACACCGGTCACAGTGATCTCTGCTTCGCTGCCTGCATTCAGATCCCCGGCAGGAACATCCAGCCAGCTGAACACATCCGAATAGGATTTCATATCCTGATAAGTAAAGAAATCCAGAACATCACCATTCGCAACCACCTGCTCCGTCATAGTAACGCCGTTGTAGCCGCCGCCTTCAGCTTCAGTTCCATCATTCGGGCAGGCTTCATTCAGCAGAAAACCATTCCCTGTTCCCACTTTTCCGAAAAGCGTAGTTGCATATCCAGCCGGACTCATCTTCAGATATGTGGATGCTGTTTCTGTGGTAAATGCCTCTCCATACAGGATTTCATGCGCTTTTACAAGAGCATCCAGCACAGATACGCCCTTTACAGAATCCTCATAGCCAAAGTTCTCCGCTTCCTGGGAAGAAACCACAACCGGATCCGCAAATCCGAAGCAGTACTTTCCATCCTGCTGCGCGCGAATCGTTACGGATATATTCATTCCTGGTTTCAATCCTGCCAGTGCGTCATCCACTTCCTGCTGAGAAGCATCTATCTTCGTCAGTGTATTCACTGCCTCCGTATAGCTGTCCCCGTAATACGCCTGCTCGGAAGCATCATTGATCTCTGCGATCCGCTTCGTCAGGGCATCTTTATCCGCCGCATGAATCAGCGGTTCACCGGAGAAAGCAAAACCAAAATCACTTCCCATTCCATAGACAGAGAACTGAAAGCGAATCACATCTCCGTCCGCAGGTTCATAGCTGCTTACACCGACAGATGCCAGCTTATTATTTACAATATACATCCAGCCGGACTGTGAAGTATAATCCTTCTCACCCAGCCAGTTCGCGTCTGCGCGCCCATCCAGCGCTACCTTATTATCACTCATTGCTTTCTCAATATAATCCGGAATTGCAGCCGGCTCCGTATCATTATCCCGGATCGATGAGAGATAGAATCCGTAACTGCTCGATGTTCCTTTGTACTGAACTCCTGCCTGCTGCAGGGCCCGGAGAAGTACATTCTCATATGTCTCTCCCGCAGAGAAACTTACAATCTCCGGTTCAATCACATATCCTCTTCCCAGTGTAAATTTCTCCATGGAAAAATACACCTTACCGGAAGAAGAGGCATCCGCATACACAACCGGAGCTTCCTCCTCCACTACTTCTGTGTCTTCTGAATTCACAAAATCCTGCTGCGCAACTTCATTCACCTCTTCCGTTCCGCCTGTGTCATCACCGGAACCACTCTCCAGTGTCTCCTGCTGCAGTTCCTGTGCGCTGCCAGAATCTGACTGCGCATATGCCGGCGTCGCCATTCCCAGTACCATTGCGGCAGACAGCATAACTGACAACCATTTTTTCCTCATATGAACTCCTTTCTGCAGAAAGCAGACGATTTCACAGATCTGTTGTACCAAAAAAGCAGAGAACGATTTCTGCCAACGGTACAATATTATGAGTGTAAGAAGAAGTATTTCGAAATGAAAATTCTGGAAATGCAAAAGAGACACAGCTTCTACTGTGCGTAATACAAAAATGCGTCCATTTCTCATCCTGAAAATACGCCTTTTTATAAGCAGATATTCTGACTTTGCTTCTTCCGCCGGAACGCCTTCTCAGCATCCTGCCAATGGCTTTCTGTTCCTTTGTCCACATCACAGAAGAGGTGACTGTACCGAATTCTCACCGGTTTTCCTGCTGCTCTCAATAATCTGTGGAGAAGACCCTGTATCTGGGAACGATCTTCTCTCCGATCACTGTTTCTGCAATTTTTATTATATGCCTGCCCGGAAAGTTTTGTCAATTGTTTTGGCTATCTATTTTTTACAAAAAGGAGGCTCTCCGAAGAGAGCCTCCAGGATTATTTAACGATTCCGTTCTCCTGCTCTATTTCTCAATTCCATAGGAAGCACAAAGTTTGCCGAATTCCTGAGAATTGATGAATCCATTCAGGATCTCGTCTGCGCTGCTGCCCTGATTCATGAGTTTCACCCATGCATTAAGACCTGCCTGATCCGGCTCGCGGTTCAGATAAGTCTTGTAGCAGATCGTGACGAACTCACGGTTCGAAAGCTTGCGGTTCGTGAACTCCGGACTGAAGAAGAAGCCCTTCGAGAGTTCACCGGCTCCAGTCTCATGGCGAACCAGCTGTCCGGTCCATGCATCAAGTCCGGCGCGATCCCACTTTCTTCCCAGAACGATCGTGTACAGACGACTGACGAACGAAGTTGCCATGTCGTTCTGATCTGCGATCTCGTTCGAAGTAAAGCTGCCAACCTGGATGCCGTAGGTCTTGCAGAGTTTCGCGAACTCGGAAGAATTCGTAAATCCAGCCACTACATAGCGACGGGTCATACCATTCTGCAACTTGCTTACCCATGCATCAAGACCTGCCTGATCCGGATTGCGATCCAGAATTGTGCGGTACAGAGTTGTTACGAACTCCTCATCACTGACCTTGCGGCTCTCATATTCCTTACTGAATACGAAATTCGCTACGGTTTCGGAGCCGCCCTCTTTGCCCTCGGTCAGAACCTTTACCCAGGAATCGAATCCGGCCTGGTCTGCCTTTCTGCCCAGAATGTTCTGGTACAGACGATTGACAAAGCCCTTCACGCCGGTAAGCAGATCCCGGTAAGCAGCTTCTGCTGCCTGCAGAACATCATAATTGCCAACCTGCTTCTGCTGATCTGCTGTCAGAGCGTCATAAGCTGTTCTTGCCGCATCAATCTTCGCCTTGCTGTCAGTCGTCACCTTACCGATCAGCGAAATCTGCTTTTCTACTTCATTCACCTGAACCAGGCTGTCGTAAGCAGCTCTTGCTACCGTAAGAACATCGCTGTTCGTTACCAGCTGCTTCTGCTCATCGGTCAGAGCCTCATAAGCTGCCTCTGCCTTCTCGATCGCTGTCCTACTATCAATCGTTACTTCACCGATTGCGTCGATTCTGGCTTCTACTGCTGCTGCGGCTGCCTTATCGTTCTCACTCTTTACGAGCGCTTCATAGGCTGCCTGTGCTTCGGCAAGTACATCGGCCTTCGTTACATACGCCTGCTGCTCTTCCGTCAAAGCATCATACGCGTTCTGTGCCAGATCAATGGCCGCCTTGCTGTTCAGAGTGACATCGCCAATGGCTTCAATCATCTGGTCAACAGCTGCCGCTGCCTCGCGGTCAGCTTTCTCCTTCTCAGCAGCCGCCTTCAGCTCTTCCATCGCATTGCGGGCATCTTCCAGCTTCGCCTTCTGATCCTCGCTGATGTACTGCTGCTGATCTTCAGTCAGTGACTTGTAGGCATTGTCCGCATCCGTCACCGTCTGTGCATCGTCAAGTGTCAGCTGATCCAAAGCGGGGATTGCGTCAATCTTCGCTGCCACACCAGCTGCTGCCTCACGGTCAGCTTCTTCTTTATCAGCTGCTGCCTGAAGCTCTGCAATTCTTGCCTCCGCAGCTTTCAGGGTAGCCTTCGCCGTATCCGATACGTAACCCTTCTGAGTCTCGGTCAGCGCGTCATAGGCCGTCCTTGCCGCCGCTACGGAAGCACTGTCCGCCAATGTCAGAACATCACCTGCCGGAAGCGCGGAAATCTGTGCTTCCACATCTGCAGCCGCCTGATGATCCGCCGCATCCTGTGCCAGCTTCGCATAAGTTTCTTCTGCAGCTGTCAGTGTGGGCAGATTGGTTACATATGCCTTCTGATCCTCAGTCAGCGCATCGTATGCCGTTCTTGCCGCGTCGATGGCTGCCTTGCTGTCAAGCGTTACATCACCGATCGCATTGATCAGATCCGAAACAGCCTGAGCTGCCTCCTGATCCTCAAAGCTCTTGCCATCTGTATAATAGAAGACAATCTTATCCTGATCATTGATGTAAGTCTGATCCAGCGATACTTCCGGAGCCACATCATTTACGGTGTACATCCAGCCGCTGTACTTTCCATGATCCTTCTCGCTCAGTGTTACACCGGCAGCGTCTGTTACAGCGCTCACATAGAATCCGCCGCCTTCTACCGTATAACCATTGGCAATCAGGCTGGCTTCCAGAGCATCCCATGCGGTCTTGTCCTCATTTGCCAGTGCCACATACTTGTAACCGGTAATATCTGCGAAGTTGTCGAAGCCGTTGCCCAGCACGTCTACGGTTACTGTAATCTCCTTATCATCCGCAGGATCCCACATATCCTTCTCGCCCTTGACTACGATATTCGCGGATACCGGTCTCTTGTAGAACTGCTCGAACTGCTCATAGCCTTCAACACCGGAGAATTTCTCCCAGTACTTTCCGTATTCATTATAGGTAAGTACACTGTCGATCGTCACCTTCGTATTATACTCCGGCTGCTTTACAAGCTGAAGCGTCTCGCTGGCGATGATCGTCTCTCTGCTGGAGCGGAAAGTTCTCCAGTTCTGCGTGCCCATGGAGTCATATCCAGGAAGATCATCCGCTTCAGCACCGCCGAAAGTGATGTTGATCGCACCTCGGATATATTGCAATTCTCCATTGTTGTTTGTGATCTCAACAAACGGATTCAGGGCAGAAGTTACATTATCCTTTGAAGTATTCTCGCCCTTAATGCCATTCCAGTATACTTCATCCGTGCATACGGAGTTCATCCATGCAGCAGCTGTATCAATTTCCTCCTGCGTCAGGGCCTTAACCGTCATAGTAAAAGTCTTCTCACCCAGAGTCGCATTGTTCCTGCGATCGGAAATACGAATGGTGTAAGATACCGTTGCATCATCTTCTCCGGGAAGCGGACGATAAATCATTGCATGATACCCATAGAAGTCCAGAACATCCGTATTGCTGCTGGTCATCGTAACCTTCTGATAGTAACGATCCGTAAAGATACCCTCATCCTCAAGCAGAGAAGGCCTAGGCATCTGAAGATCCGTATCTACTGCATTCAGATCCGGAACCTGAGTATTGTCCACGAACTCGCGGATCAAACCGGGATATTTATCCAGAGCTGCATTGATTGTCTCTGACTGATCCTCATCGTTGGCAGGGATTGTCAGATCGAATAACTTGCGAATTTCTGTCGGTTCTACCTGATTGCCCTGGCTGTTATATGCTTCATAAGTATACTCATCCCAGAAATTGAACTTTGCTGTTCCAATCAGCGTGAATGTGAGATCCGGAGATCCCTTCGCCGGGCGTTCCAGAGCCGCATTGTATGTATATCCATCATTGTTATCCGTGACATACAGGGCATCTGCAGTCTTTGAAGACCACTGGATGGAGACATAGCTGTTGTCTTTCAGCTGATAGGGAAGTGTCAGATCACCGCTCAGTTTTCCATCTACGATCGTGCGCATCCATCCATCCTTCACCTGATCGGTGGATGTGTTCTCATTCTCGCCCTTAATCGTATCCCAGGTAACGGTATCCATAACATCCTGCAGCATCTGATCCACATAATCGACATCCCATCCAATGTTGACACGGACGCTTACCTCGGTGGATGCCTCATTCAGCGTCAGACGCATCTTCACATCGCTGTACATTGCACTTCTCGTACCATAGCCGGTTCCGGTTCCGGTAAAGTAAGTGATATTACCCTGATCATCAATATACGTCTTGGTATCGTTCGGAGTTACTTTTGTACCGGGATCCAGGAATTCAACCTTGATTCCCTTTCCATCCAGAGCCTCTACGTCATAGCCGCAATTGCCCAGGAACTGCTCCATGGTCTGTGTTACATTCGTCTGATCATAAATCTGCAGCGGCTGAATCGATGTACTTTTCTTCTCCAGCTTTGCCCGGATGGTCTCAAGAAGATCCGCATCCTTCGCATTTGCAGACCATACAACAAATGTAAAACTCTTCGTATCAACAGCAGGTCCTTTCGAAAGTTCTGCCGTAAGAACAACTTCTTCCTTTCCTGCTGCCGGCAGAGTAACCACACCGGTATTCGGATCGATAACGGAAGAATTGGAGCTCTTCCAGGTAATGGAAGACCCCTTCTCACCTTCCGACGCCAGCACAATCTGCGCGTCTCTGCGGATCTGATATTTATTATCCACACCCGGAGTCAGTGTTCCATCATCGGAAAGATCAATCTCATAAAGCTGATACATATACTCCATCGTAATTGTATCATCCTCATAGAGCTCACGAATTGCTTCCAGACCGCCTTCTGCCTCAACTTCTGCATCAACTGCTGCCTTCTCGGCTGCCAGTTCCGCTGCCCGCTTCGCATCACTTACGTCAAGAGCAGCCTTGTCATCCGCCACATCCTGATCAAACTGGGGAATCGACGGTTCACTTCCGCCCTGCCACTTCAGTACCGGATATCCGCCATTAATATAATCCGTATCCTGATTAAACGCAGCACCCAGATTATAGGCAAACATGCCTTCCGACATGCGCTCCGCAGATATCGCTTCCGGTGTTCCACTGCCGCTGTTGTCCGCAATCAGAGCATAGGAAGTTCCTTCCAGGGCAAATACATTGCTTATCGTGCCTTTGCTGATACCGGTGATAATGCCTGTACCTGCCGCCGGTCCGGCTACAGAGCCGCTGACATAGGAATTGCTGATAGAACCGCTGGCATACAGCTGTCCCGTCAGACCACCGATAGCTTTGTTTGTAGTACGGTCTTCTCTTGCCGATACAGAGCCGCTAAAGTAGCAATTCTCCATCGTACCATAGAAATATCCGGCGATACCACCGACATTCAGTGTACTCGCATAAGAGTAGGTAGTATTACTTACCTGTGCATTACTGCTGCAGCCACGAATTACACAACCGCTCAGGCAGCGTCCGGCTATTGCCGCAGTGGCTCCATAACTGTTGGAATTCGTCACACTTCCCTGATAAGCACAGTTTTCGACCGTTCCCTTCAGAGTGTTAACAATACCGCCGATATTAGCTTCGCCGCCAACAATTCCGCTTACAATAAGGTTTTTAACTACGCCATTTGGTGCAACACACTCGAACAGGCCACCGTTTCCGGCAAGACCGCTGATTGTGTATCCGCATCCGTCAAAGGTTCCTGCAAATCCGGAATTTGCATCACTGTAGTCGTATTTACCAAAGCTGGTCCATGTCTTATTGTTCAGGTTGATATTTGCCGTAAGTTCTGCACTTATCGCTGCGTCAGATGCTACCTGATCTGCAAACCACGCCAGCTCTTCCGCATTAGAAATCTGATAGATTTCATTCTTCTTTCCGGGCTCGGTCTTCGTGGTTCCGTCCCATGCAATTCCACAGTAAACCAGCGTAATCTCCACAGTTTGATCGGAATCCGCAACTACATATTTCACAGAATCCACGTATGCTTTTGCAGATACGCTGACTTTCATGGTCTCGCCCTTCGGAACCCGGTAGGTACCGTTTGTTTCCGGAGTGACAACATTACCATTCATGCTGGCAACCGTTACAACTGCATCCGCCGCTTCTTCCGGAAGTACCTTCACGGTCAGAGTAACCTTCTCCATTTCTTCCATGGAAACGGCAATCGTATCGCTGTCTTTGCTTCCATCCACGGTAAAAGGAACATTCTCGATACTCTTGTATCCGAAAGCAGAAACAGAATACGTGTAACTGTCTGCCTTCAGCAGATAAGCACCGTTTCTCGCTTCGATCACATCATCTCCGTTCATTACGGTGATTACCGCACCTTCCGGGGCACCGGCAAAGTTGACAGCCGTAAGAGGAGAAGCCGCAAAATCCTTCAGACGAATCCAGTTCTCATCCATCTCCGTCATGGAGTAAGTGTTCACATAACACCTGTAGGAAATCTCAAGCACGTCACCGGCTGCCAGAGATACCGTGTAGTCCGTCCATGCCGTACTAATCTCCTCCACACGGGTCAGCTGAGTCCCGTTCAGAGAAACTATCATACCATAGTTGCTGCTGGAATATTCGCTGCCGGACTCGGAAACCCAGTACTTAAAGGAAAACTCTGTGGGCTTCGATGCCGTAATCTTCATGGTACTCGTCGTATAGCTTTTCGTATTCGAAGACTGTAGATAATTGCCATCTTCACTCTTTACTGCCGTAAAAGGAGAAGCAGAATCATCCGCTGCCGTGATCCTATCACTAAGAGCACTGAAGAAATCATCAAATACCAGCTTGCGAACCATCGTTACCGGAATTTCCTGAGCTGCGCCCAGAGTAAAGCTTCCACTTACGGTATCACAATAAGGATTGCTTACCGTATAGGTATACTCACCTTCCGGAAGCATGTAAGAGGTTCCCGTACCTTCCGCTGCCTTGTAATCGCCGAACATGATCGTATAGGTGCTGTCCGCGCTTACGCCTTCCGGCAGAGTGGTCTTAAAGGTTACCTGCTGCTTTGCAACCTCCGTCAGAGAAATTTCCTTCGATACATCGGAATCTGTAACCGTAATAGTTCCGCTCTCTGTCTTATAACCAAACTTTGATACGGTGTAGGAATACGTACCCGGCTGAACCTGATATACACCATTGCTGCCGCTTACTGTATCTCCGGCTGCATTCTTCAGTACAATGTCAGCATCACTGACGGAAGATGTCAGTGTCAGGTTGTACAATGCATTCATCTGGAAGTTCTTTACCCAGATGCAGTCTTCGCCCTTATCACCGTAGGAATCTTTGATGTAAGCGATCGTCACCTTGTCTCCGCCCTTTACAGACATCTTATAGGAGACAAAATCCGACGTAGTCCCAATCTTGGATCCCCCGTTAATGGAAAGACCATCATAAATAGTGTAACTGCCTTCTCCATCCACCTTATAATCAAAGGAAAGCTCCGCATTTCCGATCGAAGCAGCTATATCAATTACGATCGTAACCTGAGAACTGCTCATCCCCTGACTGTTGGACTTCAGAGCACCTGTCGTCTCATCATCCACGAACTCCTCGCCGGTTACTCCGGTATAAGAACTATTATGATCATAGGTAACCGTTGCCTTGCCAAGAAGCCCGTCGAAGACATGACTCGGGAAAGCGGGTGCTTCTGCCTCCGCCAGCGTAATGGTCTTCGTCGTGTCCTCGGCAATGTTAATCACGCCGTTCTCTTCGACATAGCCATCCTTCGAAGCCGTATAGTTGTAATCCCTATTCTTCAGGATGCTGTAGGTTCCGTTGGATTCCGGAGCTACAGCATTCTCGCCATCCATCAGAGTAAATACGGCGTCCTCCGGGGAAAGCGTTACCGTAAGAACCGCCCATACAGATGCATCCTTCTCCAGAGTCGCGGTGATCTCCGCCGGATCGGCAGTAAACTCACCATCCGCTTCGGTAACCGTTACTGTCCCGCTCTGGGAGACATAGCCGGTCTGCTCGATGGTGTAAGGATACTCTCCAGCCTCCGTGAAGGTAAGCGTACCGCTTCCGGTATAGGATTCGCCGTTGATCTTAAGAACTGCGGATTCCGGGTTCAGAGAGAACGGAACCTTCGCGGAAGGTACTTCCACTGCCGGAACTTCCCAGGTCAGGGTCGGATACGCGCCCTCATTGTACTGGAATGCACTGCCAAGAAGCGCAGCGAAGGCTTCGGACTGCATGTCGGACTGGGACTTATAGGCGCTTGCTGCATCCGCCGTAACACCCTTCGCATAATTCAGAGCATCTCCGCTGCCTTCCAGAGCATAGGAATTCTCCACCGTACAATTGCCGCCGCTCTTACTGCTGCCAATAATCGCATAACCGACATTCGTACTGCCTTCATAAGTAATGATCGAACCAGAGGTGTAGCTGTTCTTTACTGCTGCGCCAACACCGCGGCCAAGAATACCGGCATAGTTGTTAAAGCCAACAATGCTTCCGCTGTTATAGCAGCTTTCGATCACAGATGTTCCTTCCAGATTACCAGCGATACCACCGGTCTGTACACCGCTGCCGGTAATGGTTCCGGTATTGGCACAGTTACGGATCGTCAGCGTATTCGAAGAAGAAGACATATAACTGACAACGCCTGCAACTCCTCTGCTTCCGGATACGGAGGCTTCATTGCGACAATTTTCAATCGTAATATCACCATTATCCGTATCTGCAGAGCCTGCAATCGCAGCTGTATATCTCCGGCTGCCGCCATCTACCTTTCCGGCTGTGATCAGGTTCTTTACCACTGCACCTCCGGTCAGGCTTTTGAACATACCTGTATAGTTGCCTGTTCCTGTAATATCCAACGTCACCGTATGACCATTGCCGTCAAAGGTACCGCTGAAATCATTCTCGTATGGCGTTGTCAGGGTGATATTCTGATCCAGCCGATAACTGCCGTCTGCCGTCATTGCAGCGAATTCGGCCGCAGTTGTAATACTCTGCGGAGCCGCCGCCATTGCCAGATCCGGCACAAGCGTCAGACACATTGCAAACACCAACATAAAGCTTATGACTCGCTTTATCACCGGGTTCTTCCACTTACTTTTCATAAGTACTCCTTTCTTTTTTCGCAGCAGCACCTGCTTTTGTGGATCAGACAGTAAAACAGCAGACATTTTCAAGACATCCAAATCATGGAATTATAATTTCCCGAAGAAAAGTACTCAGAACCTATACGGAAATGCAGCAGATGATCATTATTCAACAAAAAATTGCATATGTAAAAAATACCGCTTACGCGGCATATCTATTCTTATGTTCCGTAATTCTTATCCCGAATATACGATCATGTTCCGTAATTTGCAGATATTCTGACTTTGCTTCACCCTCCGAAACGCCTTCTCAGCGATCAAGTGCTCTGCGCTTGCAGATAGCTTTCCTGCCAATGGCCTGTTGTTTCTTCGTCCACATTACAGAAGAGGTGACTGTACCGGATTTGCACCGGTTTCCCTGCTCTTATACTTATTGATTATACTCACTCGTTTTGTTTTTGTCAATCATTTTGATTATTGACTATGGATGCAAGAACAGCCATAGAAGTTTCCTCCTATGGCTGTTCTTGGACTTTATTAACTATTGAAGCAATAGCATCTCCGAAAGTCCTCTATATAGCGTTTTCTACAGAATATCATAATCAATCTGCACATTCTCATCGGTAATTGTGATTCGCCGAATGACCTGATGGAGGAGGCGTCTCCGCTCTGCTGCCGTCATCTGTGGCCAGATTTCCCGGAGATTCCCGATTTTTTCTATTTTTTCCGTGTTTTCTCTACTTAGCAGGCGCTGTTCCTTCTCCCATTGCTGTTTTTCACGGATTTTCTTACATTCTTCCTGTACCCGCCGAATCTCCGTCTGCAGTGCGTCATCTTCTGCATTCTCCGCATCCGCATACAGGCGATACAGGCGGGACAGGCGCTTCTCCGCCTTTAAGCGTTCTGCCTCCAGCGTCCTCTCCATGTTCTCTGTATCAGATTGTTTCCGGGATCGGTGCTGATAAGAGGCAGGAAAGTAGAACATGTCCTCCACAACCGCGTCTTCGACTTCATCCGCCCAGATGTGCTCCTGCGGACAGTCCGGATCTTTCACCAGATAGGACTTGCTGCCCTGCCGGGAGTAACAGACCAGCTTGTGTCCCCTCTGTCCCCATTTCTGATAGCGCATCTTCGCTCCGCAGTGACCGCAGTATACCAGTCCGGTCAGAAGGTTTCCTTCCATATTCCAGTTGCTGCCGGAGCGGCGTTCCATCTCCAGCAGCGTCTTCGTATAAATTTCTTCGGATATGATTGCCTTATGCCGCCCCGGATAGATTCTTCCCCGGAAAGGTATCTTGCCGGTGTTCGTGATCCGCTTTAAGATCTGCGTGATCTGCCGGTCATAGCGAAAGCCGGTCAGCTCCGCAATCTCCGCCGGGGAATATCCCTGCAGATACCAGCGATACATCCGGGCGACAGTATCGGCATCCCCGTTCGGAATCAGAATTCCCTGTTCCGCGTCATAATCATAGCCATACGGAATTTTACCTCCGCCCATCCAGTATCCGGCCTTGACGCGTTCCGCCATTCCCATGCGGGTTCGCTCCCGGATATTTTCCCGTTCCAGCTGCGCGAATGCGGAGAGGATTCCCAGCATGAGCCGTCCCATGGGGCTTCCGGTATCCATGCTCTCATTCAGGGATATAAAGTCAACTTCGTGCGGATTCAGAATGTCTTCGATCAGATAGAGCGTATCCTTCTGACTTCGGGAGAGGCGGTCAAGCTTATAGACGAGAACTCTTTCGATGCGGCTGTTCTTTACGTCATGAATCAGGCGCTGTATGGCCGGGCGTTCCAGGCTGCTGCCGGAGTAGCCGCCGTCGATGTAGAGCTCGTAAGTCTTCCAGCCCTTGGCCGTGCAATAAGCGGTCAATGCCTCTGTCTGCGCTTCGATACTGTAGCCTTCTTCTCTCTGCGCTTCCGTGGAGACGCGGATGTAGATTGCGGTTATCTTCACTGGCCTTCCTCTGACGACCGTTCTGAATGCCCGACATTTTCAGCGATCTGCGCTGCCTCGGATTCATATTCCCGCTCCAGCCGCCCGAATACCTGCTCCAGAGTCTGAACCACCGCCGGATTTGCCATTAAATCCGGGCGTTTTTCTTCGTTTTTAACGTTGTTCCCGTGAATCGTTCTGGATATAATAATAGCCATAGAAGTTCCCTCCTACGGCTATTATTGACGTTTTTCTTAGCTCTTATTCTTCCGGCTCTTTGCCCAGCAGGTTCGTGATGAATTGCGTGGCGGTACGTCCGGACATGCCGCCGTGCTTGAGTTCCCATGCATTTGCCTTCTGCATCAGTTCCTCTTCCGACATATCCAGATGATAACGTTCTGCCAGTCTGCGGACAATCTCCTGGAATTCCTTCTTCACGGGCATGCCATAGTAGATGGTTACACCGAAGCGGGCCGCCAGAGAGAGCTTCTCCTGTACGGTATCGGATGTGTGCATATCGTCATCCGGCTGTCTCTTGTCATTGAATGTCTCGCGGATCAGGTGACGGCGGTTGGACGTCGCATAGATGAGCACGTTGTCTGGCTTTCTCTCCAGACCGCCCTCGATGATGGCTTTCAGATACTTGTACTCGATCTCAAACTCCTCGAAGGACAGATCGTCCATGTAAATGATGAACTTGTAGTTGCGGTTCTTGATCTGCGAGATCACGGAGGTCAGATCCTTGAACTGGTACTTGTACACTTCGATCATACGAAGTCCCTGATCATAATACTCGTTCAGAATCGCCTTGATGCTGGAGGACTTACCTGTACCGGCATCGCCGAAAAGCAGGCAGTTGTTCGCTTTCTGACCGCGAACAAAGGCCTCGGTATTCTCGATCAGCTGCTTCTTCTGAAGTTCATAGCCAATCAGATCCGACAGACGGGTGTGCTCTGTCTTCGTAATGGGAAGAATCTGAACGTCGCCGCCGATATTCTCCACCTTGAAGGCCTTGTGCAGGCCGAACTTTCCTACGCCGAACTCCTTATAGAACTGAACGATGTGATCCATGAATTCCTGCTCATTGGCAGCTGCGGCCAGATGTACGCTCAGGCTCTCGATGCGGTCACGGATGCGCTGATTGAATACCTTGCTGGTGCCGGATACGCTCTGATAGTTCTTCAGCACGCGGAAGACATTCATGCCAAGCTCGGCGTCCAGCTGATCCAGATCGTAGGCAAAGAGCTTGCGGAAGATACGGAAGTCCTGCAGCGCAATGTCGTTGATGCTGCCTTCCACATGACCGCGGATCTCACAGCTGGTGCTGAAGGCGTTCTCATGGTTCGCCAGCACATATGCGAGGAAAAAGTGCCATACGTTGCCTTCAAAGCCGTGCAGGTTCGCCAGCTCGATCAGGCTGTTCAGTGTCTGGTATACGTTTTCGCGGTATCCACATTCGATGATATCGCGCATGCCATCAAAGATTTCCTGTCCCGGAAAGTTCCGGTAGATTAACATTTCTTTTCTTCTCATGATTTTGTTCCTTCTTACATGATTATATAATTCTTATACCTGTATTCTTATATGCTTTTTGCAGCCACATTTTTGTTGCCTTTCGAATTGATCCGCAGCAGAGGCATCAACATGTACCTAAAATTCTCAGCGCTGTGGTCTCTGCCTGGAGGCCGCAGAGGGCTTTCTGCACTCGCTCTTCCTCCAGATTTCCCTCGAAGTCCACAAAGAAGCGGTATTCCCAGCGGCCATCCTTTCTGCGGGGGACAGGGCGGGATTCGATTCTCGTCATGTTGAGGCTGTAATAGGCAAAGTACGACAGCAGGTGATACAGCGCCCCCTTCTCATGGCGGCACTCGAAGCAGATCCGAACTTTACGGGAGTGCTCCAGATAGATCGGCTTCGCAGTCGCAACGACGAAACGGGTAGTATTTCCCTTATTATCGTTGATCTCCCGCTCCAGAATCTTCAGTCCATAGAGCTTTGCCGCCGCCTCGCTGGCGATGGCCGCCTGATCTTTTCTTCCCTCTTCCGCGATCATCTTTGCGCCGAGCGCTGTGTTGCTGGAGCCGCAGGATACCCACTGCGGATGGCGCTCCAGATAGTGGCGGCACTGCTGCAACGCTTGCGGGTGGCTGTGAACTTCATGGATATCCGCAAGATCTGTATTCTCTCCGGCCAGCAGGCAGTGGCAGATCGGAACGTCAATCTCCCCTACCACTGTGACCGGATGCTCTGCAAGTACATCATACACATTTCCGACCGCTCCTGCGGAAGAATTCTCGATGGGAAGCACTGCATAGTCCGCGTCGCCGTGATCCACAGCGGTAAGCGCCGCGTCAAAGCTGGATACGGAGACCTTCTCGAATTCCTCTCCGAAGAAACGCACGGTGGCTTCATATCCGTAAGCGCCGGGAACGCCACAGTAAGCGGCTTTCTTTCCTTCCAGATCAAGCGCCTGTACCTTTGTCAGGCGCGGCAGCGGCGGCTGGTCCGCATGCAGTTTACTGACAAGCTGGCACCTTCGGCTGAACAGCTCCGCCATCTCCTGCTCTGTCTCTTCCAGTTGTCTCTGTAGTTTCTGTAAATACTCCGATTCCATTTCCATAAACTCTCATCTCCCTGCATTGGTATTCTGTTAGCTATTTTCCAAAGGAAAATCCCCCCGTAGGCCGTACGGTCTCCATGTGGAAGATCTCATTCACAGCCGCCCGATACTCGGCAAGATTGCCTGCCTTTCTTACCAGCCGCCGACAGCGCTCCGGTTCCTCGAAGGAATAACGAAAATAGGTCCAGAGCTCCTTCATGCGGTAGAGCAGGTTCCGATCCCCGCGAAACTCCTCCACATAACCGTCCAGCAGGCGCTCGTGAAACTCCCGAAGCTCCGCTTTTGCCGCAGGCGCACCACCGCGCAGTTCCCGAAGCAGACCCGGGTTCACAAGAATCCCCCTGCCAAGCATTACCATATCCAGATCCGGGAATTCGGACATAAGTTCTTCGTAATCCTCCCGGCAGAAAATATCGCCGTTATAGCAAACCGGGAACGGGCTGTCCTGCATGGCCAGTCGGAACGGTTCCCGGCGCGGCGGCACCTTATAGAAGTCCTTCTGTATGCGCGGATGCACAATCAGAAGCGAGATCGGATACTTGCGGTAAATTGCCAGCAAACGTGGAAACTCTTCGTCTGCATTTCTTCCGATTCTTGTCTTGATGGATACCGGCAGCGGGCTCTCCCGAAAGACTTTCTCCAGGAACAGATCCAGCTCTTCCGGAAAAGACAGGAAGCCGGAACCCTTGCCCTTCGCCGCCACCGTACCGGACGGACATCCCAGGTTCAGGTTCACTTCCTTATATCCATACTCCGCAAGACGTTCTGATGCCCAGAGAAAATCCTCCGCATTTCTCGTCAACAGCTGAGGTACCACCGGCAGATCGGCATTATGCGCCGGCTCTACTTCTTTCTGCTCTCTCTTCATGAAGCTTCGCGCGGAATTCGGCGACAGAAATGGAGTATAATACTGATCCATCGGCCCGAAGCAAGACTCAAATGCCCGTCGATATGTATATCCGGTAATGCCTTCCATCGGCGCAAGGGAATATTTCATCTTCTAATTCTCTCTTTCGTCTTCTGCAAAAGGGGATTGCTCCGCGCACATGCGCTATCGCAATCCCCATCCGCAGTTCTAAATCTCAATCTCTTTATATTACCGGGCAGTCTTATACCTCATCAATCGCTTTACCGATATCCGAGCGGCAGTACTTATCCCTGAAATCCACATGTGTGGTGGCTTCGTAGGCATTCGCTCTGGCCTGCTTCAGATCAGCTCCTGTCGCCGTAACGCCAAGCACACGGCCACCGTTCGTCACGATCTTGCCGTCCGCCAGCTTTGTGCCGGCATGGAATACATAGTAGCCGTCGCGGCCATCGAACCAGTCCAGACCGGTGATCTCGTAGCCCTTCTCGTAATGCTCCGGATAACCACCGGATGCCAGTACAACGCATACCGCCGCGTTGTCCTCGAACTGAAGATCAATCTCATCCAGCCGGCCGTCGATGCAGGCCTCGAAGACTTCCACGATATCGTTCTTCATACGGGGCAGAACAACCTGGGCCTCCGGATCGCCGAAGCGGGCATTGTACTCCAGAACCTTCGGTCCGCGGTCAGTCAGCATCAGTCCGAAGAAGATGATGCCGACGAAGGTGCGTCCCTCGGCTGCCATTGCGTCCACGGTAGGCTGATAGATATAATCTCTGCAGAATGCATCCACCTCTTCTGTATAAAACGGACTGGGGGAGAAGGTTCCCATGCCTCCGGTGTTCAACCCCTGATCTCCGTCCTTCGCTCTCTTGTGATCCTGCGCGGAGGTCATAGTGGTGATCGTCTTGCCATCACAGAAGGAAAGCACGGAGACCTCACGGCCGGTCATAAATTCTTCTACTACCAGACGATTGCCGGCGGAACCAAACTGCTTGTCCAGCATAATCGTCTTCACGCCTGCCTTTGCTTCTTCCTTCGTCATGCAGATGAGTACACCCTTGCCAAGTGCCAGACCGTCTGCTTTCAGCACAATCGGATACTGCGCATTTTCCAGATAATCCAGTGCCGCCTCCGGCGAATCAAAGGTCTCATATCCGGCTGTCGGGATATTGTATTTCTTCATCAGATCCTTGGAGAACGCCTTGGAGCCTTCCAGGATTGCCGCATTCTTTCGCGGACCGAAGATGCGCAGTCCCTGCGCCTCGAATACATCCACAATACCGCCGACCAGCGGATCATCCATGCCGACAACGGTAAGGTCAACCGCATTCTCCTTTGCGAAAGCCGCCAGCTTATCGAACTCCATCGCCCCGATCGGAACCAGCTCTGCGATCTGGCCAATTCCGGCATTGCCGGGTGCGCAGTAAATCTTATCTACCTTCGGACTCTGAGAAATCTTCCAGGCGAGCGCGTGCTCACGTCCGCCGCTTCCCACGATCAGTACTTTCATCGTACGCCTCCTGTATACTTACTCTGCTGCTTTCTTCTGATCTGCGATTAACTGGATCGCAGCCGGAAGCAGCTTCCACTCTGCCTCTTCCATGACTCTGCGCTGGAGAATCTCCGGCGTATCGCCTTCCTTTACTTCCACAGCCTTCTGCAGGATGATGGGACCGGTATCTGTACCCGCATCCACATAGTGCACGGTTGCGCCCGTTACTTTCACGCCTCTGGCCAGTGCCGCCTCATGCACTTTCAGTCCATAATACCCGTTTCCGCAAAACGAAGGAATCAGGGACGGGTGAATATTGATGATCTGATTCGGATAGCGCTTCACCATGATCTCCGGAATTACGACAAGGAAACCTGCCAGAACAATCAGATCCAGCTGATACTTCTCCAGTTCATCCAGAAGAGCCTGATTGAACTCGTCTCTCGTCGCATAGCTCTTCGGGGAGACACATAAAGCCGGAATGTGATGCTTCTTCGCCCGCTCCAGAGCCTTTGCCCCGGGATTATTACTGATCACGACCTCCAGGGAAACGCCGGTCAGCTGTCCGGATTCCACCTGATCGATAATTGCCTGCAGATTGGTGCCGCCGCCCGATACCAGTACGCCTACTCTTAACATAAGTCTATGCCCTTCTCTCCGGCTTCCAGCTCGCCGATCACATAAACCTGCTCACCGGCTGCCTTTGCTGCCGCTACGGCTGCGTCCACATCTTCGGGAGCCACAGCAACTACCATACCAATACCCATATTGAAGGTATTATACATCATATGATCCTCGATCTTGCCGTTCTCCTGCAACATCGTGAAGATCGGCGGGATCGGATAGCTGTCCTTACGGATCTTCGCGCGGATGCCTTCCGGAAGCATACGGGGCACGTTCTCATAGAAACCACCGCCGGTGATATGGCTGCAGCCCTTCACGGTAACGCCCGCATTCTTGATCTCCTTCAGAGCCTTTACATAGATTCTGGTCGGAGCCAGAAGCGTCTCACCCAGAGTCGCGCCCAGAGAATCATAGTAATGATTCAGGTTCTCCTCTGTCATCAGGAAAACACGGCGCACCAGGGAGAAACCGTTGCTGTGTACGCCGGAGCTGGCCAGACCGATCAACACATCGCCGGGCTTCAGGTTCTCGCCGGTGATCAGATCCTTGCGGTCTACCACACCTACCGCAAAACCTGCCAGGTCATACTCGTCCTCCGGCATCAGTCCGGGGTGCTCTGCCGTCTCGCCGCCGATCAGAGCCGCGCCTGCCTGACGGCAACCTTCCGCTACGCCCTTTACGATATCCGCGATCTTCTCCGGTTCATTCTTGCCGCAGGCAATATAGTCCAGGAAGAACAGAGGCTCGCCGCCGGCACAGGCCACATCGTTCACGCACATAGCCACACAGTCAATGCCGATCGTATCATGCTTATCCATCAGAAAAGCAACCTTAACCTTCGTGCCGCAGCCATCCGTACCGGAAAGCAATACCGGATCCTCCATATCCTTAAATGCCTTCGCGCTGAAGGCTCCGGAGAAGCCGCCCAGACCACCCAGTACTTCCGGACGCATCGTTGCCTTTACATGAGCCTTCATCAGTTCTACCGAACGGTATCCGGCCTCGATATCCACACCGGCGCTCTTATAATCCATAGCCATCTTTTGTTCCCCCTACATCTCTTCTAAATATTTTTCATAACCCACAGTTTCCAGCTTCTCTGCCTTGCGCTCCACCATCTCCTTCAGCTCCAGGCTGTATGCCTCCACACGGGAAGCCAGCGCTTCATCGGAAGCCGCCAGGATCTTGGCCGCCAGAAGGCCGGCATTGAGCGCACCGTTGATCGCCACCGTAGCCACCGGGATTCCCGGAGGCATCTGCACGATGGAATACAGGGAATCCACACCGCCGAGCGCCTTTGTCTGTACCGGCACACCGATGACGGGAAGCACCGTCTGTGCCGCTACCATGCCCGGAAGATGCGCGCTTCCGCCTGCGCCCGCGATGATCACTTTCAGTCCCTTGCCCGCCGCACTCTTCGCATAGTCTGTCAGACGATCCGGCGTGCGGTGCGCGGATACGATGGTCAGCTCATACGGAACTTTCAGCTGATCCAGCATCTCTGCTGCCTTCTTCATAACGGGAAGGTCGGAATCGCTTCCCATAATGATACCTACTACTGGGGTCATGTATGTTCCTCCATTCTTCATATTGCTTACTTAAAGGATAATGCCTTATGCGCACCGCGGACCTCCGCCAGCGCTTCTTCCAGTGTCTCGCCGGTCGCTGTGATGTGTCCCATCTTGCGGCCGTTCTTCACGACTTCCTTGCCATAAATATGGATCTTGACATTCGGAAAGCGATACGCCTCCTCCAAACCGAGAATCTCTGCAGGAGCAGTGTGATCGCCGATGATATTCTTCATGGCCGTCGGGCGGATCAGCGCCGCATTGCCTAATGGCATGCCGAGGATCGCGCGCACATGCTGCTCATACTGGGAAGTATAGCAGCCTTCAATCGTATAGTGGCCGCTGTTATGTGGACGGGGCGCCAGCTCGTTCACCAGAATATGGCCTTCCTTCGTAACAAAAAGCTCGATGCAGAGCATTCCGCACGCCTTAAATGCCTTCAGGCAGGCTCTGGCTACCTCCATGGCCTCCTTTGCGGAAGCTTCTGAAATCACAGCCGGAACCGTCGTCTCATCCAGGATGCTGTTCTTATGAACGTTCTCCGCTACCGGGAATACGCTCATCTCTCCGTTCTCACTGGCGCAGGCCAGGATGGAAACCTCCTTCTCAAAGTCAATACATTCCTCTACCATCAGAGGAAGCTTTCCCGCGCCCAGAGCCTCATAAGCTCTGGCGACGCCCTCATGATCCGCAATTACTGCGTTGCCCTTGCCGTCATAACCACCGGTGCAGGTTTTCAGGATCATCGGGTAGGAGAACTGACTCTCCGCAGCGTAAATATCCTCCAGAGAAGTAATCTCCAGGAAATCCGGTACAGGAATATCGTGCTGACGCAGCCATCTCTTCTGCACCAGTTTATTCTGAATGTGCGCCAGAGTCTCTGAGCTGGGGTAAACTTTATGACCGGCTGCCTCCAGCTTCCGAAGCGCCTCCACGCTGATATGCTCAAATTCGTAGGTCACAACATCCACATCTTCCGCCAGGCGGATGATGGCGTCCACATCATCAAAGTCCGCGACAATGTGACGGTCGGCGATGCTGTGCGCCGGGCAGTGCTCCGTCGGATCCAGGATGGAGAACTGCGTATCCAGCCGCTTTCCGTCCAGGATCATCATCTTGCCGAGCTGACCGCCGCCGATGATTCCGATTTTCTTCATATTTAAGCTCTATTCCTTTCGTTCATTCAACCTTGTTACAGGCCTGCAAGATACAGGAGTACCAGAATCACCAGCATCATTCCGTTCGCCGTGATTCCTGCAATCCATTTGATCTTGCCTTCAATTCGTACTACAAAATGTCCGTATATGGTTACCAGAAAACCTGCAAGCGCCGCAAAAAAGCTTAAGAAGCCCGGCAGTGCGATCAGCACTCCTGCCGTACCTGCAGTCGCTACCGCGCGCCACAGGCTGACACCAAAGAGTACCAGGCTCAGGCCAAACAGCGTCAGAGACGCCTGCATATACGTAACATTCGCCATACGCTGGCTGAGCGTCTTCTTTCTTCTGCGATCCAGACGGCGTTCCGGCATTGCTTTTCTTTTCTTGTCTTTCTTATGAAACATTATCCCTGTGCTTTATTCTTCTGCGCCGTACTGCTTATAATAAGCATCAATGGCAGCCTTCATGGCATCGTCAATGATGACCTGTCCCTTGTACGGACGATTGTAAAGATGCTCGACAACCTCGCTCATGGTTACGATTGCAGTGGTCTCCATACCGTACTTCTCACGAATCTCGGACAGAGCGCTCTTCTTGCCATTGCCGCGCTCCATGCGATCAACGGATACCACCAGCCCCAGTACGTCTACATCACCCTGCGCCTTCAGGATCGGCATAGTCTCTCCGATGGAGGTTCCTGCAGTCGTTACATCCTCAATGATAACGATGCGGTCGCCGTCTCCAATGGGGCTTCCCAGCAGAATGCCCTTATCGCCGTGATCCTTGACTTCCTTGCGGTTCGAGCAGTAGCGGATATCGGCTCCGTACTGTGCGCTGAGCTCCATGGACGTCGCTACGGTCAGCGGGATTCCCTTGTAGGCCGGTCCGAACAGTACGTCGAAGTCGGTGCCGTATTTGGATGCGATCGCTTTCGCATAGTAGCCGCCCAGCCGGCGGAGCTGTTCACCGGTGCGGTAAAAACCGGTATTTACAAAGAATGGTGTATTGCGGCCGCTTTTGGTCACGAAAGCACCAAATTTCAGGACCTGACAATCCACCATAAATTCAATAAATTCCTCTTTATACTGTTCCATTAGGCTTAACCCTCCAGATTGTAATATAATCAGACATCATTTTAAGTCTAGCATATATACTCTCATTTTTCAATCTGAAACCGGCCCTGTTGCAAAATTAAATATTTTACAAAGGACCGAGAAATTGTATATAAGCCGTAAGCTGTCGCTGATTTTTAATGAGAATTACTTTATCCGAATATTCTTTTGCAATTCTATTATAATTGGCTTTATGTTTTTTCGAACGTCCGTCATGCAGAATCCATTTTACAAATTCTGCATCGAAGCGTTCCGGACAGCCCGGAGCCATAGAATCTCTTGTTTTTCCTGCATTTTTTCGAAACCGCTTCCATGCCCGAAAGAGACACTGAAAGCGATTGAAATTCATAAATATGATATGATTTGCTTCTGAAAGTCTTCGTTCATAACAGATTCCGCTGTAGTTTCCATCGATCACCCAACTGCTGTTGCGATCCAGAAATTCTGTAACGATCCGCTCTTCTTCGATCTCTTTTCGTTCCACCCATCCCGGAAGCCAGTGTACCTGATCCAGATGAAGAACCGGGATGTGCTTTCGCTGTCCGATGGTCTGCGCCAGTGTAGATTTTCCACTTCCACTATATCCAATAATCGTTATTTTCATAGCCTTTTCCTAAAAAGTTGCAGAAATCCCACTGTGTCCAAACAAAGTTTGCATCCGCCACAGTGGGATATTATGATTCATTCACATCATTTCCAGTCGCTTTAAGCTTCTTACTCTGCGAGGAAAATCTCCTTTACATCTTCCATGCCGTGAACGCGCATATAGTCCGCGATGCCATCCACAACCTCTACGGTGGTGAAGGGATTATGGAAATTCGCCGTTCCGACAGAGACGGCTGTTGCTCCGGCCATCAGGAACTCGATGGCATCCTCCGCATTCTGGATGCCGCCCATACCGATGACGGGAACGCTCACCGCATGCGCCACCTGATATACCATGCGCACGGCGACCGGCTTCACGCAGGGGCCGGACATACCGCCGGTCTTGTTCGCGAGCGCAAATTTGCGGCGATGGATATCGAACTTCATGCCGGTCAGCGTATTGATCAGGCTGAGTACATCTGCGCCGCCTGCCTCCGCCGCCTTCGCCATGGTTACGATATCCGTCACGTTCGGACTCAGCTTCATGATGACCGGCTGTTTTGCCTTCTCTTTCACTGCCTTTGTGATCGCCTCCACAGCCTTCGGATCCTGACCGAAGGCGATGCCGCCCTCTTTTACATTCGGGCAGGAAATATTGATCTCCAGAAGATCTACCGGCTCGTCCGTCAGACGTTCAACTACTTCCAGATAATCTTCCGTCGTCTTGCCGCAGACATTTACAATGATCTTCGTATCATACTGCTTCAGGAAGGGAATATCGCGCTCGCAGAACACGTCGATGCCGGGGTTCTGCAAACCGATGGCGTTCAGCATGCCGCCGGTCACTTCTGCGATGCGGGGCGTCGGATTGCCTGGCCAGGGATGATTGGCCACGCCCTTGGTGACAACAGCGCCCAGGCGGGACAAATCCACGAACTCACTGTATTCCATGCCGGAACCAAACGTTCCGGAAGCTGTCATTACCGGATTCTTCAGCTCAACTCCAGCCAGATTTACTTTCAGATTCACAGCTCTACCTCCTTCGCATTGAATACTGGTCCCTCTTTGCAGACGCGCTTGTTATGCACATGAGAATGCTCATCCACGTCCTTCGACTGGCAGACACAGGCCAGACAGGCACCGATGCCGCAAGCCATCTTTTCCTCCATGGAGATCCAGGCGGTCATGCCCTTTTCTTCCGCATATGCCTTCAGAGCTCGCAGCATGGGAGTCGGACCGCAGGCGTACAGAACATCTGCTTCGATGTTGTTGGCACGGAGCGCGTCCACGACGGTTCCGTGCGTGCCCTTGCTTCCGTCATCCGTCGCAATATACAGCGGTGCCTGCGCGGCCAGCTCCGCCTCCAGATAGGTATCCGCCGTGCGATATCCCATCACAAGAACCTTCTCGCAATCCAGGCTCTTGGCCAGTTGCAGCATAGGAGGTACACCGATGCCGCCGCCGACAAGGACAGCCTTTTTATCTGTCAGCGGGAATCCATTTCCCAGCGGACCGAGAACTTCGATGGTATCGCCCGCCTTTAATGCTGAGAACTCCTCTGTACCTTTTCCGGCCACGCGGTATACCAGGTGCAGGCGGCCGTTCTCCTTATCGATCTCGCACAGGCTGATCGGACGAGGAAGCAGGCGCGTGCCTTCCGCACAGTACAGGGAAATAAACTGACCGGGAACCGCGTCCGCCGCAATGGGAGCCGCTTCGATCCACAGGCTGTAGATGCCGTCGCTGATCATCTCCTGAGAGACCACTCCGGCAGTTATTTTATGCTTGCTCATACGAAAACCTCCTTAGCCGCGCGCAGATTTCAGGTCTTCGATCATATCGATGACTGCCTGACGGGATGCTTCTCCGAACGCTTCCACTCCAAACTTCGCGTACTTCTCCTGCTTATATGCGCAGATGATTCCACGGGAGCTGTTAACAATCGCACCAAGGCCGTCCTCATTAAAATAAGGAGCCAGATCCTTCGCCTTGCCGCCCTGTGCACCGTAGCCGGGAACCAGAATGCAGGCCTTCGGCATCACCTTGCGCAGAACCTTGCCCATCTCCGGATAGGTCGCGCCGACAACTGCGCCGACATAGCTATAGGTATCGCCCATCACTTCTTCTCCCCATTCGGCCACCTTCTCGCCGACCCACTCGTACAGCGGGCGGCCATCGATGAGGCGATCCTGGAACTCACCACTGGAAGGATTGGACGTCTTTACCAGGATAAAAATACCCTTCTTCTCCGCTTTGCATACTTCCAGGAAAGGCTTGATGCCGTCGGATCCCAGATAAGGATTTACGGTTGCAAAGTCTTCATTAAATGCAGAAAAGGTATTGGCGCCAACCGTTACGCGGCCCAGATGACCGGCTGCGTAGGCAGCGGAAGTAGAACCGATGTCGCCTCTCTTTACATCGCCGATTACCACCAGACCTTTCTCCCGGCAGTAATCCACTGTCTTCTGGTAAGCAATCATGCCGGGGATTCCGAACTGCTCGTACATGGCGATCTGCGGCTTTACTGCCGGAATCAGATCATAGATGTTATCTACGATGGTCTTATTATACTGCCAGATCGCTTCGCCCGCGCCCTCCAGTGTCTCTCCGTACTCAGAGAATGCCGCCTTCTGCACCTGCTCCGGGACATAGGACAGCATCGGATCCAGTCCGACAACAACGGGAGCGTCCAGCTTCTCAATCTGCTTCATCAGTTTATTAATCATGTTTTCTTCCTCTTCTCTGTATTTTATTCTGCCTGGTATTACTCTGCCTGGTATTACTCTGCCTGGTATTACTCTGCCTGATATACAACTTTTCCATCCACGATTGTTGCCATAACGCGGCCGTGAACCTTACGCCCGTGGAACGGGGTGTTTCTGCCTTTGCTGGCAAAGGTATTCTTATCGATCACATACTCCGCCGAAGGATCGATAATCGTGATATCCGCTGCGCGGCCCACTTTCAGCTCACCGGCTTCAATGCCAAGGATCTGCGCCGGGCGGTAGCTCATCTTCTCCGCCATCTGCAGAGGAGTCAGCCAGCCGGGCTCTACCAGCTCACTGATAACCAGCGAAACGGCAGTCTCCAGACCAACGATTCCATTCGCGTTCTTCACAAATTCCGGATTCGTCTTCTCTTCCACACTGTGCGGCGCGTGATCCGTGGAGATTGCATCGATGATACCGTCACGAAGTCCTTCCTTTAACGCCTGTACGTCCGCAGCGTCACGCAGAGGCGGAGCCATCTTGAAATTGGCATCACCCTCCGGGATATCTTCTACTGTAAGTGTAAAATGATGCGGGCATACCTCCGCGGTAAGGTGCACACCGTCCTCTTTCGCTTCTCTTGCCATGCGAACGCTTCCCGCTGTGGAGCAGTGGCACAGGTGCAGATGCGCGCCGGTCTCCTTCGCAAGCAGAATATCTCGCGCTGTGATTACATCCTCCACCGCATGAGAGATCCCGATTAAGCCCAGGGAATCTGCTTTCTTTCCTGCGTGCATTGCGCCGCCCTTTAACAGGTTTGCGTCCTCGCAGTGATCCATAACTACGATATCATTTGCTGCCGCTTGACGCAGAGCATCGCGATATACTCTGGCATCCATGACCGTCTTGCCGTCCTCGCTGAGCGCACACATACCAGCAGCTTTCATGGCTGCCGCATCCGTGATCTGCTCTCCCTTCAGGCCATAGGTAACGGCTCCGATCGGATACAGGTGAACCGGCGAAACCTCTTCGCCTTTCTTCAGAATCCAGCGGATCATCTCCGGCGTATCTACAACCGGATTCGTATTCGCCATCGGGCATACACCAGTGAATCCGCCCTTTGCCGCAGCTGCGGAGCCGGTTGCGATGGTCTCCTTGTATTCGAATCCGGGTTCCCGGAAATGTACGTGCAAATCGATCAGTCCCGGCATAACATAGAAGCCGGAAGCATCGATCACCTGATCTGCTTCCTCCTCAATCTGTGTATCAAGCTTTACGATTCTGCCGTCTTCCACCAGAATATCATAGATGCCGTCGGTCTTCGATGCCGGGTCCAGCACTCTTCCCTGTGTAATCTTTAATCGCATATGTACCTCCTGTCTTTAATCTTCCATATTCAGTGCCTGCTTTACCATATAGCACTCTCCGGTATATGGACAGTTCTGGTTATTGCATTCCAGACGAATGAATTCCTTCCCCCACTTCTCGTCATCGTAGAACAATGCCTCGATTACCTTCGTGGCATTGTCTACCTTGCAGTAGCCGGATAACGGAATCCGTATATAGTGTTCCATATCTAAATTACTCCGTATTCTGTCCAGGCGTCATGACGGTGACGCTCTGACTTTTATACTATATTGTATTTCATCCTATAGGGACTGTCAAGCTTGACCTGAAATCCGCACGTTTCGATAACCGGAGGCAAATGCTGACGCATAGATTTTCTACAGCGCACAAAAGCGGGGATTGCCGAAACAATCCCCGCCGTCGTTATTTTTTATTTCTTCCAGTCCAGATTTATCATAACATCAGATACATCCACTGCATGATCGATCAGACCGTTCTCCAGCATCCAGTCGATGTTTGCCTGCCAGTTTTCTTCTGTCTGGCTGAGGAATTCAGCATCCGCGGTCTCCATCAGAGGAAGCAGCGTGTCGCAGGACTGCTGCTCAACTTCAGGCGTCAGAGGAAAGTTTTCCTCGTTCTGGTTGTTCAGGAGGATATCCAGGCAGCCGTAGGGGTCCGCCTTGAAATCTTTGAAGCCCTTTGCGCTGGCGCGAAGGAAAGCTTCCAGTACTTCCGGCTCGTTCTCGATCATGTCATTGTTCGCCAGGAATACGCCCTCGTAGTAGTTCGGGATACCATAATCACTGACGGAGAAGTAATTCACCTCAAAGCCTTCATGCTCCAGTTCCGGAACCTCGTGATTTACCAGACAGCCGATGGTTGCATCCACATTGCCAGTCGTCATAGAGCTCATCAACTCGAAACCGACGTTTACCATCTCCACATCGTCGATACTTGCGCCAACCGCCTGCATCATGGTGTATACCAGAGATTCGCTCAGCGCGGTTCCGCTGTAGCCGATGGTCTTGCCTTCCAGGTCCTTCGGGCTCAGGATATTCTTGTCCTTCAAAGAAAGAATGATGTTCAGAGGAGCCTGTACCACCGCGCCGATGGACTTGATGCCAACGTTCTGGTTCGCCACCGCCTGAATGATATCATGCTCATAGTACAGACCGATCTGCGCACGTCCGGCGGCTACCAGCGCCAGCGCGTCGTTGTCATTGGCCGGGAACTGGATATGCACGTCCAGACCTTCCTCTTCGTAGTAACCACGCTCGATCGCCGTGTAGATAAAGGTGTGAAGAGCGTTCGGATACCAGTCGAGAACGACGTTCATCTCGCGCAGCTCCCCGCTCTTCTCGGTTGCTGCTGCGGTTGTATCCGCCGTATCTTCGGAGGCGTCTGCTGCCGCTGCTGTGGTATCTGCCGCACTGCCTGCTGCCGCTGTGGTATCCGCGGTGCTGTTGCTGCTGCCGCAGGCCGCCAGGGAAAGTGTCATGGCTCCTGCCATTACTACTGCCAGAACTTTATTTAATTTCATTTGATTATTCCTTTTTCTTATACTTTTTTTGCTATGTTCTATGTTTTTTGATAAAAGTGGATTTCTCCGTGCTAACACACTCCCGGACTTTTATCAAGCATTTCTCCATGTGATCAATTTCTTCTCCAGGATCGATACGATCTCTACCAGGATCATGGCGACTACCGAGAGCAGCAGTACCGGTGCGAATACGCCTGCGCCGTCGAGCTGGGTCATCATGCGGCGGCTGAAATAGCCAAGTCCGCTCTGTGCGCCGAGCCATTCGCCGATTGCCGCGCCGATGATCGACAGCGGAATCGCCATCTTGATGGCAGAGAAGAAATAGGGAAGAACAGCAGGAAATTTCAGCTTCCGAAAGACCTGCATCCGGGTCGCGCCGAACGTGAACATCAATTCCACCATCTCCGTCTTCACGGAACGAAATCCATCGAATACTGTGATCGTAATCGGGAAAAATGTGATCAGTACCGTAACCAGCACCTTACTCCAGATGGTATAGCCGAACCAGAGTACGAAAAGCGGCGCCAGTGCGGTCGTCGGAATCGTCTGAGAGGCAATGATTAACGGGTATAGAGCCTTCTCTGCCGTCTTGCTGACGTCCATCAGCACAGCGAGGGCAAGACCCAGAACAATAGAAAGGCCGAGGCCGATTCCCACAACTGCCATTGTGGCCGGAAGATGCGCACCGAACAGAGGGTCGCGAAGCTCCCACAGACGCACAAGCACCTGCCACGGCGTCGGCAGAATATAGGCGGCATTGATTCCCATGGCCGCGCACTGCCAGATCATGAGAAGCAGAAATATCAGGAGCATCGCCGGTAAATTAGCCCGGCTGTTATTCTTCATCTTCATCCGTCCTTCCTCCGCAGCCGGTCGATCAGCTCCTCTTTCAGGAGCAGCATACCGGGTTCTCTCATCCGTTCTCTTGTCCGGGGATAACCCGCCGGAACTTCTACTGAGGAAAGGGATGTCATCGGGATTTCTTCCGCCACCAGGACGCGGTTTGAGAGATAGACTGCCTCCTCCACATCGTGTGTGATAAAGAGAATCGTCTTCTTATCCTGCTCCCACTGCTGCAGCAGCCATTCCCTCATAGATAGACGGGTCAGGTAGTCCAGCGCCGAAAATGGCTCGTCGAGGAGCAGCAGATCCGAGCCGGTCATAACTGTGCGCGCAAAAGCCGCCCGCTGACGCATACCGCCGGAGAGCTCCGCCGGGGATTTATCCGCCCATTCGGAGAGACCGACCATCTGCAGGGCTTCCTCCGCTTTCTCATTTCTTTCCTTTGCGGAAAGCTTACCCTGAATCTCCAGAGGAAGCATAACGTTCTCCTTCACGCTGCGCCAGGGGAAGAGAAGGTCGCTCTGCGGCATATATCCACAGTAATTCTTCTGACCTGCAATATTTTTCCCATTCACAAGAATCTCACCCTGATTCGGAGTCAGAAGCTGATTTACCAGACGAAAGATCGTGCTCTTACCGCAGCCGGAATGCCCGACCAGACACACAAACTCGCCCTTCTTAATCTGAAAGGAAAGATCCTGCATCAGCGGAAAGTTTTTGCCCGGATAAGAAAATGTTACGTCATTAAACTGCAGCATTTACTTCTTCATCTCCCAGCCCATATCCCAGAAAGCGGCTTCGTAACGGGAACAGTTTTTGAATACTTCCGAAAGTCTTGCGATCTGACGCTCGTCGAAGCCATCCGCCAGGCGCTCCATCAGTGCGATCAGCTTCTGATTGGCTTCGTGATACTCCTCAGAGATATAGCCGCTGACCCATTCGCCGAAGAACGGGTGCTCCCAGCAGCCGGGATACTGCGCCTTCAAGCGGCAGGCGATCTCCTCGTAGCTCAGCGCACAGGAAAGGATTGCCGCCATCACATCAGCGGGACCTCCCTCGTAGGCAATTCGAAGCATATAAGAAGTATAAGAAATGTTATCCAACGCTGCCGGGCAGTGCTCCGCTTCTTCCTCGGTGATGCCCAGGCGCTTCATGTAACTGCGATGAATCTCCATCTCTCCGTTCATCAGAGAGTCTGTATAGGCGGAGAACTCGCGCATCGTGTCCTTATCGAAAGCCTTCGCCGCTCCTACGGCGAATACCTTCGCATAATCAATCAGATACAGGTAGTCCTGTATCATATAATATTTGAATTTCTCATGATCCAGGCTTCCGCTGCCGATTCCCTGTACGAAGGGATGAGTATAGAAAGTCTCCCAGATTTCTTTGGAATCTTCCAACAGGCGTTCTACAATGCTCATTCTGCTTATTTCTCCTCTTCCGCAAATCTGCTGTGAATGTCGAATGCGTGATTCATGGGGCCAGAGCCAGCTCCGAGATCCAGCATGGCTGCCAGAGCGCCGGAGATGTATTCCTTCGCATTCTCCACCGCATCGTCCAGCGTCATTCCCTTCGCAAGTCCGGAAGCGATGGCGCTGCTCAGCGTGCATCCGGTTCCATGCGTATTCGGATTGTTGATTCGCTTGCCGTTGAACCAGCGATAACTGCCGTCACGGTACAGAAGGTCATTTGCATCGTTCAGCTGATGGCCGCCCTTGCAGAGTACGGCACAGTGATAATTCTCACTGATAAAGGCTGCCGCCTCGATCATGTCCTTTGCTGTCTTTACCTCGCGTCCGGCCAGAACTTCCGTCTCCGGAATGTTCGGCGTCAGAAGAGTCGCCATCGGAAGCAGGCGTGCCTTCAGTACAGATATTGCGTCCTCCGAGATCAGCCGGGAACCGCTGGTTGCTACCATTACGGGGTCCACCACAACATTCTGCGCTTCGTAATGCTTCAGCTTGTCTGCGATCATCTCGATCAGGCCCACAGAGGAGACCATTCCGATCTTCACAGCGTCCGGACGGATGTCCGTGAATACACTGTCGATCTGCATGCCGAGAAATTCAGGAGTCACTTCAAAGATTCCCTGAACGCCGGTCGTATTCTGTGCGGTCAGTGCGGTGATTGCGCTCATTGCGTATACACCGTTCGCTGTCATTGTCTTGATATCCGCCTGAATGCCGGCGCCTCCGCTGGAATCACTTCCGGCGATTGTTAATGCTGTCTTCATAATACTTTTCCTCCTTTGATTATGAATGCCATTAATTTTTCTTCTCCTGCCCGGATATAAGAGACAGGGCGGGAAGCGACCGGAAGTGGTGCCCCCGACCGGCCGCAGTGTACGCATACAAAAAGGGGACACCCACGTGTCCCCATATAAATCAACTCATATGCTTCCTACGTTGGCATTACCCACATCAGGTTCAAGGGTTTCAGCAATAACAGCCTCTCTCAGCCTGCTCAGGCAAGCTCCCCGTTTCGTATGCATTTATGGGCTTCATTATACGCCCGCGATTTCTTTCTGTCAAGTTTTTTTGTGACTATACGTATTTTTGCGCTCCAAATTATCAGATTATTTTAACATTTTCTCTTTTTTGGTTCTGCTTATTTGCGGATATACAGTGTGCCGTCCATGATGCGTCTGGCGGTTCTCTGCACAGATACGGAGGGAACTTCGATTGCCCCGTCCTTCTCAACAATCTCAGGATCGTATTCATCTTTTGTTGAGGCTGTGAAACAGATTCCCAAAAGACAGACCCTTTGCCATTCTCTCCGAGGACGGCGAGGGGCTTGGTAATCGTGCTTGTAATGTCTTTCATTTTCATACCTCCGTAATTCAAGTGTTGAAGAAGTTAAAAAGTCGGGATAGTAATGGAAGGGATTATCTTTCCCAATCATTTCTGCCCCGACGGTGTTTGGATTGTTCTTTTCGGGCGGCTGCTCTGTCCTCCCGTTCCTTGCGCTCCTGCGCTTCCTTGATACTGAAAAGCTCCTTGACCTTCTCCACAAAGACCTCCACCAGCTTCGGGAAGTGTTCCAGTGCCTGCAAGAACGGCTGGCATTTTTCTTTGAGCCGGTCATAGCGTTCCTGCAATCGTTCCACGGCAGAGGACGCATTGAAATATTGCCTTTGATAGTAGGAAACGCTGCTTTTCAAATCTTGGATTTCGCTGCGGCTTGTGATACCCTCCTTTGCAAGTGCCGTGAGCTGCTGATAATCGTCCTTGGAAACGGCAATCTTGCCGGTGAGGGTTTTCTGCCCCATTCCCTCAATCTCTGCCATCGTCTTGTGGACTTCGTGAGCAGGCTCATAGCGTACCTGCTCGGCTTCAATGCGTTCCTGAATGTCGGCAAGCCGCTCCTTGTCCTTCTGAATTTGATAATCCAGGCTGCTCAAATTCTCCGCTGTGCTGCCCAATACGCCACGCTCAAAGCCGGTGAAACCCGCTTCGGTCATATGCGCAAAGAGCTTGTCTTGCAGAACGGAATAGGACTTGCGGAACATCGGTTTTCCGTATTTGCTGATAACCTGCTGTCCGTTTTCGTCCAGCAGAGGAACGGTGTTCTTCCACTTCTTTGAGTGGGAAACTTGGTTGATGACCTCCTTGACCGTTCCTCTCAGAGCTTCGTCCTTGCAGCGTTTCGACCACAGGATTTCTTTTCGGACGGTGGGGATTGCCACGATGTGCAGGTGGTAGTGGTAGACCGGCTTGCCCAGTTCTTCGGACACCGCCTTGTTGATTTCATCGGCGTGCATAACCGCCGACACGATGTTCTCCTCGCCGTAAATCTCACAGCCGAAACGGTAGGCTTCCCCGTAGAACTGCCTGGCATATTCGTAGCCGCCGTGCTCCTCAAAGTATCTTGTGTTCACATCAATGACCAGCTCGTTAAAGACCGTTGCCCCGGCTTTCTGTCCTCTTGTGGAGATTTTGCCCTCGTCAATGAGCCGCTGGAAATACTCGTTGTAGGTCAAACCACCCGTGTCCTTGAAGTGAACATTGCGGGCAATTTGCTCGGTGTCTACATTATCGCTGCCTAATTGCCGATTTGCTCCCGAAACGCAAAAACGCCCAAAACCTGACCCCGCTGTATGGTTTCGGGGCGATTCTGGGCGTTTTCCTTCGATATGAGCAGCTTTGTTTTGGAATCGGTATCCATACCGTCCGTCATGCAAAAGTCGCTGTTTGTCGCTTCCGGGTAACAAAAAAGCGCCGTATTGCTACGACGCTTTTGTCTTGCTCGGAAGATGGAGCAAGGGAACGCTATTCAATTATCTGTTGTACTTTTTCTTTCTGCTGACAACCGTTGTACCAATGGCAGCACCGCTGCTGATGAACAACAGGGCAATCCACAAAGCAAGGTTGCTTGTATCGCCGGTCTGCGGACTCTTACCGGATGTTCCCGGTTTGGTACTGGCAGGTTTTTTCTCAAGAGCAGCAATCGCATCTTCGATAGTCTTTGCCATCTTGTCTACTTCGGATTGCTCCGTAATATTTTTACCACGGACAACAGCCTTGACAGCAGCTTCCACACCGGAGAAATCCTTGTAGTCATTCTTGTTTAGTGCATTTGCTTTGGCAATGGCTGCATCTACCTTTGTGTAATCTGCATCCTTGTATTGCAGGGCAGTAATGGCATCTTCAATAGCCTTTGCCATGGCGTCAACCTCGGTCTGCTCCGTAATATTTTTACCACGGGTCACAGCATTCACAGCGGCTTCCACGCCGGTAAAGTCCTTGTAGTTATCCTTGTTCAGTGCATTTGCTTTGGCAATGGCTGCATCTACCTTTGTGTAATCTGCATCCTTGTATTGCAGGGCAGCAATGGCATCTTCAATAGCCTTCGCCATTGCGTCAACTTCGCTCTGTTCAGTGATATTCTTGTCACGGACAACAGCATTGACAGTAGTTTCTACAGCAGAGAAGTCCTTGTAGTTGTCCTTGTTCAGTGCATTTGCTTTGGCAATGGCTGCATCAACCTTTGTGTAATCAGCATCCTTGTATTGCAGGGCAGCAATCGCATCTTCGATAGCCTGTGCCATTGCGTTGACATTAGCCTGACTCACAAAAGCTTTGCCCCTGACAACTCCGTCTACCGCCGTATTTAATGCGGCAACAGATTCGTCGGTATACACAGTCAAATCAGTGGGAATGGCTGCCATCGCTGCTTCCACAGCACTGTAATCTGCCGGCTCTGCACCGCAAAGAATCTGTCCGTTCACAAAAGACCATCCGTTGCTGTCGTCGCTGCCATTCAGCGCGGCTGCAAAAGCTTCGTTTTTCATTTCATCCTGCGGCTTTTCAGTTGCAGATTCGTTCTGGTTTTTAATACCGAGGTTTTCCACTGCAAAATAGCAATTGGTTATTTCGCTTCTCTTGGTCGCAGACGACTGCTCTGCAAAGGCATACCGAAAGGGTGATGAGCCTGTTACGATGCCGGTTGTAAAGCAATTTGTAATGGAGCCATAGTAATTTGAGTCAGAGGCATCGGTACCTACAAAAGAGGCCATAGCAGCCGCAGCCTGTGATACATTGCCACTTGCATAGCAGTTTTTGATATTCAGTCCCCAAAGGCCGCCAGCAAAGCCGCCTGTATATGCGCCGCCGGTAACATTGCCCGTGGCATAACAATTTCGAATAATCGTTTCTGCATCTGTTTTGCCGTTTCCTTTGCCGATAAATCCGCCGACATTCGCACCGCCACGGGAATCTGCCTTCACATTTACCGTCACATCGGATCTGCTGTATGTGATTTTCGCTGCTTTTCCCAATTCACCAATCAGTCCGCCGATAGACCCCTTACCGGCTTTTTCCGTAATGCTGCCGGATACACTGCACTCGTTGATGAGCTGCGCTCCATCCAGTGCACCTACAAGCCCGCCGACCCAGTATGCAGCAGCATAACCGTTGCTCGGTGCGCTCATATCCATAGCCAAACCTGTCACATGACAATTTTCAATGGATCCGGCTGAAGAACCAACCAGACCGCCGGCAATTCCGACGACATATCCAGAAGCAATCTTTGCTACACCGTGGATAGAAACCGTGTCCAGATTCAAGTTGCTGATTTTCCCCCCCGTTGCACCAAACAACCCAAATACATCTGATTCAAACGGGGTGGTTTCAGACCCAATGGAAACGTTAGAGATGGTATATCCCTTACCGTCAAAATTACCGGCAAAGATGCGATAATCCGTACCTCCAAACAGTGCATCAGAAAAAGAATTTGCAATCGGTGTCCAAGGCAGCCCGTTCAGGTTTATGTTGGCCGTCAAAACAAAGTACTTATCTTCGTAGGTTTCTCCGCTATTCACAGAACTTGCAAGATATGCAAGCTCTGCTCCGTTAGCGATCTGATAAGGATTCTCTGCGGTACCTGTTCCACCTGCGAACGCTGCCGCTGTGCTGCCATCCCAGACATTTATGTTCTGTGCATCCTCTGCAAACGCTGTCATCGGAACAAGTGCCATCACAAGGCACAACGCAAGCAGAAGGCTTAGAAGTTTCTTCTTCATTTTTATTCCTCCAAAATAATTTTATCCGCTATTTTCTTCCTCCGACAACGGACACGCCGGAGAAGATAGAAGGTTTAACCGGAAAAGATCGATTTGCCGGTCGTGGTTAGGACTTCAATATCAAACCACCATCCTTCCGACAAACGCAAAAAGCCGAAGCCAAGGCATAATGCGCCCTGTCTCCGGCAGCTGGTTCGTTATAAATTGTATGAAATAAGACTTGACACGCTGAAAAAACGGCGCTATGCTCCTGCCGAGCCGATCCGACAATAATTGTCTGCATTTCCGTTTGCCATAGTCAAGTCCTCCTTCCATAATTTCTAAGGCAAAAGGATATGAATTCCCCTACCCCATAGACATACAAAAGTATTTTAGCAGATTTTCCCCAAAATCTCAAGTAGTTTTCAGAATATTACTCTTCTCTATTTTCTCAAAGCGTTGGCTTCTTCCATTACTCACGAAACTTTATGACTTCTTGGATACTTCCCGAAAAGGGAAAGCCGCCGTCTGTGACAGCGACTTTTCTCTCTTTAGCGGGTAAACCGTATCAGCAGTTCGTTTATGGCATCTACGGCACCGTGCCTTTCGGCCCGTATCTCTCGATTTCGCCACTCCATAAGGTAATGCCGAATTACTCTGATTTCCACCGGCTCAAAGGGGATTTTCTTCTTTCGCCCCGGCTTCATTGCTTCAGCAATGTCACACAGGCGAAGGGCAAGGGCGTCAATCTGACCGTTGGTTTCTGCGTCATAGCTCCTGTGCTGCTGCATCAAGCCGTTTATCAGCACCCGCACCTCATAATCGTCCAGCTTGACCTTCATAGCCGTCCTCCTAACAGTAAATCAAATCGTTTGCAACGATTTCCATAGCAGCGCTGCGGATGTTGTTCATCCTCTGTACCCACAGCATTCTTTCCATCTCAAGGGCAGAAAAACCGATAAACGCTTTCTCAAACTGTTCCTTCGCCTGCCAAGGATCCGGCTCCGTGCCAACTCCGTCCCGGAACATCTTTGCCAGTTCATAAGATGCATATGGGTTTCCCTGTTCGGCAGACCTCTGATAAAGCAGGAACGCCTGGGAAAAATCCTGCTTCACCCCCTGCCCGCGGTAATACAATGCAGCAAGGGAGTATTGAGCATACTTATGGTTTCGTGAGACTGCCTTTGAAAGCCATGCAGCGGCGGATGCATAATCCCGGCCCAGGTTTTCCTCTCCTGCAGCTTCGGTGCCACTTACCTTGTGCTCTGCCCCAAGCCTTGCAGCATACATCTTTCCGATCCGATACCACAGATAGGGGAGCTGCCATTCTTCTGCCGTGCGCTCTGCAATAAGGAAAGCCGTCAGTGCCTTCCTATACCAGTCCTTTGCTGTCTCGGGACCTGCTTCGCACCCAAGCCCATCCGCACACATCCTCCCCAGATCATACACAGCAAGGGCGTTCCCTGTCTCCGCTTCTGCGAGAAACAGAGTGAATGCCTGTGGAAAATCCTGCCTCACATTTTTTCCGCCATACAAATATTTTCGCGCAAGCTTATACCGCTCTGTCCAGTCTGCATGAAATTCTTCCTGTCGGTTCTGCGCTTCTCCCTCTCCCGGCAATTCCGGATCTTCAAAAAAAGTATCCGAACCCAACAGGTTATCTCCCTCAGAAGGTTCTTCCAATTTCCAATCTTCCTCCGACTCCGCAGCGTGCTCATCCTCAAATGAAAAATGGTGACCGTCCAGCTTTAACGCCTCCGCGATCACCATATTTTTGATACTTTTCTGCGATCTCCAAAGCGGCCTCCATATCCTCTGGAAGTTCCGCTTCCAATGCGGCCATCAGCTTATTGCTCCCATCCTCTGACGAGAGGATATCCTTTCGGGCGAGGGTTTTTGCAAACGCATTTAAGCCCTGCAGGTCATAGGACAGGGGAAGGCAGTACGCCAGATCCCGCTTTGCCCTGATTACGTTGATGATGCGGTCTGCCGACAGCAGATACAGCGCTGCGTATAACACATCCGTATCTGCTGGATCGCTCTTTCCATCCAATAAACGGTCAAACCGTTCCTGGTGTCCGGCCAGGAAAAAGATCGAAGAAAAATCCTCCGACATACGTGCCACACGGGCCACAAACGGCTTTCCGGCCGCCTCAGCGGTAAGATCTCCCATCCGCTTGGAAAGAGGCGTACATCCTGCCAGAATCTGCTCACAAAGGCAGGCGAATCCTTTTGCCGTTTGGTCGGTACCGTTTCTCTCTTTATGAGCGCACAAACCGCAGCCGCAGTCCTGTGTGCCACAGACACATCTGCTGATAATCATCCCGCTCTTACGGGGGCGGAAACCGGGCGGCCTCTGCATTTCAATTTCCAAGGCAGCATAGGGAGTTCCCTTCATAAATCGTGCTGTCATGATTCTCATTCCCTTCTTACTCCTTTTCATCTGTCATCAGTCTCAAAAATCGCCATGTCATCTGTCAAACCACTAAAAAATCGAGGTCAAAAACGGCTGTTTTTCGGCCAGTTTTTGCCTCGAATTTTCTCTCAAAACCACTATATCTTGTGGTTTATCCTTTATTTTTCGCCTTATCGCCACAAAACGTCATCTGAATCACGACTTCTATATTTGGCGCGTATGCCAACAGATCTACAGGATCCCATTCATCAATAATAGCTTTCACGAAATCTATATTCATCTAGCGGCCTCCGTGTAGGCGATGAATCCCTTCAGATTCGTGTTGCAGCGTTCTCTGCGATAATAAAGCCAGGTGTTTCTCATGACGGGCGTTCCGTCTGGGAAAAAAAGCGGCGTTACCGTCAGCCCATAGGTATTGCGGAAATTTTCCGGCGGGAAGCAGATACAGCATCCGGCTCCTTGTGCCGCCATCTCCCATGCGACATCCTCCGCTGTCCGGACTTTTATCAAAAAAAGTCTCCGGTACAAGTATACACCCGCACCGGAGACAAAAGAAAGAGTAGAAATAGTGTTTGGCAATAATTAGAAAGGCATAATACCAAGGATGATCGCGAAGATCATGCACAGGATACTGAATCCCCATACCCAGAGGAAGCTGTTCTTGATATGATCCTTGATATCCACATCCGCCAGACCGACACCCAGCAGAGTGGCCGGTACCATGGGGCTGATGAAGGTTGCGCAGTTACGGCATACAACCATGGCAACTGCGATCGGCATTGCTGCAACACCGAAACCTTCGCCGATACCGATCATAACCGGAAGCATTCCGTAGAAGTAGCTGTCAGTATCGAATGCCAGAGCCAGCGGTACACTGAGGATACCGATAACCAAAGGCAGATGACGACCCAGGAATGCGGGAAGGATTGCGGAAATCAGATCCGACATGCAGGTGATAACACTTGCCACTTCCACATCACCTACGGTTACGCTCTTAACGAGAATACCCATCAGGACAGCTGCGCCCATCAGAGTGGAACACATCATCAGCGCGGGACCCGCGTGGCTGTTGATGATCTTCTTCTGCATCTTTGCGCCCGGATAGTTTACCAGGATCGCGATCGCTACACCGAACATAAACGGTACGTAGCTGGGGAAAATATCATAAATCAGCAGAGCGATAACTGCAATCGTCAGAATGATGTTGAAAATGAACAGCTTCGGTCGAGCCAGCTCGTTCTTCTCCTTCTCCTGCGCATCATCCAGAACAACTTCGCCTTCAATCTCATGCAGCTTGCCGTGCAGACCTGCACCACGTGCCTTCTCCTTAAGACCGAAGATAACAGCTACTACGAACACAAGAGCAATACCGAAGATCTGAATCGGAATCAGCGTGCTCCACAGGCTAGCTGCCTCTACGCCAAGAACCGTTGCCGCACGCATGGTCGGACCGGCCCAGGGCATCAGATTCAGAACACCCATAGCCAGTACAGAAACTGTCAGCATGCTGGTCGGACGCATGTGCATCTTCTTGTATACCGGAAGCATCGCAGGAACCACGATACAAAACGTGGAGGCGCCGCCGCCATCCAGATGGCCGATCAGCGCGATAACCGCTGTCATTACAGATACACCGATGACATTGTCACCGACCAGCTTCATCAGCTTGTCGATAATAACGTCGAACATACCGGCATCGGTCATGATACCGAAATACAGAACACTGAATACGAACAGGGCTGCCGTCGGGCTCGTGCTGCTGAAGCCGCTCTTAATCAGCTTTCCTACCTGTTCAAAATCATAATAACCGCCGATCACAAGGATCACAGCAAGAATCGTAGGGAATACGATAAACGCAATACTCGGCAGAGTCTTACTCTTAAACAGAGTGACTACGATAGCCGCAATGGTTAAAAAACCAAGAATACCTACAATAGTTTCGCTCATTTGTTTTCTCCATCCTTAATTGATGTGTACCGGAAGCCAGATCACGAATTTCGTGCCTTCTCCCGGCTGGCTGGTCACGCAAAGGAGACCACCGTGAGCATCTATGATCCGATGCACAACGGACAAGCCAAGTCCTGTTCCCTCTCCCGCTTTCTTTGTTGTAAAGAAGGGGACGTAAATCTGTTCCAATGTCTCCGGGCTCATCCCGCAGCCATTGTCCCGGACACTCAACCGGTAAAACATCTGCTTCTCCTTTCCCTTGAAGAAAGGATTCACTTTTTTCTCGCCCTTTACCACATGGCTTTCCAGGATGAGACGCGCATTCACCGTATCTTTCATCGCGTAGAACGCATTGTTGCAAAGGTTCAGAAGAAGCTGATGGATCTGCGTCGGATTCCCCATAATGGAGACTTCCGTCTTCTCCAGGCATCTGTCCAGTGTTACGCTCTTCGGGCAGATGGATTCCACCATCAGCATCGCTTTGTCCACCACTTCCGCAATCGGAATACTCCGGAATGTCTTCTCGGCATTCTTACCAGAAAACCGTGACAGCTGGTCGATGATCTCCTTCGCCTTCTCCGCAGAATCGTAAATCTCCTGCAGATCCTGCTTCTGTTCGGAACCTTCCTCCGCATCCATCAGGAGCATGGCGGAATATCCCATAATGGGAGTCAGCAAATTGTTAAATTCATGGGCGATTCCACCGGTCATAGTTCCCAGAAGCTGAAGCCTCTGCTGATGTGCAAGCTTCTCTTCTCTGGCCCGGAGTTCCTCCAGCTGTTCATTCAGTTTTCGCAGATACGCATTCTCCGCCTGGAAGCGGTTCATGCTTCTCCAGAGTACCGCCAGAAGTGCCAGCAGCATGATCAGAAGCGCTCCCAGAAAACCGGCAACTACAAGGATACGGATCACTCCGTTGCTGACCGGAAGCGAGATCTCGTCATAGTCGATCACTGCGCTTACGATCAGGAAATCATCCCCCAGATGCGCTGGCTGGTAGGCGGATACCTTCCGCACTCTTCGCGGCGGGTCCTCCGGCCACCAGTAGGAAGCGTACATCGCCGTTCCGGTCTCTCCGGCCAGCTGCTTCTCAACCATCGCCTGCAGCTCAGTCAGATCATATTCCGGGTGCTCTTTCTGACGATCCTTGATGACATACATGCCGATCTGATTCTCCGCCGGATGCGTCAGGATGCGCCCATCGGAGGTCTTCAGCATAATGTAGCCTTCTTCACCGAGAGAAATATACGATGCTGTCTTCTCATAGAGACTGCGGATGCTTAAGAAGAGACCAAGGTTTCCGCCGCCGGATGTTTCCGCAGAAATCTTAAGATAGAAGTTCTTCTCTCCCATCTGTACCAGCGCAAGCTGTACAGCGTTCGCAGCGTTCGTCATCTGCCTGATCTCACTATACTCTTCCGGCTGTTCCGAGACGTACTGCCGACCGTCCGGGCTGCGATACCCGACCAGGCCAAGCGTTCCGCTTCGGAGATTCTGCTGTGCTTTCAGGTAGCCCTCCATCTCTTCTGCTTCGCCTGCCAGGCAGGCTTCTTCTGCTTCGAGAAAGACAGGATCCTGAAGCATCACATTCAGCGTGACTTCATATTCATCCACATACTCTTCGATGCTGTTGGTGACAGACTGCACCAGATAGACCATCTGTTGTACCTGTCCGTTCACCACGCTCTTCTGATAGCTGGACAGCATGAGATATACAGCCACAGCCAGGATACCGGCCAGAAGTATAACACCGGCCAGCAAAAATATGATTTTCTTTCTGATCTTCTTTTTGCTTTCCTGCACGTAAGTTTCATCCCATTTGTCCAATGTTTTATCGATGATGTCCTTCGATGCCATTATCATACCCCCGGTATCTTAAATATTTCTGAAGTAATCTTAAATATCTTTAAGAAATTGCAACTATTCAGAGCTTCCGCTCGATTTCGTGGCTTTGAATAGTTACAATTTATTCTATAGCATCCCCGAAATGCTGTCAATTTTGCTTGCGTTTTTCTTCATTTTTCCTTATTATATGTATGAATGATATCCAAGACTGACATGGCAGCAATATTGCAAATTATAGAAAGGGGACTTTCATTTCCATGGCAGAAGAACACGTACTGATCATCGACGATGATCCTACCGTTCAGAGATTATTAGAAAAAGTAATGACCAGCAATCAGCTAATTCCATCTGTCGTTGGAAGCGGCGAAGCCGCTCTGGATCAGGTGCGCGCTCACACCTTTGACCTGATCCTTCTCGATATTAATATGGGCGGCATAGATGGGTTTCATTTTCTGGAGGCGATCCGCCAGCGCAATATCTCCACACCGGTCATTATCGTAAGCGGAAGAAATGAGGATTATGATACGCTCTACGGTCTGGAGCTGGGCGCGGATGATTATATTACCAAGCCGTTCAATCCAGTTGTCCTGGGAGCCAAAGTGAAAGCCATGATCCGCCGCAACAAGCAGAGCAGCAGTTTGTCTTCCTCGGTGGCAAAGGCAGGGCCCTTCCAATTCGACAAGACAACGCTGAAATTAAGGAAGGACGGGAAGGAAATCCCGCTTTCTTCCAAAGAAACCATGATGATCTCCTTCTTCCTGGAGCATATCGGACAGGTTTTCTCGAAGGAACAGCTGTACCAGCAGATCTGGGGCGACTGGGAAGTGGACGACAATACCATTATGGTGCATATCAACCATCTGAGAAATAAAATTGAAGATAACCCCAAGACCCCGCAATATATTGTAACCGTGTGGGGGTTGGGGTATAAATTTGTAATATAAAGCCTGTACGGCAGACACGAATGAGTCATGCTCGTATGAACGAATTCAAAGAAAGGAAAATATATCAACCATGATCCAGTTTCAGTGCGATTATACAGAAGGCGCTCACGAGTCGATCCTGAAGCGCCTGACAGAGACAAATTATGAGCAGACCATCGGCTACGGCTGCGACGACTATTGCGAGGAAGCTCGCAATACGATCCGCCGTGTTTTCGGCGTTCCGGACGCCGGCGTACATTTTCTGGTCGGCGGTACACAGGCGAACGCCACGGTGATTGCCGCCGCATTAAAGCCTTATCAAGGCGTAATCTGCGCGAGTACCGGTCACATTTTTGTCCATGAGACCGGAGCGATAGAAGCTACCTCCCACAAGGTTCTTGCGATGCCCACATCCATGGGAAAGATCACAGCCGCACAGGTATCCCATTACTGCCGCGCGCACTACGCCAACAGCGACCGTGAGCATGAGGTTCAGCCCGGCATGGTATATATTTCCCTGCCGACGGAGCTTGGAACTCTGTACACGAAAGCAGAACTGGAAGCGCTGTATCAGGTCTGCGAAGAGTTTCATATGTATCTTTTCGTTGACGGCGCCCGTCTGGGATACGGTCTGATGGCTTCTGACTGCGATATCACGCCGGAATTTCTTGCTGCGCACTGCGATGTCTTCTATGCCGGAGGAACCAAGATGGGAGCGCTCTTCGGCGAAGCAGTTGTGATCACGAATAAGACGTTGAATCAGGATTTCCGCTATATGATCAAGCGGCACGGCGGTATGCTGGCGAAAGGGCGCCTGCTCGGCATCCAGTTCCAGACCCTGTTCGAGGATGGGCTTTACTGGAAGCTGGGAAAGCATGCCGATCAGCTGGCGGAACAGATCCGCAATACCCTGCAGGAATGTGGCTTCTCCTTCCTGGCCAGAAGTCACACAAATCAGGTCTTCCCGATTCTGCCGGACGATCTGTGTGAGAAGCTTTCCCGGAAATACATGTACTGCTATCAGGAACGGATTGACAATTCGCACAGTGCCATTCGCTTCTGCACCAGCTGGGCAACCCGCCCGGAGAACGTGGATGCGCTGTGTCAGGACATCCGCTCACTATCAGCGAAATAAACATACAAAAGCATGTACACAACATTAGAAGAAGAGGCTCCCACCTGTGCAGGATGGAAGCCTCTCTTTATGGGGGTATGGCTTATGTTTCTTGCCTATAACAGGGCAGCTAAACAAGCTTTCCTTCTTTATATACACTCACCAGATGCTTCGTGAAGGCATCCAGATCTTCATAGGGATTTGTCTCCAGAACCAGCAGATCCGCCAGCTTTCCCGGTTCAACAGAACCGATCTCGTGCTCCATACCAAGCACTTCGGCTGCAGTCAGAGTCGCACTGGTGACAACTTCCTCCTTCGACATGCCGTAGAGGTTCATCATGTGCATCTCCTTGAATACCACCGGATGAGGGCCGAACAGCGGCGAACCGGCGTCCGTGCCGAGAGCGATGCGCACGCCCTTCGCTCTGGCTCTGCCGAACGTATCCCGCTGCTGATTCGTCACCTTCAGCGAGCGCTCTACCATAAAATCACTGAGCACGCCCACACCTTCGCTGAGGATCTTGTAGATTGCCAGCGTCGGAACCAGAGTCAGTCCCTTCTCCTTCATCACATCCAGGTATTCATCCGGAATATCCGGCCCATGCTCGATCGTATCGATGCCGGCCTTAATACATTCGATAATGCCGTCGCGGGAAACCGCATGAACGGCTATCTTCATATGCAGTCGATGCGCCTCATGCACGATAAACTGCAGCTGATCCTGGTCGTACATGCTCGGTCCGATGTCCTCCAAACCGGCAGCTCCACCAGTATCCATAATCTTAATCCACTGGCAGCGGATGCCCTTCTTTACAAAGAGCGCTTTCTTCTCGCGAATCGCAACCAGAAGCTCATCCTTCGTATTGGCAATCGTACCGATCGAAGGAACATGACCGTACACGCTCTGGATCGCCGATCCGCACGGGATCACGCGGCTGCCTTTTATATATCCGCGCTCGACCGCCCAGGCCGTCTCTACAGAAAGATCCTTCGGGCTTCCCACTTCACGAATCGTCGTCACGCCCTTCTTCAGGGATTCTTCCACATTCTGCACACTCCGCAGAAATGCCTGATACGGACCGTACATCTCATCCAGATCCTCGGAGATTGCGCTGCCGTCCCAAGTGCTGTGTACATGCAGATCAATGATGCCGGGCGTCAAATACAGTCCCTCTCCGTCGATAACGCGATCCGCCGTCTCTGCGATATGTTCCGCGATGACTGCAATCTTCTTTCCTTCCACAAGGACATCCATGCTGGGAAGAATCCTCTGCTGACGCACGTCAACTACATTTATCTTCTTAAATAAAACCGATCCCATCTATCTATCCTCCTTAACCAGACTCTCCGATACGTAATCCACCACTCCTATGATGGAAACGCATCGCTGTGTTATCCCACAGCTTCCGTCCATTACTCCTTCAGCATGCCCTTGCTATACATCAGTCTTGCAATAATAATCGTCGCTGCGATACCGCCCAACAGTACCCACTGCAGATCAATCTTCAGCACCAGAATCGCAATCAGACATACAACTACGGACACGAGCGATACCTTAATTTCCTTCAAGAGCCATAATCCGGCCAGCGCGCCGAAAATAGCAGGAACCACGTTGTTAAATGCCGGAGCGAGAACAGGAGAATTCAGTACCGGCGTCAGCGGAGTCATCAGCAGAATACCAAGAGCAATAATCACGGTAGTCGTAATACTGGATACTGCAACTGCGATTACGGATACCGCGTTTGCCTTTTCTGTACCGGCTTCAATTCCGGCAATACTCATAGCGGAGAGCGCACAGGGAATCTTCTGATTCTGCAGATTGCCGGTGATATAGGTCAGGTACAGGCTTCCGGGACCAAGAATCGGCGGGAAAGCGATCATCTCGCTCAATACGTAGGAAGCCATCAGAATCCACATGGTCAGAACACCCGGCCAGATCGCGCCGAAGTTCGGCCAGATGTTGTATTTAATCGAAGCAAATAACGGGAACGCACAGATCGCCAACAGCATAGACCATCCATAAATTCTGCCATCACGGTGCATCTTAATCTCAAAACTGCTCATATTTCATGTCCTCCTTTTCCTTAAGATAAGAACGGCGTAATAATCATCGACAGTACCAGACCGAAAAGTATAGTGAGCGGGAATGCATAATCCTTCAGCCATTTCAGCTTCGGATTCTTCGCTGCCAGATTGCAGAGATATGAGAAAATAAAGCAGCCGATAATTACCGCACTCGGAATAATGCCCTTCTTGCCACTGTTAATCGAAAATGCCGCGATTACCGTTACCAATGCACACAGACTGAAGATACTGATCCAGCGGCTGTCTTTCTTGCGGAAGACGTCATATGTCTTACAGACAGGCTTCAGAACAACCAGTACGATCGGAAGCGCAACCGAGCAGCCAAGCGTCATCGCCCAGGCGGCATTAATCCATGCCTGCGGCGTCATATCTGTCGTAGTAAATTCCACGCCGGTTGCGGAAGCAGCCATCGTCGCCGAGATCAGCTCATTGTTCGCGGAACCGATAACGGAAGTTCTCAGCCATGGAAGGGCAACGCCCAGCACCGGAGCCATAACGATAACGCTCAGAACAATCGGAATCGACGGTACCAGACTGATACCGATACAGTTCAGTACAATCTTCTTCATCTCCGCCGTCGTAACTCCCAGGCGCTTCGCCTCATTCCATCCGTTGCGCAGGTAAATCACGCACACAGTGGTAACAAGCAAAAGAACAACTGCTACAAAAATGGTCAACGCAGAACTGTTGATCAGACTTTGATAATCCATAGTGTTTCCTCCTTTTCGCGCTTTCCTCCCGGATGATTCCGTCCGAATATTTTCGTCCTTTACTTCCGTTCGGATGTGTTCCCCTCGAATGTGTTTTCCCTCAAATACGTTTTTCCTTAAATGTGTTTTCCCTTCGGACGTCCTTCAGATACAACTAGCATACTCTATTTCATACTTCCAGGCATCGTGAAAAATTCTCAAAAAAGGACCTGCCTTTTTGTGAAAGATTCACAATACTTTTCGCTTGATTTTTTCTCACTATTTGTTAAAATAAAATTTAGAGTGTGTATTTTTTGGAAAAAGATAGTAAATTTTTCACAGTTTGGCAGGTGCATGATTATGAAGTTATCACAGATTTTCGAATCACTTTCTCCGACTTCCGTCATCAGGACCGAAATCACGAACGATGCCATCCGGATTCGCCAGGTCTGTAAGCTGTCCATGGCATCCTCCTCGTTCGCTGACGATACGCTCTATATTTCTCTGCTCAGCAACTATACAGCGCTGCGCTGCTATGGCTCAGATTCCCTCTTTCTTCTCATAAAAGATCAGGAGGATCTGTCACAGGTCATCTGGCCTTCCAATTATATTCTCTGTACTTCCGATATCGCCGAAGCAGACCTGTATGTTCGCCTGATAAAGCTTCAGTCCACCTCCAACCGGGTTACAGACGCAAAGATTACCTTGAGTCACGCGCTTTTCGACTGTACCTCCATCACAGAGCTCCTTGAAATCGCTTCTCATCTGCTTGGGAACCCGATCCTGCTCCAGGATTTTACGACACGAATGCTGGCACATTCCTCTCTTGATACCATGCGCGTGGACGACGAGATTCTGAACAGCGTCTTTCAGCTCGGTTATGTAACAGCTGACTTATTCAAAAAATACGATTATGATTCTGTACTTGAAATGATCCGGCGCACCCCTCAGACCTTTCTGCTTGCCTCCACGAAAAAAAGCAGCCGGCTGATCTGCCGACTGATGATTCGTCATCAATATTTTGGATGGTTTCTGGCTGCCGCCTACAATCAGCCATTTCAGGACGGTGATATCGAGATCATGGACTTTCTCGCTGGCGCTCTGACTGTACTCCTGGAGAAAGAGAATATTCTGCCGAACACCAGCCACGCGGAAAGCCTGCTGGCAGAACTGATGGAGCCGGATCATGCCTACACGGAAGAACTCTTTCGGGAGCGAGCTGCCGGATTCGGTTGGAAGCTGACCCATCATTTCCGGATTGCCGTCATCGACGAAATCCGCACCCAGGAAGAAAGCTGCCAGGCTATCATGGCATATAAGAATCATCTGTCCCTCATGTTCCCGGATGCCAGAATTCTGGAACGAAATCACCAGCTGATCCTGCTCTTCGACCGGAAGAAATTCGCCCCGGCAGCCAGACAGCTAATGCCTTTCCTGCAGAAATATCGCCTGCACGCCACCATCAGCAATGAATTCGATCAGATTCTGGAATACCCACACCGCTATAAGCAGACACGATCCATTCTGAGTCTGGGAAAAAAGCTCCACCCGGAAGATTCCATCCATTATTTTGATCGCTATGCCATGTATTACGCGATCCTGCAGCTTGCTGCTGCGGACAACATCCGCGATTACTGCATGCCGCAGCTGATCGCCGTCTACCGGTATGACAGAGAATATCACACAGAATTTGCTCTGTCCAGACGCCTGACACTGGAACTCGGCAGCGCAACCGCAGCCGCACAACACCTCAATATCCACCGGAATACGATGGATTACCGACTGAAGAAATTCTACGAGATCGCCGGAATCAGCAGAGAGACACCGGATACAACGGAGCATCTGATGCTCTCTTACAAGATTCTCGACCTCTTTCCTGAAATTCTATGATATTTGCAGAAACCAGCATGATCTGACAATTCCTGCCTAATAAGAGCTACTATACTTATTTAGTGACAATGTTCTCCACAACTGCCATCCGTTCCATGGTGACCGCAGCTGCCGTCTTCCCCGTGGTTTCCACAACTGTGTCCCTCCGCATGATGACTGCACACCGGAACCACATCCGGAAGCTTTCCCTCCAGGAAATGCTGCACTGCCAGGTCAGCTTCTCCGCCAACACCTGCCTTTAAGAGAATCCCGGCTGCATTCAGAGCCGCAATCGCGCCTCCGCCAATGCCACCGCAGATCACCAGCTGCACGCCTGCCTGCTTCAGGAAATCCGCCAACGCGCCATGGCCAAAGCCTGTCGAAGGAATCACCATACTCCGAATCACCTGATTATTTTCCACTTCATAGAGCTTAAACTGCTCGGTATGCCCGAAATGAGGAAATACCTTCCCATCCTGATAAGTTACTGCAATACGCATATCATTTCTCCTTAAAATTTTGATTCTCAACGCTTTTCAGAAAAAGTCTAATGTTAATCATTATTGTACCATACTTTTGACTTTTTTGCTATCTCATACAAAATATTTACTGCTAAGTTCCAGACTGATGCAGGTTATCCGCGGAATTCCTCAAAGTTCTACCTTGGGGCAAGTCATCAGCGGGATTCCTCGAAGCTCTACCTTAGAGCAGGTTATTCGCGGAACTTCAATTCTGCGGCAGTTCCCTGCAGGAATCATCAGAAAAGGCTCAGTCCGGTCACTGGTGCTGCGTTTCCGGCGGGGGCCTGCGCGCGGAATCCTCGCAATGTGCCCGGACACGAGCGCTTTTCTGCTTTCTTCCGTGCAGGGAACTTTGCCGCACAGCAACTTACTTTGAAAAAAGCTCAAAAGCATTGGGAATTTGTCCTTTCCGCTTATGTGATGTACAGATTCCGGAATTTGAAGTCAAAAAAGCATCAATACAGAGAACCAGTCGTTTTCTCGATGCTTTTTCTTACTCTCGATATCGGAAATGAAAATAAATTGCTTTTTCGATGTAAGTAACAATACGTATCTTTCAATGTAATCTCCGGGAAAAAGCCGACCCTCTTCTACACGGACACATTGCGAGGCTTCCGTGCGCAGGGCTGCGCTAGCGATCGCCACAAAG
>JAJEQR010000023.1 GCA_020687485.1 Hominifimenecus microfluidus | reverse complement strand
CTCAAACATGAAGCTTTGTGGCAGCAGCTAGCGCGTCGCCTGCGCACGGAATCCTCGCAATGTGCCCGGACACGAGCGCTTTTCTGCTTTCTTCCTGGCAGGGAACTTTGCCGCGCACAGTAACTGGCTTCGAAAATTGTTAAAGACATCGGAAAACGCAAGAACAGGCATTTCCGGCGCAAATGAATCCCAAATCTGTATCATGGTGTAAATCGGAAAAATAAAGAGATTATTAAAGCCCTGATAGTCATAGGGAATGCCCTAAAGTTATGATATCAATGTAATCTCCGGGAAAAAGCCGACCCTCTTCTACACGGACACATTGCGAGGATTCCGTGCGCAGGGCTGCGCTAGCGATCGCCACAAAGCCCCACGTTCAAGCCTCGAAGAGGCGCGCCGGGGCGACTGGCGATTAATAGGCGCGCAGGCCCGGAGCCGGAAACGCAGCACCCGTGGCCGTGTGAAGATGGGTTCGGCTTGTCCCGGAGTTTGCGCGGAGCTTCCCCAGTAGAGTTTGAGGTAAATTCCCCAAGAAAGCAGTTTCCCTGGTTTGTGCGGAGCTTCCCCAGTAGAGTTTGAGGTAAACTCCCCAAGAAAGCAGTTTCCCTGGTTTGTGCGGAGCTTCCCCAGTAGAGTTTGAGGTAAACTCCCCAAGAAAGCAGTTTCCCTGACTTGTGCGGAGCCCCACGTAAAGTTTGAAGAAAGTTGAGAACTCCCCTCAAAAGCATTGCATTTTCCCGGCGTATGGGGTAAGCTAAAAGGTAACATCCGCAGAGCATCCCGGTGAATCTGCCAGGGAGGATATCCGCAGAGAAGAACAGAAACGGAGGATAAGAAAGTGAACACATATAGAACCAAGGGCGTCTGTGCCCAGGCAATTCAGTTCGACGTAAAGGACGGTAAAGTAACGGGCGTTCAATTCATGGGTGGCTGCAGCGGCAACACCCAGGGCGTTGCGCGTCTGGTAGAAGGTATGGATGTAGACGAAGCGATCAAGCGCATGTCCGGCATCCGCTGCGGCTTCAAGCCGACTTCATGTCCCGATCAGCTGGCGAAGGCACTGAGCGAGTATCAGCAGTCCCACTAGGAGGAAGTCATGAAACGCATTGTATTAACCGGCGGCGGCACTGCCGGTCACGTAACCCCGAACCTGGCACTTCTGCCGCTGCTGAAAGCACACGGCTATGAAGTCCGCTACATCGGCTCAAAGAACGGTATGGAGAAGCAGCTCGTGGAAGACGCCGGGATTCCCTACGATGGAATCTCATCCGGCAAGCTTCGCCGTTACTTCGACTGGAAGAACTTTACAGACCCGTTCCGCGTCTTAAAAGGCTTTGGCGAAGCGAAGAAGCTATTAAAAACATACAAGCCGGACGTTGTTTTCTCAAAGGGCGGTTTCGTATCGGTTCCCGTGATTTTTGCTGCAAAGAAGTGCAAGATCCCTGCAGTAATCCATGAGTCCGACATGACGCCCGGCCTGGCAAACAAGCTGAGCATTCCTTCCGCTGCGAAGATCTGCTGCAACTTCCCGGAGACACTGAAGAACCTTCCGGAAGGAAAGGCGATCGTAACCGGTTGCCCGATCCGCGAGGAGTTGCTGTCCGGCTCCCGCCTGAAGGGCCTTGAAATCGCAGGATTTACACCGGACAAGCCTGTGCTTCTGATTATCGGCGGCAGTCTCGGTTCCGTTGCGGTAAATACCGCCGTGCGGAACATTCTTCCTGAACTTCTGAAGGAATTTCAGGTGATTCATATCTGCGGCAAGAAGAACGTGGATGAATCCCTGAAGGGAACTCCCGGTTATGTACAGTATGGTTATGTCAGCGAAGAACTGAAGGATCTGTTCGCCACCGCAGATATCGTAATCTCCCGTGCCGGAGCGAACGCCATCTGCGAGCTGCTGGCGCTTCGCAAGCCGGCGCTCCTGATCCCGCTTTCCGCTGCTGCAAGCCGCGGCGACCAGCTGCTGAACGCGGAGAGCTTTCGGAAGCAGGGCTTCTCCGATGTGCTGCAGGAAGAGGAAATCACAGATGAAGTTCTTCTTGCCCGCATTCACCACCTGTATGAGACAAGAGAAGAATATCGGACAGCCATGGAGAAGAGCAATCTCGGCAATGCCGTACAGACGATTGTGGAACTTCTGGACAGTCTGTGCGAGAAGTAGGCGGAAAAGGCAGCTGCAGCGAAGCAGCAAATATCCGGCTCGATACAATACAGACTTATATACAACGAGGGAGTGTGGAACACGATATCCACACTCCCTCGTTTTCATTTTCTTTTATCCACAATTTCATGAAGTCATCCCCATGCACACCGGGGATAAATATCTGCTCTGACCGAAAATTGCCATCCCATAGCTTTGTACTCTTATTTCACTAGATTTATCGCACGTCCGACCCGCTCTCCCATGTGAACGGGAACTTCCTGCTCCTGCATGAGAGACTCCTTCCAGTCGCTTCTCAGCTTCACTTTATCCTTCTGCACCAGAAGAACAATCGTAGAACCGCCGAATTCGAAACGTCCCTTCTCCTCACCTTTACGGAAATGGCCTTCTTCCTGATAGTTACAGATGCGTCCGACCATCATCGCACCCACCTCCATGAAGGTGATCGTGCCGAAATGTTCCGTGTGAAGCAGGGTGTATTCGCGGCAGTTTTCGCGGTAGACCGATACAGCCTCCGTCGCAATGGGCTGCACCGTATGAAGGACACCGGGAAGGAAGACATTCCGGCTCTTATATCCTTCATCCGGATAGACATATCGGTGATAGTGGCTGGGAGTCAGGCGAAAGACGAGACACATCCCGCCCTCATACGCCTTCGCAAGCGCCCTGTTCCGGAGCAATGCATCCAGCGAATAGGGAACATCCTTGACCGGCACGACAACGCCTTCCCGCACCGGATAGACCCGGAGCAGACCGTCACAGGGCGAGATCAGTGCTTCCGGCGAGAAATCCACCGGCCGGGCTTCCGGACGAATTTTTCTGGTAAAGAATGCGTTGAAACTGGGCCAGTCCTCCACGATAAAGTCGTTCATACTCAGATGATTCCGGCGGATGAATCCCGGAATGAGGCGCCGGGACAGGCGCGTATCCAGGAAACGCCCGACCAACCGTGACAACGGCGGCCACGTCAAAAACTTCAGGATGAAACGCCCTATACAGGTGTGGTAGAGACAGGTAAGCATATGATATTCCCTCCATAGCGGAAAATCAGGAAGAAGACGATTGAACTCAGGCAGGCAACTACAATCAGCCCGTGAAGGTACAGCTTTCTCACCTTGATCTTACTTAAAAACGCCATTCCGATTAATAGCAACGCGATATTGTACAGACGAATGAACGAACGCTTCGTGAAAATATCCAGCAGAATAAAGCAGGGAATCAGCAGAGATACATTCGTCACCGGAAGTCCGGTATAATACTTTCGCTTTGCCTCGCCCTCCTGCTGCACGCGATTCATCTCCTGCACATTAAAATAGCCCAGACGAATCACCGTCGCCAGGATGTAGAAGAACATACACAGATAACCGCCGATGGAACGAATGCCGAGTCCGTAGCCGATGATCGCCGGAAATACACCAAAGCAGATCAGATCGCAGAGTGAATCAATCTGCATGCCGAAGCTCTTCTCGTCCTCTGTGCGTTTGCAGGTTCGCGCAATCGCGCCGTCAAAGGCATCACAGAGGCCGCAGACCATCAGACAGAGAATCGCAACCCTCGGATTGTAGGACATTGCCTGAACCATACCGTAAACAGCAGATGCCAGTCCTATGTACGTCAGTATCACGGAATAATTGTAGTAACCAATCATAGAAATCCCCCTCTTACGTTAAAACACTTGTTACTTTTTTCTTTTATCCAGAAAGGTATAAAAGAAATGGAGTCCGATAATATAGAGCCCTGCCAGGAGCAACATCAGGTAGAAACTGATTCCGCGTGAAAGAAGAATCGCAGAATAGATCTGATCTTCTGTGAAGATCGGTCCGAACAGAATCAGAAACGCGCTCTCACTGGCCCCGACGGAACCAGGGAGCGGAAGCATCTCTACACTCAGCGTCAGCAGAAGCTGCGTCGTAAAAATCTGAATGAAACTGTATCCATGGAATCCAAAGGAACGATAGACGAAATACGGAACAGCAATAATCGCAATTCTCTGAACTGTCAATACCCCAAAGGTTCGCAGAATAATCATCGGATGCGTCCGTACGAACTCCGAACACTCCCGGTACTGCTCAATGATCCGGTCAACGGAAGCCAGCTTCTTCTCCGGCGTCTTTACCAGATGCAGCTTCACAAGAAGATGCACGCCACCTCTCGCAAGAAAGCGGATCGCCCGGTGCGAGAAGAGCAGCAAGCCCAGCAGCAGCACCATACCGACATCCAGAATCAGGCCCAGCACGAACATCACGTGAACCTCATTGATCTGCCCTGATATATAATTATAATTCAGCGCAAACATCACCAGACACAGCAATACAAATGCGAGCTTGTACATCGCCGTGATCGCAACCAGAATCACTGAGGATTCTGATACGTTGTAGCCGTCTTTCTTCATATACACAAGCTGCATCGGCTGGCCGCCGGTGCTGGAAGGTGTGATCGCGCTGAAGTAGAACTCTACAAAAGAGTACTTGAAACACCTCGCGATCGACATCTTATGTCCCAGTCCATGCTGCATGACGCGAATACACAGACCGCCGCAGAATATGTATACACCCATACAGAGAAGCGCCGGGATCAGCCAACGCTTCCGTACGGAAAATACGGACTCAACCACTTCCCCCAGATTCTGGTCCCTCAGCAGGACAGAGAACGTCAATCCCATCAGAATCAACAGGATTGCGATCTCTCCTATCATTTTTTTCGTTTCATTCTTCTTTTTTTCTTTCACTGTCATATCCTCGTTAAATTCATAGTATACCACAAAATAAGGGGTTTGTCTTCCCTTATGTGTAAAATGTGTGAACAAAATGATGGAAGATTTTCTTAATATTCACAAAAAAGCAGGCCGCAGTCCCGGTTGCCTCCGGTTCTGCGGCCCAAAAAGAAGGAGCTAACGTTATTTATTTGTCTATGTTACTGATTTACACCAAGTTCTTTCTGAAGCGTCGATGCAAGACCATTCGTGTCGGTATCGATCTGGGAATAAAGCTCCTTTACACCATCAATGGCAAGAACCTCCTCGTAGAAGGACTTATCATAAGTAATCAGAGTCATGCCATTGTTCTGAAGCAGCTGCTTGTTATCCGAATCAATCGTAACCAGTTTCTCTCTCATCTCAGCAATTGCTTCCGTAACCGCCTGCTCCAGAGCTGCTTGGTAAGCAGGGTCTAAAGCATCCCAGGAATCCTTATTGATGCTAATCTGATTGACATACAGAATGTGATTCGTCTCTGCCAGATACTTCTGTACTTCATTCAGGTTCGCGCCCACAATAGTATCTGCTGCATTCTCCTCTGCAGTAATGGTACCGCTCTGCAGTGCGAAGTAAACCTCCGCCCATGCCAGAGGAGTCGGCTCTGCGCCGATTGCCGTCCAGAATGCCATATGGTTGGAATTCTCCATGGTACGGATCTGCAGCCCCTTGAAGTCTTCCAGCTTCTCCAGGTTGGAGTTGGAAGTGGTCAGACGGAAGGTTGCATTCTGCAGGAAGCCCAGCAGATGGAAACCTGCGTTCTCAAAAGCTGTGTTAAGTGCCTTATGCGTATCACTGTCGCCGTTCAGTACCTGATCAATCGTGTCGCCGTCAACGGTTGCAAATACCATCGGAAGGTCGAAGATCGCGATCTCCGGAACAAAGCTTACGATGGGAGCTACCTGGCTGCCTACCATGTCGATGTCACCGGACTGCATCTGACGCAGAATATCGGTATCATTTCCCAGATCACCATTTACGTGCGCATCAATGGTAAGTTTTCCTCCGGTAATCTCACCAACCTTCTCGGAAAGCAGCAGATCAAACTCAGATCCTGCAGCACCCTTCGCCGCCGAATCAGCAAGAATCAGTTCTACCGGTTCCAGATTTGTATAAGCATCCGCGTCATTCTTTGCTTCGGAAGAATCCGCAGCGGCTGCCGTAGTGTCAGCCGCTGCTACTGTAGTCTCCGCTGCTGCGCTGCTTCCTGCCGCTGCTGTTGTGCTTCCGGAATCGGAACCTCCACAGGCGGTCATCGATACAACCATCGCTCCTGCCATCATCATACTGATTACTTTTTTCTTCATTCTTTTGTTCCTCCTAAAATATATGTTATATCTGTTCTTACCCTCTGCGAGGGATTTTCTTTCTATCGTTTCTGCTGTTCTTTCTGAGAACACTGCTCCATTTAATACTGCAATCCGCCATTCACATCCAGTACCTCTCCAGTCGTCCAGGCCGCGTCATCGCTAGCCAGATAAGCAACGGCTGCTGCCGCATCCGCAAGCTCACCCAACCGCTTCAACGGAATGGCTGCCGCCAGAGATTCCTGGCGATCCTTCGGCATAGATTCGAACATTCTTCCCTTCAGCGGGCCGGGTGCCACCGAGTTCACCGTAATATTCCAGGGAGCCAGTGTATATGCCAGATTGATCGTGATTCCATTCACGCCGGCTTTACTGGCCGCATAGTTCACACCCACGTTTCGGCCAGTACGGCCACCGATGGAGGAAATCAGAACGATTCTTCCATATCTGCGTTCTTTCATCGAAGGCACAACCGCCTTGCAGGCATGGAAGACACCGCTCAGATTAATATCAATCACATCCTGCCAATCTTTCTCGCTCATCTCATCGATGGGAAGATGACGAATAATCCCTGCCGTAGCGACAAGAGCGTCCACCTTGCCCCAGCGCTCAATCGTCTTCGCAACAACCTGATCGCAATCCTCCTGGCTCTTCACATTGCAGGATACAGTCAGAATATTCTCTTCCGCATAACCCTTCTCCGTCAAAGCATCTATCGTGCGCTTCAGCGCTTCCTCCGAAAAATCCGCGAAGGTGATCTTTCCGCCTTCAGACAGGATACGCTCTCCGATCACTTCGGCCATATCGCCGGCGCCGGTAATAACTACGGTTTTATCTGTAAAACGTTCCATCTCTTTTCTCCCTCTCTCTATGCTTAAGCTGTTATTCTTAGTTTGTATACAAATAAAATACTTTATGTATGCGCATATTATATTTCATTGCCGTTCATCTGTCAAGTCAAAAATTAAACATATTTACGAATTCTTTTTTCGTTTCTGTATCCCTATATTTAGTTGAATGCTTTTCCGCTCTGTGTTAAAATAGGAAGCAGATTTTCATTCTTTTATCTGAAGAGGGAATAACGATTGTGTCAAAAAAAGTAAATCTCACCACACAGGTGTATGAAAAAATCAAGGCGAAGATTTTGAATAATGAACTAAAGCCAAATGAATATCTGGATGAAAAGCAGATCTGCGAGCAGCTGGGCGTCAGCCGCACGCCGGTACGGGAAGCGCTTGTACAGCTGGAATGGGAAGGCTTTGTCGTATCCAACCCGCATCGCGGTGTCTCGGTCTCCGACCTGTCACTGCCCATGATCTTGGAACTGATCCATATCCGCAAGGTGATGGAACCGGAGCTTTTGCGCCCGTATCTGAAGCATTATTCAAGAGATGTTCTTCTTGATTTCAGAGCGAAGATGAGCGCAGCTCTGGAAGAAAAGGACATGGACATGCTCCACGACCTGGATTATGCCTTCCACCGGTATCTGTACGAAGCAACAAAGCGGCCGCATATCATGAAGCTGCTCTCTTATGTGTGTGATCAGTCCCAGCGCATCCGCACCCAGGACTTCTATCAACTGCGACGCACGGAAGAAGGCGCCGCGGAGCATATCGCTATGATCGATGCTCTGCTGGCCGGAGAATACGATAAGGTTCCGGAGATGCTGCGAGCGCACGCCGCCAGCATGGAGGAAAAATATTACCAGAACCTGCTGGATTATTTCCAGAATCAGGGCGACCGGTAACAAATAGCAAGCTGTAACAAATGTCGCGAAAAAGAGGCATCCGGCCGATTGAATGATATGATACCTCCAAAGTAGACAGGTTAAATAACCAAAATCTACTTTGGAGGTATTTTTATGGGTAGGAAGCTCAAGTGTACAGTTGAAGAAAAAGTTGCTGCTGTTGAAGATTACCTGAATGGAACACGTTCTGTCTCTGAAATCATGGCAGATTTATCTATAAAAAGTACACGAACCATAAGGGACTGGATATTGGCATATCAGAATGGAGGTATAGAAGCTCTTTGCCCTGTTACAGCCAATCATTCCTATTCCAAGGAATTTAAGCTTGAAATGATTCAAAGATATTGCCGGGGAAGGTTCGGTCACTGAATTATGTGCCAGATATGGCATCCCTGCACATGTTACACTGCAAAACTGGATTTCGTTGTATAATGCCAATAGAGAACTTAGGGATTATGATCCCAAGAGGGAGGTCTATATGGCAGAAGCACGAAGAAAGACAACGCTAACCGAGCGAAAAGAGATTGTTGAATACTGTATTGCTCATAACCGAGATTATAAAGGAACAGCTTCTCTGTATGATGTTTCTTATGGGCAAGTGTATTCATGGGTAAAAAAATATGATGCTAGTGGGGAAGATGGTCTGTCCGATAAACGCGGACGTCACAAAACGGATGATGAAGTCGATGAGCTGGAACGGTTACGCCGGGAGAATATGCGACTAAAACGCCAGCTTGATGAAAAAGACATGGTAGTGGAACTGTTAAAAAAAGTGAAAGAATTCGAAGGGATGTGAGGTTTGGAAAACTACGGTTTGAATCAAAATATCTGGCAATAAAATATTTTTATGAAGGAAAACAATGGAGCATCAACTGGATGTGCAAACAGCTAGGGATATCACACGCTGCTTACTACAAATGGTTGCACCGACCGATTCCGGAGCAGGAATCCGAAAATAGAAAACTGGCAGAACTGATAAAGGAGTATGATGAGCAGTTCGGACATATCCTGGGATACAGACGGATGACAAGCTGGATCAACCATTTCAATCACACCAGCTACAGCAAGAACAGAGTCCACAGAATCATGAAGAAGCTGGGAATCCACTCTGTTATTCGTAGAAAAAAGAAGAAATACCATCCGTTCAAGCCGGAGACGACAGCGGAAAATAAGCTGAAAAGGGATTTCAATGCCACAAAACCTAACGAGAAATGGGCTACTGATGTCACGGAATTCAAGATTCCTGAAACAGGAAAGAAGTTATATCTTAGCGCTATCTTTGATTTATATGATCGTTTTCCGGTTGCATACGTTGTAAGTAAAAGAAATGACAACAAGCTCGTATTTGATACTTATGATAAGGCACTTATTGAAAATCCGGATGCAAAACCGATTTTTCATAGCGACAAAGGATATCAATATACCAGCAAGGTATTCCAAGCAAAGCTCCAGAATCAGGGCATGGAACAATCCATGTCCAGAGTGGGACATTGCATAGATAATGGTCCTACAGAAGGGTTGTGGGGAATCATAAAATCGGAAATGTACTGTATGTACCAGATAACAGATGAGCAGTCCCTTCGATCAGCAATTGACGGATACATGAAGTTTTACGCCGAGGAAAGACCTCAAGGATCGGTTTTGCTGTAAAACTCCGTCAGAAGTAAGGCAGGATACATTATCGGCAAAGGAACCAGTCCAATATCCCATTGCTGAAAATAAACGGATTGCAGCATACAAATCAAAATGGTGTGCGTAACTTCAAACATACCCGCAAAGTTGCATTGTAAAACTGACGATGGAATAAATGTTTCAGAAACATAAATATCCGCCACATCAAATCAGATATGGCGGATACATTTAGAAATTCATTTTAAATATTTTGCTTGTCTACTTGACAAGGGGCAGATCACAACCGGTATTTGGTGCTTATTGAGTGGCCATAACACGGATTTTAGGTTTCAAGGAAAGCCCCTCGGAATAATTGTTTTTACAATGTATGCTTCAGGGCTGCCGGTCATGCACACGGTTTCTGTTTTTATGGAACTGTTTCCAGCGTCACTCTCCGCCCTTCTTCCGCGGACTGATAGGCGGCATATAAAATACGGATCGTATCATACGCCAGCGTAAAATCTGAGTCTGGGACACGGTCAAACGCGACGGCTTCCATGAAATTTTGAAGCTCGCCGGTATATCCCCTGACAAATTCATCATTTACCCAGGCGCGGTTCCATCCGGTTTTATGGGTCAGGAACTGAGAAATCTCTATATCTTCCAGCCCTTCCTCATCCATAAAATAACTTTCCAGCATGTCCGTAGGGGTAATATTGCATTTCAGCGCGCAGTCATTGCTGTAAATCTGGATATAATTCTGGGACCCGCCCAATACGGTATCCGCCGCAATGGCCAGCGCTTTGGTGCCGTCGGAAAAGGTAACCGTCAGGTTGCTGTAATCTTCCACGTCCTCCGGGCGCGCCAGCAAATGTTCTTTTTCCCTGTCCGTCAGGCATTCCGTGGTAACACCGCAGTCCGCTGTCACGCTGACCGCGCGGATCTCCTCCCCGCGGGCCAGCGCTTCCTGCCGCTTGAGCCATAGCATTCCCGCCAGAGGGTGACAGCCGTTTCTCATCAGAATCCCTCCGCCAGTGCCGCTCCACTTCCCGGCCAACGAGGAACTGCTTCCATTGAGACTCAGTTCTCCTCTCATACAGAGAATTTTGCTCTTCTTTGCCCGCAGCATTTCCGCCGCCCGCTGGACCGGGGGAGCATAGACAAAGTTCTCCGCATACATAAACTTCTTCCCGCTGTCCTCCGCCACGCTTTTCAGCTCTTCCATGGACCGAAGGACTTCCCGGTACATGACGGATTTCGGCGTGGTCCGGCCAACGTTCTCCTCTCCCCGTTTTCCGAAATATCCGGTCAACGGCTTTTCACAGATCACGTGTTTTCCCGCCCGCAGCGCCTTCACCGCCATCTCGCAGTGTAAAAACGGCGGCGTGACTAGATCAATCACGTCGATCTCCGGATCCCGCAGCAAGTCTTCATAATCTGAAGCCGCGTGTTCGTATCCGTAGCGCTCTTTGATTTGCTCCGCCGCTTCCAGGCGCACATCGCAGATGGTTTTCAGCCGGACATTGACACCGCAGACTCTTTGATAACCGCTTGCGTGAAGATCTGCCGCATATCCGGCGCCAATGGTTCCTACTACTACAGTTTTTTTCTCGGTCATTTTCTTCCCTCTCCTTTATCTGGTATACCCGGCCGCCTTCAGGTAAGCGTCCATCAGCGCCGGATCAATGGTCTCCTCCATGCGGGCAATGGCGTTGTCCAGGGTCGCCGTTTTCAGCGCTTCCCGAATTCCGGGGATCTGGTCAAAATCCAGGAAGGTCATCCCTTGCTCTTGAAGGAATTCCAGATCATTCTTTATGGACTCGTCCGTCACCTCCTGGGCATAGGGAAGTAATTCTTCCATGGTTTGGTCCACCATCTTCTGATATTCCGGCGGAAGGGCGTCATAGGCTGCCTTTCCCATGAAAATCACGTTGCACTGAGGAACATGGTTTGAGTTCGTCACATACTTCTGAACCTCATAGAATTTGGAGGCAACCGTGGTGCGGTAAGGGTTTTCCTGGGCTTCCAGCAAGCCCTGCTGCAAGGACAGATACAGTTCGGAAAAGGCAATGGGCGTGGGCGCCAGCGTGGCGTCGGTCCAAAACGCAATGTGATTGGCATTATCCTGCACACGCATCTGCATCCCGGCAAGATCTTCAAAGCTCTTGATTTCGCGGTTCGTCGTGATACAGCGGAATCCCTGGTCCGCCACCAGCATCAGCGCAAGGTCCTGGGCTTCAAACTTTTCCTTCAGCAAAGAAAGAAAGGTCTCATCGGAAAGCGCTTTCCGCACCGACTCCACGTTGTCGAAGAGGAAGGGGAGATCGGCGATTCCACAGTCGGAAACCGTGTTGGTGACCGATGCCGTATTGGTGCACTGCATGGTCAGATCCCCCTGGATCACGCTGAGAATCATTTCAGAATCGCTTCCCATCTGAGCGTTGGCGTAGACATTTACCTTTATTTTTCCGCCGCTGTACTCCTCCAATTTCTCTTTGATTTTCAAACACATGGACTGATTCCAGGAATCCTCGGTTCCGGTGTGCCCGATGGAAAACGTCATTTCCGGTAAATCCGAAGCAGCGGCGGCCTCGGTGGTGTTCGGCGAGACGGTCGTAGCCGCGCCGGAGCTTCCGCACCCGTACAGGGAACAGGCCAGCGCCATTGCCAGGATACCACATAAGATTTTCTTTTTCATTTTTTTCCTCCTCATAAATTTGTTTTTAATATAAAGATGCCTCAGACGCTTACAGCAGCATCAGGCTGATCGCAGGAATATAGGTAATCAGCATCAAAGCAATGAAAAACATCACGATGTAGGGAAGAGCCTTCTTGGCCAGAGTGATCACCGGGACTCCGGAAAGAGACTGGGCCACATAAAGATTTACTCCCACCGGCGGCGTCACAAACCCAATCGCCAGATTCACCACCATAATAATTCCGAAATGCACCGGGTCAACCCCAACCGCCTGCACCAGCGGGAGCATCACCGGGGTAAAAATCAGGATATTGGGAGACGTGTCGATGATCATCCCCATAAATAATAGGAAGAGATTCAAGACAAAGAGCAGCACAATCCGGTTTTCCAGCAAACCGCCCGCCAGGGAAAATACAACCTCAGAAGCCTGCATCAGGGACAAAACCCTGGAAAACGCGGAGGCCGCCCCGATTACCAGGAGCATGGGCGCCGTCGTCTTTACCGCTTCCACACAGAGAAGGATCAAATCCTTGGGTCTTAAGGTACGGTAAATAAACAGGCCCACCAGCGCCGCATAAAAGACGCCGATCAAAGCTGCCTCCGTGGGTGTGACGATCCCGCCGTAAATGCCGCCCAGGATGATGATCGGAGACAGCAACGCCCAAAAACTGCTTTTTAGCACCCCTAGGAAGCCTTTCTCACGGAGCACGGCGACCCGGTTCCGGATCCGTTCTTTATCCTCCCCTTCGGTCTTGCAATAGTAGACCGCATAGATCATCAGGCACAGGGCGATCAATATTCCTGGGATCACTCCCGCCAGAAACATATCTCCCACCGAAGCGCCGCTTGCCATGCTATAGACAATGAAGGGAACGGAAGGCGGGATGATCACCCCCAATCCACCTGCAATCGCTACGGTGCTGGCATTAAACGCATGATCATATCCCATGTCATCTAAAACAGGGATCGTCATGGTGCCGACAGCCGCCGTGGTAGCCGGGGCGGAACCGGAGATTGCCCCGTAAAACAGGCAGGTGATGATGGATGCGCAGGGCATCCCTCCGGTCTTATCGCCGATCAGGTAGGCAAATACATCGAACAGTTTCTTGGCGATTCCGCTTTGGGCCATAATGATGCCGCCCAGGATAAACAGAGGGATTGCCAAAAGAGGGGTGCTGTTTAAACCGCCCACCACATTGCGCAGAACAAAAGGCACGGTAGCCATAAAGCCCGGATCCATCAGGCTGGGGATCAGCGCGACCGCCAGCAGCATCACGCCGATGGGCACGGTCAATACGAGCATTACAGCCATCGCTCCAAAGATAACGCCTAGCATTTTTTCTCACCATCCTTCCCCATTTCCGTCATTTGGGATTTCTCCGCTTCCTCTTTCGCTGCAAACGCCTTTGCATTTTTTGCGTCCGGTTTGCTTTTCAGCGTGAGGATCAAGCCCTGCGCCAGCCGCAGTACAGTCAGGGCAAAGCAAAAAGGAATCGCGCTGTACACGTAGTTCATTGAAATGTCGATGCTGGACCATCGTTGATTCGTGCTTCGCACAATGGAAAAGGACTGGCAGGTCAGATAAGCGAACATAACCAGCATAAAGACCTGTACGAGCACGCGGAGGAATTTTAAGACCGAAGCCGGTAAGATCGTATCGAGTATTTCCAGCCGGATGATGGTATCCGCGTGCAGTGTATAGCTGATACTCAGAAATCCCATCCAGACAAACAGATACCGCCCCAGCTCCTCTGACCACTCGATGGAGGCTCCCAAAAGTTTCCGCGCTACAACCTGTGCCCCCATGACAAAAACGATCACCAGCAGGGCGCAAACCATCAGTAAAATCTCAAAATTTCTGTCAAGCCACTTGATTGTTTTCATCTTTCACCTCAAATTCTTACTTTGCTATTCCAGGCACTGCTTTGCCGACTGTAACGCCCTTCGCGCATGTTCCTCAAAGCCGATCTCCTCTAGGCGCTGTACGTGCGGTACTTCTATCCCCCTGACAATATCCTCCGGCAGTTTTTCCAGGATTGCCTTCAGGTCAATGGCGCCTTCCCCCGGATAAAGACGTTCCTTTCTTCCGGTATGAATCAGCATTTCCGGATCGTCGGGAATCTCCCGGATTGTATCGCACAGGTGCATGAACCGAAACCACTCTTTCGGAAGCCCCTCCAGCTCCTTCAGATTCACGCGGGAGCGGTAAAAATGAAGGGCATCCACCACAATTCCCACATTTGGCAGGGCCACCTCCCTCAGCAGTTCCACCGTCTGCCTGAGATTTACCACGCTGGCCCAGGTTACAAATTCCACGTTCACGTCCTGGCCATAGACCGCCGCCAGCCGGCAGAGCTCGCCAAACTGCTCCGTATAAAAGCCCCGGTCCGCTGTCCAGATATTGCTCAGTACATGCCGGATCCCCAGCTCCGCCGCCGCTTCCAGGTGCGGCTCATATCTATGCACGTCCACCCCGTCATCGATTCTCGCATTTTCCGTGTCATTGATCCAGACGCCTGTCTCCTGGCATGCCGCCAGGGTCTCGGCCCGCAGCTTGCGGTCTGTGATATCGTGCGGAACCTCTCCCGGCAGTCCCATGGGAATCGTCCGCAGGCTGACGGCATCATATCCCGCCGCTGCGGCCGTGCGGATAAACGCAGGCGGCGAACAGGCGATGTTCGTCAGGTGAACCAGTGAATAAGTGTGTTTCATGATCATGTCCTCCTAAATTTAATATTGTAAGCCTCCATTGACATCCAATACCTCACCCGTCGTCCAGGACGCGTCGTCGCTCCCTAAATATGCCACCGCCGCAGCCACGTCATCAAAGGTTCCAATCCGTCCCAGCCGGATCCCCTCCAGCAGCCGCTCCTGCTCTTTGGCAGGAAGGGGGGTAAACATACCGCCTCCGATGGGGCCGGGGGCCACACAGTTGACCGTGATATTCCACGGCCCCAATTCATAGCCCAGCAACTGCGTCATCCCGACGACGCCGCCTTTCGTCGCCGCATAATTCACCCCCACTCCGGGACGGCCGGTCCGGCCGCCGATGGAAGAGATCAATACGATTCGTCCATACCGCCTGTCTTTCATATGGCCGGCAACGGATTTCACAGAATTGTAGGTTCCCGTCAGGTTGACATCGACCACATCCTTCCAGTCCTTCTCCGTCAGCAAATCAATCGGATGATGCCGCAGAATACCTGCCGTGGTCACCAAAATATCGATTTTTCCGAACCACTCCACCCCCTTTTGAACCGCTACACAGCAATCCCGGTAAATTCTCACATCGGAGAGCAAAAAACGGGTGCGGTCAGAGTAACCCAATTCGTCGAATTCTTGCTTTAACCTAGCCAAAATGTCCTGGCTATAATCCGTTACAAGCACACGGCCCCCCTCAGACAGCAAACGAAGGGCAACGGCCCTTCCCATCCCTCCGCCGCCGGTAATGAGGGCGGTCTTTTCCTCAAAACGCTGTAAAACCATGATTCAATCACCCCAATTTCATTCAATATATCCGCTGACATCGCTTTGCAGTTATTTTTCGTTTTGTCGCCTACATTGTTCGTGCCGTCAAGCAAAATATATATTGTTCAGCAACATTTCGCTTTTTTCTTATCTGCAAGATTCTAATCTCAACAATGTTAATTCAGCAGCCTGTAAATTTATATTACATCAAATAATCTCAAATTACTAATGCGATTAATACATTGTACTATGTACGAAATACATGGATTCTTTTTACTTACGAAACCAATCGCTCTGCCCTGAATGGATTGAAATTTCCGAATAAAACAAAAAAGCCCGCGTGATATGCGTTTGCTTATCACGCAGACTTTTTCCTGCAATACCAATCCGGTCACTTCTGCTCACGTTCGTTTTTTATCGTGTTGACAACAAACTTCCGAAACCGCTCCACCACTGGCAGGCGGAATTCCTCCTGCCGCCAAAACATATACAGCGAGCGTTTCAGCCGGTGATGCTCCAACGGTACGGAGACCACGTGGTATACATTGACCTCCTGGATCCACGGCATAATGCTGACGCCTATGCCGGCCGCCACCATACTTGCAATCATTTTTTCATTCTGGGCCTCGATGATCTGCCTGGGCCTTACTCCATATTCCCGAAAAAAATTTTCCAGGTCGCAGCGAGTACCGCACTGGCTGTTGTAGGTGACCAGCGGCTCCCGGCAGAGCTCCTCCAACGTAATGTTTTCCTTTTGAGCCAAAGGATGGCTCACCGGTACCACTGCCATCAATTCCTCACTCATGACGTCAAAATATTGAAAACCGGGCCGGTCTATTTTTGCACCGAACCCCAGATCCACCTCCCCAGCCTCGATTTTCGCAAGCCCGATCCCCGTGGCCTCCATATCCAGAATCTGAAACTGTATCTTCCGATATTCCGGAATCTCTTTATATCTCCGCATTAGATTCGGCAGAAAATGATAATGCAGGGTATGGGAAACCGCCAGCCGGATGATGCCCTTCGTCGGGTCTGCCGCTTCCTGAGCCTCGCTTTGCGCCAGTTCCAATTCACGCAGGATCAAGGCCACATGTTCGTCAAACTTTTTTCCATGGACCGTCACCTCAATGTTTCTCCCATTTTTCACGAACAGGGGAACGCCCAATTCCTCCTCCAGCTTCGACATGGAGTGGCTCAAATTCGATTGGGAAACAGACAGTTCCTGAGAAGCCTTCGTGTAATTTTTTCGTTCTGCAATTTTATGGAAATAGGTGAGCTGCTGTAGGTTCATAATTTCCCCTCGATTCCTCGTATTGTATGGATCGCTGTTTTTTCTATCTTTCGTGTCTATTATAAGCAAAAAACAGATTATATTCGACTAAGAATCGTTCCCATCCGAAGCCTTTTACCGATTTTCCCTCACTTGCTTCCTTTCCCGGTATTGTGTTGATTTTTCCCCGGCGGCAACGTATACTAGTATAACAAAAACACCCGGACTACTCATTGTCTGGGTATCCTTATTCTTCAGTTCCTGCATTACCATGGACATTATCATATCGCCTTCGGCAGATTCCATTCATAGTGCCTTGCCAGCAGGCGGATCGCGATCACCAGCAGCGTGGAGAGGATCATCGCCGGTCCGGCAGTGATCACGTCATAGAGCAGGACATAGCATACCGCGCCCGCAATAGATGCGCAGGCATAGACATGCTTACGCAGAACCGCCGGAACCTGTATCACCATCATGTCGCGAATGATGCCGCCGCCCACGCCGGTGATGACGCCGAGAAAGATTTTCAGGAATACATAGGAGTCCAGCTTCAAGCGGATCGCCGCATTCACGCCGACCACCGTAAATACACCGAGTCCGATGGCATCCATCAGATTCAGCGTTCTCTCGTAGAACTTAGAGCTCAAGAACTCCATGGAAGAGCGAAAACATTTCACGATTGCGAACAGAAGCAGGTCTGAGATTACTGCCGCTGTCACATAGACCGACTTCAGGAACATGATCGGCGGCTGAATCCCGATCACCAGATCGCGAATCAGTCCGCCGCCGCAGGCGGTCGTGACACCCAGTACCAGAATTCCCAAAAGGTCCAGATTCTTCCGGATCGCGACCATTCCGCCGGACACCGCAAATGCAACCGTCCCTATCATCTCCATAATAAAGATCATATGCTCCGTATCCGGCATATCGCTTCCTCCCGCTTGATGAAATATTTGCTTCCAATTCCTGGTTTCCTCTCGGAATTGTCACATATTCCGCAATGCTTCCGTACTTCTGCTCGATTTCGCCTATACTGCACGAACTCTGATCTGAATCGTCACATACTTTCCTTAATCTTCTCCACGGTCTCCGCCATCTCCCCCGGAGTTGTCGTACCCGGAGTCCAGTTCACCATATCCGGGCCGCCCTCATAACGGGGAATGATGTGCATATGGAAATGATGCACCGTCTGACCGGCTGCTTCACCGTTGTTCTGCACCAGGTTGAAGCCTGCGCAACCAAGTCCCGCCTTCATGGCTCTTCCGATCTTTCCGCCCAGAGGAAGAACCTTCGCCGCCCAGGAATCCGGCAGCTCACAGATATCTGCGAAATGCTCCTTCGGAAGGATCAGAGCATGACCGCGGCTGGCCGGTCCCAGATCCAGAATCACACGGAAATCCTCATCCTCATATACGGTAGAGGAAGGAATCTCCCCGTTCGCTATCTTACAGAAAATACAATTCTCATCACGCATAATATAACCGCCTTTCCAAATCTCATATCTTAATGTAATCATTCAGCTGCCCAGCTTGATTCCGCTGCATGACTCTGAATAATTACATCTTAGTAAAATTTTTTCCCTTTTTCAAGTCATCCGCTGCCACTTTTTGAAGGCTTCGGCAATAATCTTCGCATGATCGAAGGCCAGTCCCTCGCTGTCGTGCAGCGTCCACTCCTCATTATCCGTAAGAACACCGTACCAGCGCCGGTAATCCAGATTTGCCGACAGGCAGATATCCTCCCGCGTCAGCTCCAGATGATAGGTAATCACGCCGCTCTCCCGGTTAATGGCTGTCCGTGTCATATTGATCCGGAACCAGCCGGCTTCCGCTGCGTCATCCCCGGCTTTCACTTTCACTTCCGCCGCGTTCACAACCGCCACATAGGCCAGACTCATCACACGCATGCGCGGGTCACGATCCGGCTTACTGTATACATTCAGCAGCTGCGGCGTCACCTTCCGGTAGCCTTTTCCCGTCGTCACGCCGGTCTCCTCCCGTAACTCCCGTGACACAGCATCTTCTACCGTCTCATCCGGTTCCACAAAACCGCCCGGCAGCGCATACTGCCCGAGAAACGGATGCCCGCCGCGACGAACCAGCAGCACCTGATAGGACTCACTCTTGTCCGTTGCTCTCACTGTGGAAAACACCACGATATCCGCCGCTACGGAAGGTTTCTCATAGCGATTCTTATCATATGAAGCCAGAAATTCTGCTTCTGTTCTTCCTTTTTTGTCCAGAAGTTCCATGATGTTGTTCCTCCCTCCTGTAAGTCAAACTTTTCTGTCTTTCAGCGAGTACCGCATTCTCCAACCACTTTCCCCTCTGTGTCGTTACACTTTCTCGAAACGCTCGACGTCCACCACGAAAATTGTCGCACCACCTACGACCATCGGCACCATTGGGCTTCCCGTAATAATCGGATTATCCATATACGGCACCGGGTCCATCATCTGCTGACGTCTGCCGCACTCCTCTTTAAAAATACGGATCACATCGTTCACTTTCTCCTCCGGAATACCGATCATCAGCGTACTGTTTCCCTTGCGCAGGAAACCGCCGGTCGAATTCAGCTTCGTTACCATGTATCCCTGCTGGTTCAGAATCGCTACCACATTATCGGTATCATCTGTCTGAATAATCGCAAATATCAGTTTCATAAAAAACGCCCCTTTCTGGTTGATTTGGCTACATTTTACACCAAATCCGACCAAATGAAAAGGGGCGTTTCACTATTTCAGAATTTCACTATTCGTTAATTTTCGGAGCTTTTACTTTCCGGGAAAGATAAATCACCGGCGTATCCAGCAGACTGGTCACCAGGAAGATCACATAGCTCGACAGAACCACAGAAACCAGCGTCGGACCGTCGTAGATTCCGATAAATGCGCCGACCGTGAACAGCAGCGTATTCAGGAACTGGGAAACCATCGTAGAACCATTATTCCGCAGCCACAGGAAGCGCTTCGAGTCACCGTATTTCTTCGTGGTGAACGTCCACCACTTGTGATACAGCCACACATCGAATTTCTGCGTGATGCCATATACTACCAGGCTGACCAGCATCAGCCGGGGCGTGTTGGAAAAAATTGCCTGAATGCTCGGCATTGCCCAGTCATTCGGGCTCGGCGTGTACTGCAGCCACAGCTGCGATACCAGGATAAATGCAACGGAAGTCGCGATTCCCAGATTCACTGCGCGATTTGCTTCCTTCTTACCCACATTCTCACTCAAAATATCCGTAACCAGAAACAGCGACGCGAACATCACATTTCCCAGCGTCTGCTCCATCCCATACGCATTCACCAGGATCAGCACTTCGATATTCGCGGCAACCGTCCCCATCACGGTCCAGCAGTACAGCCCGACCGCGCCGAACAGGCGATAGAACACCAGCGTTGCTCCAAAGCAGATCACAAGCGACAGTAACAATAAAATTTCATTCGGCATCTTTCTCTCCTCCTACGCCAAAATCTGTATTGTTCAGTAAAATATCCACACGGGGATTGTCCCGATAAAGTGGATACAGGTTCTCCATAAAAATCCGGATCACCTCCGCATCCGGCTTCAGTGGTGCGGTATTCTCCACCATCAGGTTAATACAGATTCGCTTAAAATACTGCAGTCCCAGACGGATATCCTTCTCCATCGACGCCAGGCTCTGCCCTGTCAGTCCGAAAAGCAGGCAGATCTCGTCAAAGTACCGGGCAATCTCCTCCGGGCGGTCCTCCGCCATGCCCTTCACCATCACGTTCTCCCGCATCTCGTGATCGAATGACTCTACACCGATTTTCAGCTGAATCGTGATTCCCTTTTGCCGGAAACGTTCCCGCAGCGCCTCACATTTCTTCCGGTACATCCAGTGGCACTCAAAATGAAGCCGCTGAATCCCCCTGTCAATACAGACTTTCTCAATATAATTCATCGTAGCCTCATCCAGTTCCGGAAAACTGCCGGAATTAATCACCTCCAGACAGCCGTACTGACCGGTTACCAGATCCAGCACCGACCGGTTCAGTTCAAAATTCGCCTGCGCATCCGGCGACGCATCCATATGATAATCACAGAAGCGGCACTTCTTCCATTTGCAGCCACAGCCGCGCAGCATAACCATTTCCCTCGGATTCTTATCCGGAATCACGGAAATCCGCACCGGATCGTAAATAATAGGTGGTGTCATAAAAGCTCCCTTCGAACGGACAGAGTGTGACCAGGAGCAGAAAAATGCTATAAAAAGGACACATATCAAATATGTGCCCTCCAAAATCTCAATAAATCCGTAACTATTCAGAGTCCCAGCTCGATTTCGCTTACGCTACATCTCGCTGTGGCTTCTCGCCATATGAATTTTTACAAATGCCCTCATTCATGCAAGCATGATTCGTGCATTTGTTTAAAATCCGCATGGCTCTGAATAGTTATACAAATCCATAGTTTTATTTAGAGACAGGATGGTCACGAACTGTCTGTTATTCTGCAGCAAAAGACAGGGCTTGAATTTCCCTATCCGCACTGTTTTCTTTTTATTCCGGCAAGCCGGCAACATGCGAATTATACCAGACCTGCCAATAAAATGCAAGCATTTTTTACCGCTTCTGCAGCCCGCACAGATCCTTCACGACCTCTCCGGCGATGATCAGGCCAACCACTGATGGCACGAATGCCATACTACCCGGAATCGCCCGGCGCTCCGTACACTTATGCTCCGCGCCCGGAGGGCAGATGCAATTACTGCGGCAGCTGACCGCCATGTCCTCCACCGGCTCCATCGGCTTCTCCTCGGAGTACACTACCTTCAGCTTCTTCACGCCCCGCTTCTTCAGCTCACGGCGCATCACCTTCGCCAACGGGCACACCTTCGTCTTATAAATATCCGCCACCTGAAACATGCTGGCCTCCATCTTATTGCCCGCCCCCATACTGCTGATAATCGGCACACCGCACTCCTGCGCCTTCATCACCAGCTCAATCTTCGCCGTCACCGTATCCACGGCGTCTACCACATAATCATACTCCTCAAAAGGAAACTCCGCCGCATTCTCCGGCAGGAAGAAGCACTTGTGAATCCGCACATCCGCCTTCGGATTGATCTCCAGGATTCTCTCCTTCATGACCTCTGCCTTATAACGGCCCACGGTCTTTCTCGTCGCGATAATCTGACGGTTCAGGTTCGTCAGGCACACCTTATCGTCATCCACCAGGTCAAAGGCCTGCACGCCGCTCCGCGCCAGCGCCTCACATACATATCCTCCGACGCCCCCCACACCGAACACGGCGACACGGGACGCATTCAACTTATCCATGGCTTCCTTGCCAATCAGCAACTCTGTTCTTGAAAACTGTGTCAGCATTTTATTTTCATCTTTTCCTTCCAAAGATTTTTGCATACCATTAATATAGGTTATATCCCAGATTATTATAAATGCCGCTTACCCCTTTGTCAACCTGCCAGGAACGCCGCCCACGACAAACGCATGAAGGAGTGCATTTTGAAAACTGCGCGCCGCATTCTCGTTACTTCAGTGATGAGTTAGGCGCGCAGTTTTCAAAGCTTTATGACCGTTGCCAGAATCAGGCTGGCCGCGCTGCCCGCCGCAATCGAAATCAGCGCTCCGGCAAGAGTATAGCGCGTCTTCGTAACCCGAACCGCCGCATAATAAATCCCCAGCACATAAAATACGCTCTCCGTGCAGCCCATCAAAATCGAAGCCGCTGTCCCGATCGGCGAATCCGGCCCATAAGCGGCGAACAGATCCGTCACTATCCCGTTCGCCGCTGAGGACGAGAACAGCCGCACCAGCAGCAGAGGAAGCAATGGAGCCGGAAAATGAATCCACTCTGTAACCGGAGAAAGCAGACGCGCGATCACATCAAAAAGCCCAGAGGCCCGCAGAACCGCCGTCATCACCATTAACCCGATCACCGTCGGCGCGATTTCCACCACTGTATGTACGCCCCGCTTCGCCCCTGCCAGAAAATCCTCGAAAACCGGCCGCCCCTTCGCCGCGCCGTACCCAACGATCCAGAATACAAGAAAAGGAAAAACAAAATCCGACAGATACATCACCATCTGCATGTCCGCGCTTCCACTTCCGCTTTTTCCTCTAATCTATGCCGCATTTGCGCTTTTCATGCGAGGCATGGATATGCTATAATGTACTTGAACGATTCAGAGTAAGCGAAATCGAGCTGTGGCTCTGAATCGTTACAATGCTACAACCATAAAGGAGGAAATCTTCTTATGCTTCAGGACATTCTGGAATACAACAAAAAATTCGTGGAAAAGAAAAAATACGAGCAGTACGCTACCGATAAATATCCCAGCAAAAAGCTGGCAATCCTCACCTGCATGGACACCCGCCTGATCGAGTTGCTTCCCGCCGCTCTCGGCATTAAGAACGGCGACGCTAAGATCATCAAGAACGCCGGAGGCGTTGTCTCCAACCCGTTCGGAAGCGTGATCCGAAGCCTTCTTGTCGCCATCATCGAGCTCGGCGTGGAAGAAGTCATGGTCATCGGCCACACCGACTGTGGCGTACAGCATATTGACAGCGACATGATGATCAAACATATGCTGGAGCACGGCGTTCCGCAGGATCACATTAATCTAATGAAATACTGCGGTATTGATTTCGAGAAATGGCTGGCTGGTTTCGACACCGTAGAGGATTCTGTTCGCGAGACGGTAGATACCATCCGTAACCACCCGTTGATTCCCGACAACATCCAGATCAGCGGCTTCGTCATGGATTCCTATACCGGCGAACTGCACACGATCTGCTAAACCGAAATCTGATCACAGAAAAAGGAAAGAAGAACACATGCTTACCATACAAAACTATGTCAGAGCAGAAAGCCTGGAACAGGCCTATGAACTGAATCAGAAGAAGAGCGCCCGCATCATCGGCGGTATGCTCTGGCTGAAAATGACACACATCCGCGTCCAGAACGCCATCGACTTAAGCGGCCTCGGTCTGGACACGATCGAAGAGACTCCGGACATGTACCGGATCGGCTGCATGACCACACTCCGCAGCCTGGAACTGCACCCCGGCCTGAACGCATTCACCCACGGAGCGATCCGTGAGAGCGTCTGTCACATCGTCGGCGTTCAGTTCCGGAATCTGGCCACCGTGGGCGGAAGCATCTACGGGCGTTACGGCTTCTCCGATGTTCTCACGATTTTTCAGGCTTTGAATGCCAGCGTCGAGCTGTTCGCCGCCGGTATCATTCCGCTGGAAGAATATGCGAAGATGGCTCCCGACCGTGATATTCTCATCCGAATTCTCGTTCCGAAGACGACCGTGAACAGCACCTATCTATCCGTGCGCAAAACAAAGACCGACTTCCCGGTACTGACCTGCGCTGCCGCACAGACTCCGAAGGATTTCACGCTCTCCATCGGAGCGCGCCCCGGCCGTGCCGTCGTAATCCGTGAGCCTCATTTCGGCTCCGCCGGAACCTTTTCCGAAGAAGATGTCCGCGCTTTCGCGAACGATGTCTCCCAAAACATTACAACCGGCTCCAATATGCGGGCGCAGGCGGCATACCGCACGCACTTGGCGGAGGTACTCACGCGCCGCTCGCTCCTTACACTGAAAGGAGGTTCGCTGTGAATCTGACAATAAATGTACAGGTCAACGGGTGCAAGATCGAGGAATCAATCGCTCCCGACCTGCTTCTCATTGATTTCCTGCGCGCGCATGGCTGCCTGAGTGTAAAGCGCGGCTGCGAGACCTCGAACTGCGGTCTGTGTACGGTATTTCTGAATGACACTCCCGTGCTGTCCTGCTCCGTGCTCGCAGCCCGCGCGAACGGTTGCCGCATCATCACGCTGGAGGGACTGCAGGAAGAAGCCGCGGAACTGGGCGGCTTTATTGCTGACCAGGGCGCCGAGCAGTGCGGCTTCTGCAATCCCGGTATGATTATGAATACCATTGCGCTGTTGCGCGAGAACCCCGATCCCACCGAGGACGAGATTCGTGAATACCTGGCGGGCAACCTCTGCCGCTGCTCCGGCTACGAGGGCCAGCTCATCGGCATCAAGAACCTAATCCAGTGGAGAAAGGAGCGCCAGACTCATGCTTAAAAGTGTAAATCAGCCGATCCGCAAGAAGGACGCCATGGCTCTCGTCACCGGCAAGCCCGTCTATATGGACGATCTCGGCATCTTCGATCACGCGCTGATCGTCAAGGCGCTGCGAAGCCCCCACGCCCATGCGATGATTGAATCCATCGATACAAAGGTCGCCTCCCGGATTCCCGGCATTGAAGCGATCTTCACCTATGAAGATGTGCCGAACGAGCGCTTCACACTGGCCGGACAGACCTATCCCGAGCTCAGCCCCTATGACCGCCTGATTATGGACCGTCATATCCGCTGTGTCGGCGACCCGGTCGCCCTCGTCGCAGGCACGGATGAGAAAGCCATCGACCGCGCCTTAAAGGCGATCAAAGTAAAATATGAGATTCTTCCGGCGTTGCTGGATTTCCACGATGCGATCGGTTCAGATATTCTGATTCACCCGGAAGATAATTGGAAAGCGCTCGACTTCATCGGTGCGGATAACAAGACGAACCGCTGTGCCAGCGAGACAACTTCCGACGGCGATGTGGAGGCGGTTCTCGCCGACTGCGATATCGTCATCGACCATGTCTACCACACGAAGGCGAATCAGCAGACCATGATGGAGACCTTCCGCACCGGCTGCTACATGGATACCTACGGCAGACTGAATATCGTAAGCTCCACGCAGATCGTATACCATGTACGCCGCATTATCTCCCACGCACTCGGAATTCCAAAATCCCGCATCCGCGTGCAGAAGCCCCGTATTGGCGGCGGCTTCGGAGCCAAGCAGAGTGCTGTCTGTGAGGTCTATCCGGCTTTCGTAACCTACAAGACCGGCAAGCCCTGCAAGATGATCTACAGTCGTGTAGAGAGTCAGATCATCTCTTCGCCCCGCCACGAGATGGAGGTGCATGTCCGCCTCGGCGCGATGAAGAACGGACGCATCCGCGCGATGGATATCTACACCCTCTCGAACACCGGCGCTTACGGCGAGCACGGCCCGACAACGGTTGGCCTGTCCGGCCACAAGTCCATCCCGCTGTACACGACGAACCTCGAAGCCTGGCGCTTTGCTTACGATGTTGTCTATACGAACGTGATGTCCGCCGGCGCTTACCGCGGATACGGAGCCACACAGGGTATCTTCGCTGTAGAATCCGCTGTGAATGAGCTGGCCGCCCGTATCGGCATGGACCCGACTCTCATCCGCGAGATGAACATGGTGCGTGAGGGACAGGTAATGTCTGCATACTACAACGAGATGAATACCAGCTGCGCGCTGGATCGCTGCATGGAGCGCGCAAAGGAAATGATCGGCTGGAACGAGAAGCCACTGCGCCGCGTCATGCCGGACGGTAAGATCCGGAGCCTCGGCGTCGCCATGGCCATGCAAGGCTCCGGTATCTCCGGCGTTGATGTCGGCTCCGCGACCATCAAGATCGATGACGACGGCGGCTACAACCTGCTCATCGCCGCGGCTGACATGGGCACCGGCTGTGATACAATTCTCGCTCAGATCGCGGCGGAAGTCCTGGAATGCCCGGTGGATCAGATCGCCGTTCACGGTGCGGACACGGATACTTCGCCGTATGACTCCGGCTCTTACGCTTCCAGTACGACCTACATCACCGGCAAAGCCACAGAGATCGCCGCGCAGAAGCTGAAGGTACAGATGACAGCGGAAGCTGCGAAGATGCTGTCCTGCCAGCCGGAGGATCTGGACTTCGACGGGAAATGCTTTACCGCTGCCGACGGTCAGACGCTTACAATCAAGGATCTGGCCACCCGCTCTATGTGCGGCTTTGACGGCGCACTGGAGACAACCATCTCCCACAGTTCTCCGGTCTCCCCGCCTCCGTATATGGTCGGCATCGCAGAGATTGAACTCGACCCGGAGACCGGCGAGGTCTACCCGCTGGATTATGTGGCAGTCGTGGACTGTGGCACACCGATCAACCCGAACCTGGCACGCACCCAAACCATCGGCGGTCTGCTGCAGGGCATCGGCATGGCACTCTACGAGGAGATCCAATACAGCGACAAGGGACGCCTTTACAACAATTCCTTTATGCAATACAAGATCCCCAGCCGTGTGGATCTGGGACATATCCGCGTGGATTTCGAGAGCAGTTATGAGCCCTCCGGCCCCTTTGGAGCGAAATCCATCGGCGAAATTGTCATCGATACGCCTTCGCCTGCGCTGGCGCATGCGATCTACAACGCAACCGGCCTCTGGTTCCGTGAACTCCCCATCACAGCGGAGAAGATCGCGATGGGCTTGATGGAGAAAGAGAAGAACGCGCAGAATGCTGCGCAGCAGCTCCAATAGAGACCTGCGTAAACACAAAAAAGAGTAACTATTCAGAGCCCCGGCACGTAAAATTCGTGCATAAATCAGAAAGCCTCCGGCATAGACCTGAAATAATCGTAACGATTCATGATCTGTGCCGGAGGCTTTTTTATGCTGAATACTTTGTGGACTGTCCTGCTTCTCGCCGGAATCGGTTGGGGGACACTTACAGGAAATGCGCGGGCAACCGGGGAAGCGCTGCTTGAGGGCGCGGCTTCCGGAGTCTCACTGTGCATGACAATGTTCGGGGTTCTGGCTCTGTGGAGCGGGATTCTGGAAATTGCGTCAACTTCCGGGCTGATGGATGCGATCTCCCGGCGGATGCGCCCGCTGCTTCACTGGCTCTTCCCTCGGATTCCGGACGGGCATCCGGCGCTCGCGCCGATTGCGGCAAACCTGACCGCGAATCTGTTCGGACTGGGTTGGGCGGCCACTCCGGCAGGACTTGCAGCGATGGAAGCGTTGGTACAGCTCGAAGAAGAGCGCCGCTCTCCCGGATTCCGTTCAGAAAATGAGGAAGATAATGATACTGAAGATGCTGACGAAACGCAAATTCGCACAGCCAGTGACGAGATGTGTACCTTCGTGATTCTGAATACGTCATCGCTGCAACTGATTCCTGTCACGATGATTGCATATCGCAGCCAGTACGGCAGCGCGAACCCGACAGCCATTGTACTGCCGGTGATCCTCGCGACCTCCATCAGTACGATTGCCGCGTTGATCTTCTGCAAGGTGAAAGCGTTCCTTACCAACCGGCGGGAAGCTCCGAGGATATTCTAAATCTTAGATCCGCCGCGCGAGCATCTCCGGATTGGTGGCATAGGTCAGCGCGGTCTCGCGGCTGATCTTCTTGCTCTGGTAGAGCTGCTGCAGACTGGAGTCCATAGAAATCATGCCATCCTTCGCGGAAGAGTAGATAACACCGTCGATCTGCGGAACCTTGTTCTCGCGGATCATATTACGGATCGCGGGAGTCACCGTCATAATCTCGAAGGCGGGCACACGCCCTCCGTCGACTGACGGCACAAGCTGCTGCGATACAACAGCATTCAACACCAGCGAGAGCTGCACTGCAATCTGCCGCTGCTGATTTGCCGGGAATACGTCAATAATACGATCGATCGTGTTCGCCGCGCCAATCGTGTGCAGCGTAGAGAACAGAAGATGCCCCGTCTCGGCTGCCGTCATAGCCACATTGATCGTCTCATAATCGCGCATTTCACCGAGCAGGATAACATCCGGGCTCTGCCGCAGAGCGGCGCGCAGCGCCGTTACGTAACTGTCCGTATCCACATTGATCTCGCGCTGGCTCACGATACTCTTCTGATGCCGGTGCAGGTGCTCCAGCGGATCCTCCAGCGTAATAATGTGCTCTTCTCTTGTCCGGTTAATCTCGTCAATCATGCAGGCAAGTGTCGTCGACTTACCGCTGCCCGCAGGGCCGGTAATAAGCACCATCCCCTTACGCACATTAACCAGCTGAATAATGCTGTCCGGAATGCCCAGCTCCTTCGGATCCGGCAGCCGGAAGCGAATCACGCGGATGACCGCGGAGAGCGACCCTCTCTGCTTGTACGCACTTACACGAAAGCGCGATACACCGACCAGCGAGAAAGAGAAATCATCGTCCCCATGCGCCAGCAACTGACTGATATCGCGATTGCCTGCCAGTTCATAAACCTGGCGCACCAGGCTTTCTGTATCCGCAGGCTTCAGCATTTCCTCCGCTTCATTCATAATTCTGCCGCTGTCCCGGATCGAAACCGGCAGTCCGGCTACAATAAAGATGTCGGAAGCATCCATCGAGACTGCCTTCACCAGTATTTCTTTGATGTCCATATAGTTCCTCCCTCAATCATCCGGAGTTATCCGCTTTCGCAATTTTTCTCTGTTTTCACTGCCTGTTCTCTGTCCATTCTTCCGCCGCTACTCCGGAATCACTGGCAGCATGGTCTTCGTTCCGCCGGCTTCCCACTCGTCCGCCGGAATCGTCTTCCAGCAGCGAACCCGATAAAGCCTACCATCCTTATCCGGCTCCTGCAGGACAACCTCCACCTGCAGAACCTGATCCTGCGCTGTCGCGATCTCCCAGGAAATCACCGGGATTCCATCTTCCTCCTCAACGGAGACTTCCACGGAATCCATTGCAAGAGTCTTTTCTTCGACAGATGCTGCCGCATCCTGCATCCAGTTGGCACCCGAAGCATCTTCCGCGGCGTTCGCAACTAATTGCACCAATGATTCCGAGCGATTCGACGCCTCATAGTAGGCGCTGCGCCGCTCCGCCAGCTGTACAGCAGCGTTCTCATCGCTCTTCGCAGCCGAAAGCGTCAGTCCGGCAAAGGTCGCGATACACAACACCAGGAAAGCCACCAGCAGCGAAGCAGCTCCGATACTTACCGGGAAAGATACCTTTGATTTTCTTCGCATTTACCGGTCACCTCCCATATAGTGAGCCGCGCTCTGCTCATAGATCGCCGCGTCAGCGGCCGCCGTATCATCCCAGAAAGCAAGCTCTGCCGTCAGCATCCCATCTGCCTCCGCCAGAGAGATCTGCAGGCGGTAAGCCGGATCGGCAGATGCACCGGCATTCTCACCGGTAAACAACCGGAACTCCTCATCATAGTATACCGTAAAGTCTGCCCGGGAGACATACTCACTCATCGGCTCCGTCGAACTTCCTCCCGCCGTCTCCGCCCCGTCAGACACATCCGCACGATTCTCTTCCGGCATTCCTGCCATACTTTCACCCGCCATCTCCGTCCAGATAACCGCATCCCCGTAGAAACTGCGGATCATCTCCTCCGCTTCCGCGCGGCTCTTTGAAGCGCGCACAATCTCCGCGGCGCTGCTGACCTCCCGCACAGCGGCATTTAATTCTTCCGCGTGCAGGCTCATCGCACGGGACTTTACAAAGATCTGCACACAGACCGCAGAAGCGATCGAGAAGAACAGGATCGCCATCGTCAGTTCCAGAAGAAACAGGCTCGAAGCCTGCGCTTGATTTCTCTTATTCATGACCTGTCCCTCCTGCACTCTGGCTGCGCACACTGACCAGATGCGTCAGCGTCTCGCCGGACTCCTCCCGGCACACGAAGGAGAACAGTCCATCCGAAATTTTCTCCATCGAGAACGCTTTGATCTCCGCGATCACGGAACCGTTCTCCGGTGGAACCTCCGCGCCCTCCTTCAGGAACAGCTCCCGGAGCGCGCCCTCATATTCATAGATGTACGTGCAGTAAGTCCCACCGTCGCTCTGCCGCCGCAGGACAAGCGCTGGTTCCTCTCCCAACGCCCCGATAAAAACATCGCCATCTGCATCCCCCTGGTGCAGCTTCTCACTGACATAGGCCAGAGCCGTTCGCCCCACATGATTTCTTGCGGAACTCTCCGTCGTGGAGCGGTAGATCCCGGTCGCCATCAGAATCAGCACGATCGCCGATACCGCAAAGCAGAAGAACAGCGCCAGTGGAAAGAGGAAGTCGATCATATGCGACGTCTGACGTTCCCGAATCTTCATGATTCCTCTCCCCTTTCAATAATGGTCACATCCGGATACAGGTTCGCTCCGTTGACGCGGTAATCCACGAAGAAGCGGCTCGTATCATACGTAAGGCCGTAGCGGGCGGCCAGCTCCTCCAGGCTCTGCGGGTACTCGCCATCCATCGCGTAGCAGTACGTAATCCCGTTCGCGATCGCCGTTTCCAGGCTCTCCCGCTGCCGCCGTCTCGTACTCTCTGATACGGAATCCACACAGGCGAGGAACAGCCCGAGAAAACATAGGAAGACTGCCGCTGAGAGCAGCATGCGCCGCCAGGGATGCTGCTCTTTTTCCATCTGAAAACGTGCCATAGCGATCCCCCCTTACAGACTGGACAGAATGCCCATCAGCGGAAGCATCACCGACAGCAGGATCACGCCAACCACCAGCGACAGCGCAATCACGAGCGTCGGCTCCAGAACCGCAATCGCCCGATTCATCTTATCATCCATCTCATCCTGATACAGATCCGCGATCTGCTTCATCACCTGATCCATCGAGCCGGTTCTGCCGCCGATCGCGATCATGCGCGAATACATCCCGGAGAAGATTCCGGAAGCGGTCAGAGCCGTCGAAAGCTCCTCGCTGCCCGCCAGCCGCTCCTTACAATTCTCCAGCTTCTTCTGAAAATCCGGATCATCGTTCAGCGAGCCTACCAGCTCCAGGCTCCGCTCCGGGTCCAGGCCGCTGGCCAGCGTCAGCGCCATACCACTGGCGAAGCGGCAGGCTGCCGTGCGCTCCATCATCGGCCGGGTCACACCGATGCGGTAGCCCAGATGGTGGAAGAACGCCCGCCCTTTCTGCGTGCGCGTCCCCACAAGAATCGCCAGCACAATCACGATCAGGATCACCGCGAACACCACCGAATAGCGGCTTAACACATTCCCCATATCCATCAGCACGCGAGAGAAACCGGTCATCTCCGTTCCCAGCTGCACGAACACCTGATTGAAGATCGGCATCACCTTAATCAGCAGCACTACAATCACAAGCACCATCAGTCCAGCCATCAGCAGCGGGTACGTCACCGCCTGCCGGATTCCTTTCGAGATGGAATCCTCCCGCTCATAGTGGTCGGCCAGCGCCTGCATTACCTCATCCAGCGTACCGGTCTCCTCGCCGATCTTCACCATCTGCACCGCATAAGCGGGGAACAGCCCCACCGTCTCCATCGCAAGATTCAGGCTGCCGTGCATCATTACTTCATCCAGCAGTGTCTGCAGAATCCGCCGCTCTTCCTCCGTACCGGCGTCCTCCAGCATAATGCTGATTCCTTCCAACAGGGAAATGCCCGATTTCAGAATCAGCGCGAGCTGACTGCAGATCGACGCCATCTCCATATTGTTAAACGGCCGGGACTTCTTCTCAGCACTCATGTCCGCCGCCTCCTTTCCAGTCTCATTACTGTTTCTCATCACTGTTTTCCTAACAGTTTCTGCCCACAACATTTTATAACGGTACTTAATAACAGTATTTCTCCGTATAATTGCTTCCGTCGCCCACGTACTTCTTCACCGCGCTGCTGTCATTATTCGCTGCCAGCGTCGGATCCATCAGCGACCAGCTCTTCCCATCGAATTCAATCACATTGTCCACCCAGCCCTGTTCTTCCAGGTACACACTGATCCACGCGTGGTATGCCTCACCGGAATAACCGACAACCAATTTCGTTGGGATGTCCTGCGAACGCAGCATCGCCGTCATCAACGCCGCGTAATCAAAGCAAATACCTCTGCCCGAAGTAAATGTCTCATCCACATCCGGAATGTACTCTGTCGTCGGCGCACTGTCCGCCAGCGCCTGATCATAAGTAATATTTCCGATCACATAGTTGTACACCAGCTCCACAAAATTCAGATCATCGGACGCCTGATCTGACAGCTGCTTCGCGTAGACGGCTGCCTTGCTGCTCTGCGTAAACCACACATACTGATTCGGATACAGGAACGGTTCGAACTCATCTGCCAGCTTCACACTGATCTCCTGTGAGAACGCGATCGCATACTGGCTGTCAGTCGTGTGTTCCAACAGATCAATCGTATAAGAACCGTCCCCGCCGGTCAGAGGAAACGTCTGCGCGCCCTCCCCCAGCTTCATTGGATAGATATACTGCGTATCGTCCGGATATGTAATCCGCACCTTGATCTTATCCGCACTGCCACTATAGCTTACCATCACATAGCCGTCCTCCGTATGCGATGCGTCCAGTAACCACGGCTCTTCCCCGTACACAACCGTACCGGAGGCCTCCGGCATACGGCATTGCTGCACACTCTCCCGATGAGAAGTATTCTCCGCGGCAGCCGCTTCTCCGGAACTTCCACCCCCGCAGGACGAAAAAAAAAGGAGGCCGGCCAGCATGCAGGCGCACAGCATTCTCCTCAGAAATTTCTGCCCCATCTGCGGTCTTCCTCCTTCTGCTTATTAATCTTCCTGCTCACTGACAGTATCCAGTGCTTCCTCAATCAGTTTCGTCAGCTCCCACACGGAACGAAACTGCAGCGTCTTGTTCTCATTCACCCAGGTGATCCTTCCCTGCCAGGTACTGTTCTGCCGGTGCTGTACCCGCAGGATAAAAGTACCGAGATCCCCGTGCTTACTTAATAATTCATCATCACTCATAATTCTTGTCCTCCCCGGCAATCCCGCTTCCCTCCAGGGCTCCGCCGGCTTCTCCTTCTTACTTTTTTCATCGAGAAAAAATCGGCGATCCGTCCCCGGGTACGGATACTGAAGCTCATCAAAAAATAGTTCTAGCTTCAGGCACAAATCATGAAGACTGCTCACTTCCGTCGCCTCAGTGCTGTACGCATGATAAAAACGCCCTTCCAGCACATATTTTTTCACCATATCCACACAGAAGACAACCCCGTTCGGCACGCCGATATAGTTTTGCGAATTATCCATAGACTAATTTTCTCCTTTGCCCATGATCACACGCTCCTGATCCAGCGTACAGATCACACTGTTCACATGATACTGCACTCCGGTTCGCTGTCTTCCTACAATAAAATTGTGATTAATCCGTCTCTGTACCACACTGCAATTTTCCCGCGTCGTATTCACCAGAAGAACCAGATACTGCCCCTTACCGTAACGGTTAATCGCGTCACTGCGCCGCACGGAATGACAGATTGCATCCCCAAGACGCTGGGACAGCTCATCCAGCTTCGCACCATCCTTCATGGGGTTGCCCTTATAATCTGTCACGGTACACAGATAACCGCCGTTCTTATCCTCATCCTCCATCGAAAGATGCTTCTGTATATCATCCAATACAGCATAATCATGCTCAATCTGCGCACCCAGATTCTGCATCAGCTCGTACAGGCGGTGCGACGGGCGCAGCCCCTGCTCTGAGAAATACATCTCCTGCGTGTCATTATAGAGCTTGCGCGCCTCCATGTGACGTCCCGAAGAGACCAGCGCCTCCATCGTCACGCTCTCCCAGTCAGCCAGAGGATCCACCTTCGAAGCCAGAATGCCCAGCTCCTCCATCTGCATGAAATCCTTATCGGCCCGCAACAGCTCCACCGCGTTCTCCATGCAGCTGCAGAACATACTGTGATACCGGCGGCTTTCCTTCGCGACCCAGATCGTTCCGCTCTGCGTCTCCAGGAACTCTCCCCGGTACAGGTGGCAGGCATCCACGTAGGCTGCCAGCTTCTGCTCCGCCCGAACCGCCTTTCGTGCCTCCTCCTGCAATCGCTCCATCTCGCATGCGTCCTCCCAGACGGGAATCTCTTCATTCCAGAAGTAGCGATCTCCCTTTCTCACAAAATAAACCAGATCCGGAAGTCCTTCTTGCAGAAGCTTTCTGCGCGCATTATACATGACACTGCGCAGCGCATGATTGTCGTTCTCCAGTTCCCGCTCCTCAAAGATCGCCAGCTTCAGCTGATCCTTAGATACTCCTTCCTTCCGGTGATGCAGAATCATCTGCATCAGAAGGGCAAACTGCGACTCCCGGCTCTTGGCGCCGTTCAAAAGCTTCTTCTCATTCCATTCCATTTCGAAATGGCCGAACATCCGGACATAAAGAACGTCTTTCTTCATACACGACCTCTCATTCGTCCAGCTAATATATTTAACATAACACCGCAGGCTCCCAGAGTCAATACATAAACCTTGCCGATCGTGCTTGTCAGGATAGCAAGAAACGCGCCCAGTACCGGCAGATGGAACTCTACCCGGCCGATCAGGTCCGCATACCCCACCGGATTCATATCGTTCTCCGCGTTCGCATCGCCTTTCGTCGTAAACTTGCCCTCTACGGTCTGATTGCTCACCACACGATGAGAGATCACCGATACTCCGCTTGTAAAAGCAATGATATCTCCCTCCTCAACCGTCTCCGGCGATACCGCCTTCACGTAGATCACGCTGCCCACCGGAATTTCCGGTTCCATGCTGCCGCTCACAACATTGTAGATCTCGTAGCCCATCAGCTTCGGTACTGTCACAGGAATACACACCGCAATGATCAGAAGGAGAATCAATGTTCCTAATATGGAACAAAGGGCGGAAAAAAATTTCCCGCCCCTTCGCCTGGACCCACTCTCAGGCGTCTGATTTTCATTATCCATGATTTTGTTCCTTATAATTGTTTTTTACGTCTCTACTTCGACTTCTTCTTCATGCGAATCACAAGATAGACCACACCAATCGCCGCCACCGCGCCGAGACCCGCAATCCCGATCTTCGCCGCCGTAGGGAAAGCCGTGCCGTCAGACGACACATCACCGCTGGGAAGCTGCTGATTCGCCAGAGGTGCTTCGCTCTCACGAATGTCCACAATTTCCTGCGGATCGGTCTCTTCCGGAGTATTCGCATCACTCTCATTGCCCTCTGCCGCACTCTCGGAAGGATCTTCCGCCGGGTTCTCGGCAGAGTTATCCGTAGGATTTCCGGCAGGATTTTCTGCCGGGGTCTCTGACGGAGTATTCGCATTATCCGCCGCAGTTGTCGTCGGCGTATTCGCCGCTGTCGTGGTGGGAGTTGTTGCTGCCGTCGTCGGAGCCGTGGTCGGCGTCGTCACCTGACGGTACGTGAATGTATATACATTCTGCGAAGCATCCGCATAGAGCACACCGGTCAGGTTATACGCCTGCGGCTGATAGCCTTCCACGAAGCGGTACGCAATCACGGGGCTGTCGCCCACATTGCCATAGAACGTCTCACTCGGAAGAATCTCCGCGCCATTCGCGTCCACATAACGAACCGTGTACTGCACCGCACTGCCCAGCAGCCCGTAGGCTACCACATAATCCGCATCGCCCGTCACTGTAAAGGAGGCCGCCGCCACGGATTCCGAATTGTCCTTGCCGCTCTCACGCAGGCCGCGGACATAATACTTGCTGTCATCATTCAGAGACACCTGGCTCTGTGGGTAGAAGCTCACGCGATCCCCATAGTGCAGACCCGTGTACTCCTTCACATCGCTGCCCTCGATCGAGCCCTGCTTACCGGAATAGATACGCACGGTGTAGGTGTAATCATCCTCGGCTGCCAAAGCCGGAACGGAAGCGGTAAGGATCAGACAGAAGGCTGCCAGCATACTTAAAAAACGTCTCGTCTTTCTCATCTTACGCTTCCCCCTTCTTATCTTTCTTGCGCATCGAAATACTGTATGCGCCCAGACCCAGCAGCAGAATGCCGCCCGCACCGGCTGCGATAAAGTAAGGAACCAGGTTCGTATCGTCACCGGTCTTTACCCAGGTGGACGTATTCTTCGAAGGCTGATTCGGCGTCGCCGTATCATTCAGCTGCACTGCGAAATTCACCTGCAGATCCGCCAGCGTATTCTGATAATCATTACCCTGTGTCTCGCCGTCCAACGCCACCGTCAGTTCCACGCTGCCGCTCTGACCGCTGCTCAGTGTATCCAGATAGAAATAATCCTTCAGGGCGGAATTCACTTCATTCAGACCCCCGCCGCCGATCGTATTCTCACCGCCAACCGTATCGCTGCTGAACAGAGTCTTCGTCGCGCCCTTCGCATCCTTGTAAGTCAGGATGTAGGTGTACGCGCCGCCTGCAGCCGCCTTCGCCGAATCCTCCAGACTGCTGATGATCTTATTCGTCATATACCAGTCCGTTGAGGAAGAATTCTTATTCTGTAAAGCCACCGTCAGAACCGCCGTATCCCCGGGCTGCATATTGTGGATCACATCATTCAGATCCACCGTCTTAAAACTGCTCTCCATCTTCGCTTCCGTCGTAAACGTAACGCCCCAGGAGGAATCGCCGTGAACAATCTCCGCCTGCACCGGCAAAGCGGCAAATGTCAATAGACTCGCGGAGAGGAGCAGGCTCAGTAATTTCTTCTTCATCTTTCATCCCCTCCCTTAATTCAGGCTCAGGCTGCCATTGCTGATGCTCACCTTACGGCCCCAGGCACTCAGGATCGCATCCTCCGCATTGTGCTCCTGCACGGCGTCCACCGACGCCTCCACACAGAACTGCAGCCCGTCATAATCATACGTCGTCGTAATCGTCGTATATCCATTCTCCGTCGCGGTCGTCTGCGTCACCTTCGTCGCCACCTGTGGATCAATGCTAAGCGTATCCGCAAACGCCTTCGAAGTCTCGCCCGAATTCAGTAGCTTGCTGTAATACAGAACCGTACGCTCCGGCGTAGAAGAATTCTCGTCTACGATCCAGCCGTTCTCCGTCAGGTGCAGATCGATCAGATCCGGCGATACATTCTGCATCTTATTGCCATCCGCGTCCAGCCAGTACTTGTATACGCTCACACGCACATACTGGTTGATCGTACCGGTATTCTTCACTGCCAGCACTTCATCATACTTTTGTCCGGGATTCACGCTCTCGCCCTCCGCCAGCAGATTCGTAAGCAGCGTTCCCGTATTCTGATCCCAGCTGCCGTCCTCCGTATAGTTGCGCCAGGATACATTCTCACCATTCTCTGTCAGGGTCACACCGATATCCTGCAGCTGTACCCGTCCGGAATACGTCTCCGAGTAATAATTCAAAGCCGCCCGTGCGCCGCCCACTCCGGAGAAGAGAAGCAGTCCGGCCGCCATCACGAACGCGCCTGCCGTCACCGACGGCTTCGAAAGTACTTTCTTCCAACCTTTCATTGCTTACTCGCCCCCTTCCGTAGTACCGGTCGTAAGCTTCACCGACCAGTCGGCATAAGGCGTACCGTCCTCCCGGTACTGCACCGGCGTCGTCTCATAGATCACGACGACATTGAAGCTCTCGGCATCCTTTACATCCGCCGGAACATTCTCGATGCGGACATCCAAGTTCGTGGTTGTCTCACCGGCATTCACAATCGGCGTATAGTAATAATAGCCGTCACTTCCAGGTGTCCAGTTGCCTTCCGAGTCACTGTATACCAGGCTGTACTCGCTGCCGCAGAATGCTTTCACACGCACATAGACCGGCTCGGAATCCTCCGTAGAAGTAACAGTCACATGCTTCGTCCAGTTCGAGAACTCCTCCTGCACCTCCGTGCGGCTTCCCAAGGAAATGGTGGCTGCACCCGCAGCTTCCGCATTCGTGGTAAAGTAGCTGTACGCACTGCCCATCGCTCCGGTCAGAACCATGGCAGCTGCAAGGGCAGTCAGGATAAGATTCTTATGTTTCATCATCACCAGCCCTCCTTACTCCTGCGTCCAGCCCCAGCCGGACTCACTGCTATAATCAAAACGGTTCGTTACGGCTCCACCGTGGTTGCCCGAAGAATTGTACTCGTTCGTAAAGGATACCTTCGCCGTCTCCGCCGCCTGAATCACCGCCGTTGCTGTCGCTTCGCCCACCAGACTGTAGGAAGCGCCGGAGTAAACCTCCGTAACCTCTACGTAAGCACCTACCGGGATCACATCCGCGAGCACCGTGCTCTGCGAACCGGCTCCCGTAAAGCTCAGACGTACCACATTGCTGTATACAACTTCCGCTTTCGTCTCATCCTTATACGCCTCCACCTGGAATACGAAATCGGCCGGGCCGCTCGTCTCGTAGGATGTCAGCGTCTTCACAATCTCCAGCGAACCGAACCGCAGGCTCTGCGACGGCTTCAGAGTCGCCGACGCATCGTACAGCCAGTCGCCCGGATTCGCGGTATTGATCGTACCATCCACCGCTTCCTTGCCGGGCAGGGAGATCAGCTCCGGCAGATACGTGTATACATATTCATCCGACCACGCGATGGTCGCCAGCTTCTCGCTGCCCGTCTCATCCACTGCTTTTGTCACATAATCCGCAACTTCCGATCCGCGCGCAATCACCAGATACAGACCAGCCTCCAGACCTTCGATCTTCTCTCCGGCCGAAGCGCCGTCTATCTTCTTCGCTACGGTATTGCCCTGCGTCAGTGTGATCTCCGCCGCCTGCTGAGACAATTCCTGATACTTTTCATTCGTCAGGCTCTGCGAATCCGCCAGTGCATCTGCCAGCTCCCCGTAAGGAGCCACCGCCTCGTAAGCGTATGTATCATAGCCGCTCACAGGAACCGCTCTGGCTACCTGATAAAGATCCAGCACCACATCTGCATTCTGCAGATCCTCCGCTTCACCCGGACTCACCGTCAGGGAGCATTCCTGATCCAGATCCACCGCCCGCGCACTCTCCACGGTCCATCCGGACAATCCGAGGATCATACAGGCCGTCAGAGCGATGGCCGCTAAAACCGAAAACTTTTTATCGTTCATGGCGTTTTCCTCCTTCATCACAACATATTTCCCTCAGCCTTGCGCCTCCGAAGAGCCGCAGCTCTGCATTACTTCTTATCCTTCTCCGAATCCGTCTTCTCCGGCTTCTTTGGACGGCTCATATTCCGCACATCCGAAGTATCCACGCGCTTCGGCTTCCTGCGATAAGTAAACATCAGTACCAGCAACAGAATGAACAGAATCGGAATTGCGATCGCCGGTGCCGCAATATACGCCGGAATCTTGATCGCCTCTCTCTGAATCACGATCGAGCCCTGTTCATTCTCAATCCGGTGTCCCCGAACCAGAAGTCTGTGGGTATTGATGCCGTACGGCGTACAGGTTAACAAAGTACAGTAATCTTCGCCATCCACTATATTCAGGCTCTCCAACTGTGCCGGTTCCACGATGAGAATCTGATCCACTTCGTAGGTCAGAACCTGATTCAGAACCGTAATCGTAAAGGTGTCGCCGACCTCCATCTTATCCAAATCGGTGAAAAGCTTCGCCGACGGCAGACCCCGGTGCGCCGAAAGCACCGCATGACGGCTCTCACCGCCGATCGGAAGGCTGCTACCCTCCAGATGTCCCACTGCCATATTCAGAACCTGGTCTGAGGTTCCGTGATAGACCGGCAGCTCCACATCGATCTTCGGGATATCCACATATCCGATAATCCCGTTCCCCGCTACATCGAGGACACTGTAATATTCATCTTCCAGCTGATCGTACTGCGCATACGGCAGACTCAGCTGTCTCAAATGCTCGTTATAGGCTTCCGCGGCTGCAAAAAGGCTCTCATAATCCGTGTCATCCAACTGTGCAACTACCTCATCGTACTGTGCGATCGCGCGCGTCTGATGAAAGGAGTTCCAATAATCGCTGATCGTAGGGTACAGCATAATGCCGAGTCCCGTCAGCAGAACCAGCACAAGAATAATCGTGGAAAGCCTGCCGCTCTTCTTTTTCTTCTTTGCCTTTGCTTCTTTTTCCCTTTTCATAGATCAATCCCTTATCTGACTTGGCCGGAAGATCCGTTGCTCGCCGCACACCACGGGAAGGTGTCAGTCTCGTGCGGCATCCCGCGGGCAGAGCCCGCGGGGTTCACTCTGTAAAGGTCCGGATGCCAAACGGAGCAATCCGTTTTATAGAGTGTGATTTTAAGGATTATTTAAAATATGTTCTCCGTGAGGATTAAGCCTCATGGTTCATGCGCTTCTTAGCTACCAGAACTACGCCAGCGCCAACAACCAGGATACCACCTACTACGTAGAAGATCGTGGTACCGATACCACCGGTGGAAGGAAGCTCGTTACCCTTCTGGTTGATAACAACCAGAGCAGTGGATTCCAGCTGATTCGTGCCTGCCTCAATCTTAGTTGCTCCTTCAGTCTCAGTATCGGTAATGTTACCCTGTGCATCTTTCCATACAGTTGTAGTATAGGTGTAGGTAACAGACTTGATCTTCTGAGCAGTTACCGTTACATCAGCTGTAAGCTTGTTATAGCCACCAGGAGCAGTAACCTCAGTTACGGTATAATCGCCGCTCTTAACACCTTCAAGGATCAGATAGCCGTTCGCATCACTCTTCAGCTCTGCGCCAGACATGGCACCTTCCGTATCAGCCAGAGCAACCTTGTAGTGTCCGCCAAGATCCTTACCATTTTCATCCTTATTTAAGGAAATTACATACGCAATATCCTTAACAGTGAAGGTAGCACCGGGCAGCTTATTACCATTCTCGTCAACCTTCTGGATGGCCAGTGCGTAGGTCTCGATGGTTTCTTCAACCGTCTTATACTCGGTGGAAGGCTGACCATCGTCAAGCTTGTAGCCGATAGTTACTTCATTGACGTTGGGAGTGTCACTACCAACGGTTACACCTGCATTAACAGTAGCAGTGTAAACAACCTGGATCAGCGCGTTGTTGTTGTACAGGCTGTTATTATCATCGTCAACCCATGCCAGCTCAATCTCCTTGTTTACGAACTGAGCGGTCACATTTGCCTGATCATCCGTGGTGTCAAGATTACCATCGTTATCTACGATGATGCTGGTTACGTTTACATCGCTCAACCAATCCGGCAGGGTATCCTTGATGGTATAGCTGAGAACTCTCTGTGCAGCCTCACCTTCACCGATGAAGTTGGTGGCATTGAAGGTAACGGTGTAGGTAACGGTCTCACCTACCGTAACTTCTTCCTTGTCGGTCTTCTTCGCCTCATCATCTACCTTGGGAGTCGTGCTGTTCTTGTCGTAAATGGTGGCGTTAGGATTCGTGCTGTCTACGGTGATGTTCGTTCCCTGAGAAGTAGTTACATAGTAGTAGCCGTAAGGCAGTCCCGTGAAGTTCAGAGCAGAACCATCCGATTCCACATCACTTACCAGAGGAGTACCGTAAGATGCCGCCCATGCCTTGAACTCATCACTCTTAAGAACTGCTTCGTTCGTGGATTCCTTTGCAGTAACATTGCCGGAAGCATCTACATTAAAGTATTCCAGCAGTCCTGTATCTTCTGCAGATTTACCTTCCATCAGCTGGTAAGCAATGGAACCATCCGCATTACCGGTTACGGTTGCGTTGAACAGTTGGTAAATGGTGTAAGTCTCGCCCTTGGAAGCATTTGCGATCGTGATGGTCGCATTGTCAGCATCCGGCGTCGTAGGAGCTGCGGTCTGCGCAAACGCGGTTGCGCTCAGACCAAGGGTCATAACGGTTGCCAAGGATAAAGCAGCAATCTTCTTCATCTTCATAATTATTCTTCCTTTCTTCTCGCATATAGCGTTTTCGGTTAGATTAAATGTTTCTGTAACAAAAATGTTACTCTATTATGGTTTCTCGATCTGGCGCTGCATATTTTGCGTCATTTTAGAGGCTCTTTATCTTAACCTCCTTCTGCGCATGCGCCTCATACCGAAACCATACACAAGGCCGATTGCAATAATTGCAATACCACCGAATGTGTACCATCGGGTACCTGAACCGCCGGTCATCGGCAGTTCGGTTCCGGACGAGTTGGAAACCTGAATCTGAATGATCTTGTTTCCATCATCATCCGTGATGACTTGGGATGTTACCACTCCGGCATTCGGATTGGCAGTTTTTACATCAACTTTTATCTCCTCACCGTCTTTGGAAACAGTGATTGTGATGTCATCTTTCATGGCAAGGTAGCCATTTGGTGCTGTTACCTCTTTCAGGATATACTCAACACCTGCATCCAACTTTCCAAGACTCAGGATACCATCATCGCCGGTGGTTCCGGACAGAATCTCGGTTCCGTCTTTATCCGTCAGAGTAAACGTTGCACCCTTCAATGCAATCGATGTGCCGTCCGCAACCTTAAGGAGCTGCGCATCGATCTCTGCTTTTCGGTTATAAATCTTCAGGACAAGATTTCCGTTGCCAGTCACTTCACACTGAGTACTGCCTGCGCTGTTGCCAGTAAGCTCGATTCCATTAGCACCCACATTGAATGTGATATCATCCAGCTTATAGTAGTTGCCCTTTTCTTCCTCATGAAGCACGTAGCTTCCATAAGGAAGTTCCAGAGCTCCGATTACCAGACCGTTCACATCGGAAATGTAGCCGTCCTTCGGTGTTCCATTCTCGTCGGTTCCGTAATCTGCTGTGTAAACAGTTCCGTCAATCTTGGTCCCCGTCAGTGTGAACTTCATTTCTGCCAGAGGAGTAAGCGTCTCGCCATTCTTCTCGTATTTCTCAATTTGAATGGTCTGCTTCAGCGGCTCGTAAGCATTTGTGAAGGCATAAGTCTCAATCTCGTTCTTACCGATTTTTTTGTTATTGTCCTTCTCGGTATAGATCACAACTTCTGCGTTCCGCTTTGCGGAGGAAACGGTCTCGGTGGGGGTCAACTCATAACCGCTCAGTTCTGCGTTGTTCTCCACGATCGTGTAGGTCGTTCCCGGAGCAAACTTCGTCAGATCCAGGCTGTGTACCGTATTTGTGGTCTTATCGGTGTAATCCACCTTATCCCTAGATACCCAAAGCCCGCTTTCTTCATCCTTTACGAAGTTACCTGCGAACGGAATCTCATACTCTGTACCGTTAATGGTAAGGGTGAATGTCATGCTGTTCTGAAGCTGTGCAAGCACCTCGTCGCTCAGTCCGCTGAAGGACTTCGTGATCACCAGCTTACCGGGGTAAATCTGGATAACCGGGTGAGGGTAATTCTCCGGCTTGGTCACTTCATTATAAGTGTAAGTAACCTTTGCTTCATCGTTGGAGTTGAAGCCCTGCTTTCCGGACGATGTTGCATTGCCCGGAGCATCCGTTCCAGCTGCGCCGGTATTCGGATAATTGCTCTCCGCATACTTTCTGTATGCCTCAGCGCTTGCCTCGATCTTCACGGTTACTGCGAAGGTGTAGTTCGGGTCAAGCTCATAACCTTCTGCAAAACTAAGCGTTACCTTCTTGGTAGCCGGATCGATAGTAGCCGTGATCGGCGTTGCCGTCTCAGAGTTATCGTTCGGATTGCTCTTGAACTGCAGCGTTACTGTATTCGGAATCGTTCCATCCGAATTCGGAACTGCCGTGATCGTCTGTGTTGCGCCCTTGTTATCTGTCTTATTGTAGGTCGCCGTAATGGTAAGCGCTGGATTACCAAGCAACTGAACCTCATTGGACAGCCAGTCTTCGATTACTACATCGGTACACTTCAGATTATTGATCTCACCAGCGATATTGCTGAATACGGTTCCCAGCTGATCAGCGCTACTGATATCTTTTTTCTCAATCTTTGCTGCCGGTACCGTATCTGCCACATTATTGAATATCTGACGACCACTGATCGCGTTTCCGGTACTGTCAACATTTGTATGAGAATTCCAATCCCCATATGTATAGTTTTCACACTTTGTGCTGTCACTCAGTCCGTATCCAATTGCGAAGAATTGATCACAACTCAGTCCCTGTGCTCCGGAAATAGCACCCGCATAGTCCTGCCGATTGCAATAATGTCCACCACCTGAAGTATTGTTGCCATGGAACGTCGGCACGCCATCGGTAAACCAGATCAAAATCTTTGTCGGATTTTTGAAGCCGCTATACTTGTTGCTCAGCGCTGTCTGTGCCAGGTTGAAGCCAGCCTGATAGTTCGTACCGCCATCTTCTCGTCCGGAACCGCTGTTGATGCGGTTTACATATCCGGCAACATTCTTGGTCTCAATCCAGCTACTGGTTACATTCGATGCAGAGCTATCAAACTTCAGAATCTTCCAGCGAACATCAATGGTCGGCTTTTCCTTATTAAGCTCCTGATTAATCTCAGCTACCAGATAATTATTAATTGCGTCCCTTACCTTCGGCATCAGCGATGGATACATACTGTTGGAATCATCAATCAGCAGAACGATCTCAACTTCATTCTTGTTCATCTCGGTTCCGTAAGCACCCGTGATGTTCAGCGTCAGATCGTAATTATCCTCTTCCGGATTGTACTTGATGTACTTCTGTTTGCTCACTTCCTTCTCAGTAGTAATATCGCCTTTGCGCTTCGTCCACTGCGCATACAGAGTAACCTGATCGCCGCCGGAGCTGTTCACAGGGGCTGTCACTCCAGTATCTTCACCATTCTTGAGAATATGCTTTGTGGTCGCATCCACCGTAATCTTGTCATCTGCCGTAAAAGCAGTTCCGCTTCCATCTGCCGATGTATTCCACCCATTGAAGTTGTAACCGGTTCTTACCGGTTCGACATCTGTCTGAGTTCCATTCACAACGGTGTTATGTACCGTGGTATCGTTTGAGTTGTACAGATACTGCATACCACCAATGATGTTGTTAACCGTATCAATGGTGTTCGCATTGTATGTCAGTGTCCACTGGTTTTTCTCACGAACAACACCATCCACATGCCAGGTACCTTCTTTTTTCAGAACATACCATTCAATATAGTATTTGCTGGAATCCCAGGCCCCGTATTTATCTTTCAGGGTCTGATTCCATACGCCGCTGATCTGTGCTGCTGTCGGTTCATTCTTCAGATTGGCAGCAACGGAAGCGCTGTCATTATAAATGTGCTGGTAGTAGTACAGCGCATTGCTTACGGTAATACCGTTCGTATACAGGCTGGTGCTGTAAGTCGAAGGCTCGTAAGGAGCAACTCCATCGTAGCGGATAAAGAACTCAACGCCGGTGTCTCCTACGTTGCTGCTTGTTGCCTTATCGCTGCTGATCGCATACGTTGCGTACAGCTTCAGGGTTCTGTTTGCATCAAAATCCGTTGTCTTAAAGCTTACGGTCGAACCATGGTAGTTGAAGAGAATTCTCTCATCATCACCGTAGGTTACTTTTGTTGCATCACCGATATATACCGCCTCGGATCGTTCCAGGTTTGCACCGTTTTTCTTTGCCCAGCCATAGAACACTGCGCCATCGGTAGTGGAAGTTGCACTCTTCTTAGAGAGGTTTACATCTACCAACCAGGAGCCGTCATCATCCTGATAGGACTCCAGGTTCGTTAGCGTGTAATCACTGATCTTAGTGCTTCCGTTGTAGAACTCAACCGTATACTTTTGGCTGCCTGCAGGATTTACGGTAACGGTAAAGGTTTCTGTTTTCGCCCACCAACTGTTTCTGTTTTCGTAGTACTCATGTGTAATCGTCGCTGTTCCAGCTGCAACACCCTTTACGGTAGCTTTTTTTCCACTTCCGCTGACCGTTGCTACTGTACTATTGGAAGATTTCCAACTGTGATTTGAAGAACTATTGCTGTATCCCTGTGTTCCCGTCAGATCATAGGTATCACCCACCGTCATGGTAAGGGTCTTTGTACTGCTGTCATAGCTGCTGCTTCTGCCTGCAATATCAGAGAAGCTTCCCAACGTGAACTGTGCGGATACGCCGTTTTCCTCAGCTGCGCCGACACCGTCGAGAGCTTCCTGGCCATCTTCACCGAAGTGAACGATGTCATAGTTGCTGACTTCCGATTGTCCCTTCATGGTTACCTTTACATTCACCGGCGCTGCAGGTTCTACTTCTTCGCCATCTACGAAAAATCCTACATTCAGCAGCCATTCCGGCTCATAGCCAAGCTCTTCCGTGCGCTCCTTGAAGCGTTCGGAGTCTTTCGCATACTCGATAACCTGAAGAACCGCGTTCTCCGGAATCTGTGCTTCGGAGGTATAGGTTACAGTTACAATATAGTTTTCGGTCTCAGCCGACTGGGTCAGCTCAGTGGCTACTTCAGCTGCGGTTGTCTCTTCTGCTGCTACAGTCTCACCATTTCCCGCTGCCGTCGTCTCGCCGCCGTTTTCATCGGCTGCGCTTTCGCCGTCCGCTGCGGTGGTTTCTTCGTTATTTGTGTTATCATCAGCGGCAGTCGTTTTCTCCACATCAATGATTTCTTCTGCTGTGGTCTCGTTCAGCTTTGCGACTTCCTCATCGCTCAGTTCCACGGTCTTGATGCAGTCCGCGCCGTGTACGTGCTCCTCCAGCTGCAGCAGTCCGCAGATCCGATTGCCGTCTTTATCGTAGCATGCATCGGTATGCGTATGAAGATCCTGCGCCAGCTTCGTGCAGGTCAGTACCTGTTGGGTCTGGTAGCATTCCGCACCGTGCGTATGTTCTTCCTCTCCGCAGATCAGGTTGTTGTCTGCATCGTAGCAACCGTCGCCATGCGTGTGCTCCGGCTTCGTGCATACCAGAATGCTCTGTTCTGCGTAGCAGGATGCATCGTGCGCCTTGTGAAGCTCGACCTCGGGGAGCTTGCATACCAGCGTTCCATCGGTATCCCGACAGTTATCATTGTGCTTATGTATGACGAAGTCCGCATAGCCGCAGATCAGGTTGTGATCCGCATCATAGCACTCCTGCGTGTGGGTATGTACCTGATACTGGCAATCCAGAATCTCTTTCGTATGAGTCATTGCCGTACCGGTATATTTCAGAGCGGCAAGCGTTCCCAGCGTAACCAGCACTGCCAGGCAGGCAAACATGGTCAGCCAACGCTTATAATCCTTTCGTTCACGCAAGAACCTTTCGGATTTCTCATTCATCGAAGATTTCATTGCGCTTCCTCCTTCCTCATATTTCCTGTTCCTTTAAGAAGTCTAATTGATCATTCCAAAACCCGACAGCGGCCATACGCGGAACACGATCTTGCCAACAATCATATCGGCGCTCACACATCCAACGGCGGTGTTTCGGCTGTCAATACTTGTGGACCGATGGTCGCCCATCACGAAGCAGCGTCCGTCCGGTACCTGATAGGGGAGTTCAATGTTGCAGTCGCCCAGCGCTTTCTCGGATACATACGGTTCATCGAGAACTTCACCATTCACAGAAACATTTCCCTCGTCGTCAATGTCCACCCAGTCTCCGGCATAGGCGATGACTCGCTTCACCAGAATACTGTTATTATAATAGAATGCGATGACATCGCCGGTCTCAAACTTTTTACTGTTGACCGCAACGACGATATCGCCGTCCTGCAGGGTATTCGTCATGGATACGCCGCTGATTTGCAATACCGGAAGCACCAGTACAGCTACCAGCACGGCGACCGCCGCTACCACCACCAGAGAGAATATCGTGCTCTTCAGGATACGGCTGAAGTTGCTCTTGTTTTGCTCTTTCTTCAGCTCCGCTTCCAGCATCTCCAGCGTAGGCCGCTTCTTTACCGGCTTACTTTCGTTTCCATTGTTGCCTTCTATATCCTTCTCTGTATTTTCTATATTCTCTTTATTCTCACTCATGGCCATGCTCCTCGCTCAGCCGGCGAAGATTCTCCAGATACTGGTCTGCGGCCTTCTGTGCGGCTTCAAATACTCCGTTCAATCGAAGAGAGGCTTCAGCAATTGAGCCGGCTTTTTCCAATTCGATGCGGCGGCTTTTCTTCCACTCGGCCATTTCTTCTTCCAGCTCCCGGATTCTGGCGTCCTTCTGATCCAGACGCCCCTTCAGCTTCTCGATCAGCGCGTCCTTCTCATCTAATTTGTCTTTCAGACGGGTAAGCGTGGCGTCAAGCTCTGCATTCTTTGTATGGCAACCATCCAGCTCCTCCTGCAAAGTCAATGCTTCTCTTCCCTGTGTTACCAGGAGCTGCAGCAGATCTTTACGGCCCAGCCGATGTAACTCTTTTTCTGTCATAATGCTCCTCTATCGAAATGCAGGAACTGCTTTTCTCTATATCTAATGACTGTTCCCGCATATTTTTTCTCTTGGGAAATCCGGATTAAAAGCCTTTTTCCCTTATTTGATTGCATTATATCATATTTACCGTCAAAACAAGCGTCAAAGCCCAAAAAAAAAAGGATTTTTTTGATTTTCCCGCGTTTTTTCTCCTGCTTTAAGTATATTCAGCTCTTCGTATTTTAGACTTTCATTTTTCTGCGGTGGGAAGCCGGACGAATTTTTTCAATTTTATTGAAATAACTACTTGCCTGTTTTGTTAAAATATATTATTATAGTGCCAGATTAAAAATATCTTTCATTTTTCAATTCTTTGTATGAAACAATTCTGATGGGAATAAGGGGGAAAGTATGATTGAGATCGATTATCTGAAAGTGGGACAGCACCTGAAAAAGCTGCGCTCCGAGTTGGGAATCACGCAGGATCAGGTGGCGAAGGATCTGGGGTGTACGGTTGCCTTCGTCAGCAATGTGGAACATAACCGCGCGAAGATGAATCTTCGTGTGATCACGTACTATGCGGAACTCTGCAGCGTCTCTGTGGACAGTATTCTGGCTGCGGGCCGCCGGGGCGTCTGTCTTTCGGAGCAGAGCCAGTGGCTGGATCAGGAAGCGCTGGACGTCTTCCACATGTTTCCGGAAGAGGAACAGCTGCGCCTGATTAAGACGTTGCGCATGTGGGCGCCGGAGTAGAGGCTGACAGACAAGGAATAAGCGCAGTATTGCATTATTTCTCGAAGAGACCGCAGAAGAAGCAATCCCGGAGTTGGTCACAGCTCCGGGATTGCTTCTTTTAAATTTACATCTGATGCGGCAGTTTTATTGTACTTTTTCCGTTCTATCCGGTTCGGCTCGTTATTCGTCCTGTTCGAAATCCAGAAGCCTCTGATAGATCTCGCGCTTGCTGCAGCCGCGATCCTTCGCCATCTGTTTCATGGCTTCCTTCTTGTCCATGCCGCGATCCAGGTAGTACTCCAGGTGCTCGATTAAGGTCATGGCTTCCCAGGAGGCTGCGCTCTCGCGCTCCAGCTCCTCACGGGAACGACCTTCGATGACGAGGACATATTCACCCTTTGGCTCTTCAGCGGTATACTTATCCACAGCATCCACAAGAGTTATCCATTCTCCTTCCTCGTAGCGCTTCGTGAGCTCGCGGCAGATCGTGAGCTTCCGGTTGCCGAGTACGGCGAGAAGTTCCTCCAGCGTCTTCTTCAGGCGGTGGGGCGCTTCGTACAGAATGATGGTTCTGGTTTCTGTGACAAGTTCTTCCAGGATGGGACGACGCTCCTTCTTATCCGCGGGGAGGAAGGCCTCAAAGCAGAACCGGCGCGAGGGCTCGCCGGAGAGCGTGAGTGCAGTGATGCAGGCGCACGCGCCGGGGAGTGAGGTGACGCAGATGCCCTCCTCGTGGCAGCGGCGCGCCATGACTTCGCCCGGATCGGAGATACCAGGAGTTCCGGCGTCTGTGATGAGCGCGATGTTCGTTCCCTCCTGCAGCTTCCGGATCAAAACCTCCGCTTTCTCATATTTGTTATGCTCATGATAGCTGGTCATGGGGGTGTGGATATCATAATATTCCAGAAGAATCCGGCTGTGCCGGGTGTCTTCCGCCGCGATCAGATCGACTTCCTTCAGGATGCGCAGCACCCGCAGGGTGATATCCTCCAGGTTACCGATGGGAGTCGCGCATAAATATAATGTTCCTACCATATTTTTCTCCTATAATATTCCCTTATGTCTCTGACACTCCCCATGCCGGAAGGCAGGGGATATCAGCCGTATCCGGCAAGCGCCCTAATAGCCATAGACTTTCCGGATTTCGCGAGTGTAGACGCCTGGCTTCTCGAACACGATAACTGGCGGCTCCGCTTTCATCCAGGGATTACCTCCACGAGAAGCTTCCAGCAACACCATGTTTGCCTCGGATTCCACGTAGGGGTGAACCATCCGGATGCGCTTCGGTTCCAAGCCGTAAGCCGCCATAAGGCGCATCATCTCCGCCAGTCGATGTGGACGATGTACCATGGCGAAGCGTCCGCCCGGCTTCAGGCAGCGGGCGCTCTCCCGGATGACGTCCTCCAGAGTACACAGCACTTCGTGCCGTGCGATCGCCTTGGCATCGTCCGGGTTCTTCAGTCCGTGGTTCTGATTCATGTACGGCGGGTTGCAGGTAACGACGTCGAAGGAGGAGGCTCCGAAGATTGCGGACGCTTCCTTCAGATCGCCCTGGCAGATTTCTACCCGATCCGTGATTTTGTTCAGGCGGACGCTCCGATCCGCCATCTCCGCCATTTCCTCCTGGATTTCCAACCCGGTGAAGTGGCTGCCCTGCGTCTTCGCGGATAGCAGGATCGGAATGATCCCGGTTCCGGTTCCCAGATCCAGGACGTTTTCTCCCTTCTTCACGGTTACAAAACCGGAGAGCAGCACCGCGTCCATGCCGAAGCAGAACTTTGCCGGGTTCTGGATGATCTGCAGGTTGCTGCGCTGCAGATCGTCCAGGCGTTCGCCCTCCCGAAGAAGATTACTCATGGCTCTCTTCTCCTGGGTTGTTTCTTCTCTCCTCCTGCACCGGACGGTTCTGGCGCTCACGATAGGGTTTCTCGCGATTGTTTCGCTCTCCGCTCTCCGAACGGCGGCCGCGCGGGCGGCGGTCTCCGTATTCGCCGCGCTCCGGACGATCGGTGCGGTTCGGGCGATCGTTACGTTCTGTGCGCTCTGCATAATCCTTCGCGCCGTAACGCTCGCGGCGAGGTCTCTCACCGTTCTCCTCGCGGTTCTCACGATTACTCCGTTCTCCGTTCTCCGGACGGCGGCCACGCGGACGGCGATCCCCATAGGAACCACGGTCATTGCGATCATAACGCTCCGGACGATCGCCTCTCTGGCGGTCACTGTATTCGCTGCGATCCATGCGTTCTGCACGTTCGGAGCGATCGCCTCTCTGACGGTCGCTGTATTCGCTGCGATCCATGCGTTCTGCACGTTCGAAGCGATCGCCTCTCTGACGGTCGCTGTATTCACTGCGATCATTACGCTCTATGCGCTCGCCACGGTCATTTCTCCGGCGATCGTTATATTCTCCGCGCTCACCGCGATCATTTCTCCGCCGGTCATAATTTTTCTCTCGGCGCTCCGGACGATTTTCTCTTCCGGCAGCAGACTCCTGCCCTTCGCCGTTCTCGTCCCGGTTTCTCATGCGGTTATCTGGGCGATCGCTGCGGTCGCTTCTCTGGTGATCGCCATATTCCCCACGGCTGCCGCGGTTATACTCTCTGCGATTGCTCCTCTCTCTGGGTCTGCGCTCCTGCTGTGCCGGCTTTTCCGCCACTGCGGGATTATTTCCATTTTCCGAAGCCTGTCCCTCCGGGCGCTCCGCCGCTTCTGTGTCGGTTGGAACCGAAGAGGATGCAGCACCTGCTGTCTCTGCACTGTCTGCGCCTGTCTCCGCATCTTCCATCGGATTCGGATTTTCTTTCACGCTGTTTTCTTCGTTATTCTCTTCGTTGTTTTCTTCTTTTCTGTCTTCCCACTCTGCCTTTTCTGCCTTCTCTTCTTTCTCTTCCTTGTCCTTCTCACGGACCTCCGACTCGATCTCCTTGCTGTTCTTGTCTTTTCTGCGGCGAGGACGATATTTCAGCTCGTCGATCGGATACTCCCGAACTTCCAGATCATCGCCCTCCAGGTTTACGACAACCTTTACGGTCTGGCGCAGTACATTTACGCTCTGCACCGTGCCTTTCACACCATCCTCCATATGCGTTACCACATCGCCCAGGGAAGGCAGACGACTGTTCAGGTATTCATATGTCTCTTCCTCGTTCTTCAGGCAGCACATCAGGCGGCCGCACACACCGGAAATTTTGGTCGGATTCAGTGAGAGGTTCTGCTCCTTCGCCATCTTAATCGATACCGGAATAAACTCCGCCAAGTAAGAATGACAGCACAGCGGACGGCCGCAGATACCGATGCCGCCCATGATCTTTGTCTCGTCGCGGACGCCAATCTGACGGAGTTCGATTCTCGTCTTGAATACGGATGCCAGATCCTTTACTAGCTCGCGAAAGTCAATTCTCCCGTCCGCTGTGAAGTAGAACAGGATCTTGTTATTGTCGAAGGTGTACTCTACGTCCACTAGCTTCATCTCTAGCTCATGCTTGCGGATCTTCTCCTGGCAGATGCGGAAAGCTTCCTGTTCCTTCTCCTTATTCTTTCTGACCGTCTCCAGATCCTCTTCCGTCGCGATCCGGATCACCGGCTTCAGCGGCTGCACAACGGAGTCCTCCGCAACTTCCTTATTCGGTACCATAACCGTACCCATCTCCAGCCCGCGAGCCGTCTCTACAATAACTTTCCCGTTTCTGCCGATCTGCAGCGCACCCGGATCAAAATAGTAAATCTTTCCGGCCACCCGGAAACGTACTCCAATAATTGTAACCATAAGCTTTTAATTTTCCTCCATTCATCTATCCATCACATATTTGTCGCTGACTTTTAAGTAGTTCTTTCGGATTCTTCATTCGAATCCATTCATTTCTCTTCCTTCGGATTTTTCATTTCCAACAAAAGAAGCTCCCAGGTCAGCTCATAATTTACATTCGAGCGAACCCGGCTCTCCGCCTCCTGAATCTGGTCAAAAATCCTGTTCAGCTGCGCGTAAGAGAGCGCTTCGCTTCTTGCCCGGTAATATCGCTCCTCTTCCGGGAACACCAGCGGGCCTTTGCCCTGCGTGGACTTCCACACCAGCACATCACGGTACCAGTAGCGGAAGAAATTCAGCAAGGACGCGATGTCCTGCTTCCACTCCTTAATTTTCTTTGCCTCGTCTGCCAGCTCCGCCGCCCGGTAATCCGGCAGGTCGTGTACCAGCGCGAACAGCTCGGCGCGCTGCTCCTCCGTCAGCCCCAGGCTGACGCGGCCGCCGCTTCGCACTTTCAGATTGATACAGCGCGAGCGGATGGTGGGTAGCAGCATCTCTGTATTCGTCGTCAGCAACAAGATAATCCCGTAGACAGGTGGCTCTTCCAGTGTCTTCAGAAGCGCGTTCTGCGCCTGCACGGTAAGCTTCTCCGCTTCATCCACCAGGTACACCTTATACGGGCTGCTGTAGGGCTTGATCGCCATATCATCCACCAGCTGCGCACGAATCTCGTCCACGCCGATGCTGTCCTTCTTCTCATGCGTCACCTGGATAATATCCGGATGATTCCCGCTCTGATACGCCTGACAGGACGGACACCGCCCGCAGAAGTTCCGGTGTTCGCACTGTACCGTTGCCGCGAATTCCTCCGCCAGTTTCCGCCAGCCTTCTCCACTGTCGCCCTCCAGGATAAATGCGTGACCGACCTGATCCCGCCCCGCCATCTCCCGGAAATACTGTCGGATCTCTGACGGCGTCATGACTTATCCTCCCCGGACACAGTAGAGGATTCCGTCTGAATGACAGCTGCTACCTCCTTCCGGATCACTGCATCCGCTTCGCTTCGAATTCCTGCAAACATTTCTTTCCGTATCGCCGCGACCAGCTCGTCCCGGCAGTCCTCAAAATTCACATTCTGAAATCTTCGACGGATTCCGGCCTCTGCCAGCCTGTCCTCCGAGAAATCAGCGACATCCGCCAGGAAACGGCGGCAAAGCTCCGCATAACGTGGACTCTTCTGCTGACGCTCTCTGGTAATCGCCCGCATCAACCGCTCCCCGTCCTCAACCTCGATATAAAGTGGAATTACATGCTCTGCTCCGTAGTAAACTCTCATACTCCGGTAAGACTCCAGAACGCCAACCATCAGGTAACTGTCTTTGGTCAGGTCGATTTGACCATCATCCTGAGTGAAGTAACTCCAGGGTCCGTGAACTGTCTGATAGGTGCGAATCTCTATGAGTTTCTTCTGTTCTCTTGCACGCGCAATCCCGGACTCATCCGTAAAGAAATACTCGCGCCCGTCTACCTCCCCGACTCTGCGCGGTCGGGTTGTGTACATGGTCACGCCTTTCAAGCCCAACGTCTGGTCAGCACGCAGCGCCTGATACAGAGAATCTTTCCCGGAAGCGCTTTTTCCCAAAATATAAAAAATCTTTCCCAAAGTCGTTCCTCTATGCTATACCCTCATGAGTTTCCTATCTATCTTATCATAAAGTAAGGAAAAGGTGAACAAAAAATCCAGAAATCCAAGAAAACACTTGCTGCCTCGAAGTGATAACGCCTAATTAAAATCTCAATATTCCAAGGCAAATCGTTATGATTTCATAATCTGTCATCCGCGTTACATTCCTTCTTATATAGTTTCACAAATTTTATTTTCAGTAAAACAACTTTTGACTATCGTTATCTATCCGTGTTATAATTGTCTCAGGTACATAGGAGGCCTTACGAATGACAAATGATTCCAAAATGATTTTCGGTTTTTACCATAAAAGCGAACTGATCCGGTATCTGAGCACCTGTGATGATGAGAATCTGATTTTTGCCGCAATTGACTGTTCTGGGGAAGCAGAAGCCAGTCTTCGCAGAATCCAGGAGATCGAGGAGAATACGAATCTTCCCCGCCTGCTGTCAACCCTCGGATTTTCTTCGCGCCTGCATGGCTTTGCTTATATCGTAGAAGCGATAACCATGTGCCGGCAGAATCCGGACGCTTCCATGACAAAGGAAATATATCCGAAGATTGCTGACATACATGATACCACGGTGATTCGTGTTGAGCGCAACATCCGCTCTTCCATCGAGTCGGCCTGGAACCGCGGTGATCTGACGCTGCGCAACCGCATTTTCGGCAACAGTATCAATCCAGAGAAGGGGAAGCCGACCAACCGGCAGTTTATCTGCTCTCTTGCGGACTATGTTGCAAGCTATATGTAATCATACCGTACAGGCAAAATCGAGTTGGCGATTGGAATCGCTGCGGGAATACACGAACTGAGAAATGCAGAAGCTCTGGATCGTTACAGGAATATACGAACAAAGAAATAAAGAAAAGAGTATCTTCTGTGGAAGATACTCTCATCGTTTTTTTGCATGATAAAATGCCCAGAGCCGGAATCGAACCAGCGACACGAGGATTTTCAGTCCTCTGCTCTACCAACTGAGCTATCTGGGCATTGAATAGCGGGGGCAGGATTTGAACCTGCGACCTTTGGGTTATGAGCCCAACGAGCTTCCGGGCTGCTCCACCCCGCGATATTAAGTTAAAAGAGTGGGGGAAGGTGGATTCGAACCACCGAAGGCAGTGCCAGCAGATTTACAGTCTGTCCCCTTTGGCCACTCGGGAATTCCCCCTTATTTGTCACTAGAGCCGATGATCGGACTCGAACCGATAACCTGCTGATTACAAATCAGCTGCTCTGCCAATTGAGCCACATCGGCTTATCTGTCACCAGAAACTTGCGACAAAAATGGGACCTATAGGGCTCGAACCTATGACCCTCTGCTTGTAAGGCAGATGCTCTCCCAGCTGAGCTAAGATCCCATAGCAATATTAAGAAATTGAACGACCCGGATGGGACTCGAACCCACGACCTCCGCCGTGACAGGGCGGCGCTCTAACCAACTGAGCCACCGGGCCAAATGACATGCACCTTCAAAACCACACATCGAAGATATTATATAACATCTTTTTAAATCTGTCAAGCAGATTTTTTATTTTTTCCAAATCTTGTTGCTCTGTTAAGCAGGTCATTCACAAATACTTCAGTCCGAAGAATCTCAGTTGTCCATGCAAACATGTCCATCTGCTTCCTTTCGTCCTGACCTGCTTTCTAAGCTTGAGGTCAAGCCCTCGACCGATTAGTGACAGTCAGCTCCATACGTTACCGTACTTCCACCTCTGCCCTATCTACCT
>JAJEQR010000022.1 GCA_020687485.1 Hominifimenecus microfluidus | reverse complement strand
CATCGATGAGTTAAGGATAGCGGACTCATTGAATAGCTGTATGTGGCGCATAGAGCGGGAGAAGAAAAGACGGATGCTGGAGCGCCTGAAGGAAATAGACGAACGTAGGAGGGCAGCGGATGAATCGATTGACACATGAGCGCTGCAGCGGTATTAAGCCAGGTTACTGGTCACCGCAGCGGAAGGAGATTCTGATTGATCGCTTGGGGCAGTATGAAGATACCGGTCTGACTCCGGCGGAGATCCTGGAACTGAAAAGCAGGCATCGGGAACTGGTAAAAGCAGTAGAGGAAAGCAGGTAGAGAAATCCCCGGCAGGCATAACACCGGCCGGGGAAGCACTGAGTTATGATTCTTTCGTATCTCTGCAGAGCTCTTCGAGAGAAACACCAAGGGCATCGGCGAGCTTAATCGCGGTAGAGACCCGGCAATCATCACGGTTCTCTACTTCCTGGATGGTTCGCCGGGGAACGCCGCTCAGCTTCACGAGGTCCGGAACAGAGAGCCCTTTACTGGTTCGGATGCTTTTTAGATTCATGGTAATACCTCCATAATTGCGGAATGACATTGGCCAGCGTATACACAGACGCACTGAGAAGCAGGACACAGGAAGGAACAGACCAGTCAGCAGCCAGCGCACAGATCACAGCAGCCAATAAAAACAGGGTATCAAAACGTAAGGCTTTCATTTTACTTTTTCGGTCGAGTATGGTAAAATCGAGAGGGAGGGGAGTTCCCTCCCTTCTGGATTATTTGAGAGCCTGAATCAGCTGAGCAATGGATGCGATCAGGGCGGCTGTTGCAGCAACTGCCTTGATAACCAAGTTGATCAGGTTCTCTGTTTTTCTGGTGTTTCTTCTTGACATATCGACCGTTCTCCTTTCCTTGTTGATAATGTAATTATAGCACATAAATGTGTGCTTGTCAATAGGGAAAGCACAATTTTATGAGCTTTTTTAATGGAAGGGTAAGGCAATGAGGGATACAGAAGGCAAAGAAAAGCAGGAGGCAAGATGGATAGAAAGACCTGCGAGCGGTATCGTTACTACCGGGACGCAAAAGAGATTCTGTTAGAAGAATTACAGACGATAGATCCGGAGAATCCGGAATTGCAGGAGGTACGACAGGAGCAGCTGAGATATGCGGAAGAACAGATGGAGAAGATCCGGCAGTTCGGTGAGAGTCTGGAAGATCCGCTTGCCCGTCAGGTATTTCGGATGAGGGTGATAGATGGCTGCACCTGGGGACAGATCGGAAGAAAATGCAGACAAAAAGCGGATTACTTACGACTTTGCATATATAAAAAGATATTTTCAGAGGAAGCACGGAACTGGAAGCATACAGAAACCTGATGGAGATTCTTGGTATTGAATTTCCGAGTGACAACAAAAAAGCCGACTAAGTAGCCGACTGGGAACGAGTAAGGGAGGGCGGGCTTGCCACCGCTCCCCACTCTTAAAGCATTATATCACATCAGATCATAAGATGGCAAGAGACAGGAGAAAATATTGGCAAAGATGGGAAGACCGTTGAAGGAGAAGACAAACCTTTCGCATGATGTAAAGGTGCGTTTGAGTGATGAAACCTTCGCTCTGCTGTGTGCGTATTGTGAGCGTGCCGGCAAGGAGAAGGCTTCGGTCATCCGGGAAGCGATACAGAAATACCTGGAAGCCGAAAACGAGACAGCAGAATAGCATGTAAAGGCAGGAGCATCAGACATACGGGTCTGGTGCTCTTTTTTTAAAATTTCTGAGAAAAATAAAAAAGTTCGTTTTTTTCGTTTTTTTCGATATAGACTGACAATGTGTTCAGTGCATGGCGTCAGTCTCAAGGATTGGAAAGTATTCTTTTCCACAGACGAAGTTCCTCCTAAAGGAAGCTGTCGGTGTCCCAGAGACCCGGCAGCTTTTGCATACCCCCCACTCCCGGGGCAGAAGAGGCAGGAGGATATATGACAGAGACGGAGCAATGGATCAGAGAACTGATTCAGAAAGATGAGTTGCATAAGTTCTACGTATCAACCGCGTGGGAGAAGCTGGCCTCCCGGGCCCGTACCTTACAGCACAATGAATGTCAGCGATGCAGACAGAGAGGATTGTATGTTCCTTGTGATGTTGTACACCACCGTCAATACGTTCGGAATCGTCCGGATCTGGCGTTAGATATTGACAATCTGGAATGTCTTTGTCATGAATGCCACAATATTGAACACGGAAAAACGATAAATCCCTTGACGGAAGAGCGTTGGTAGCCCCCCGGTAAAAAAATCTGAAAAATTTCCAGGGGCAGAAGACCGGCCGCCCTCCGGACAATGGAACTTTTTCGCGCGCGCGCGGGAAAATCAGGAGGAAAAATGAACGGAACATCTATAAGGGATTCGTTGATGGAGCAGCTTCAGGCGAAAGGCGCCGACGTCGCTCATTTTCGATCGCTGATCGAAGATTACGTGTGGATGGATGAGCAGCTCCAGGCGATGAAAGAAGATATCAAGGAGCGCGGAACACGTTGTATTACTCTGTCAGCCAGCGGGAAGCCTTACGAGAAGGAAAACCCGGCGGTAAAGGATGCTGTCATGTACAGCAGGCAGATGCTGGCAATTCTCCGGGACCTTGGACTGAGTACAGAAAAAACCGTAGTCGAGGATGACGACGAACTGTAAGAGCATTGATCAATACCTTGATATCGTGGACCGGGAAGAATATCCGGTCTGTAAAGAACAAAAACAGCTGGTCCGTTATACTCGCAGAATTTTCCGTGAGGAGAAGCTTACGGTGAATGAAGAGCAGCTGGAAAAATATTTGAAGCTGCAGAAATATTTTCCTTACCGACTGTTTCACTGGGAAGAATTTGTCTTTGCGCTGCACAACTGCGTATACCGGGAAGACGGGGAACTGCGATGGCCGGAACTGTTCTGTCTGGTAGGGCGCGGCTCCGGGAAAAACGGCTATCTGGCGTTCGAGGATTTTGCGCTGCTGACTCCGGTGAATGGAATCCGTGAGTATAACATTGATATTTTTGCCAATTCCGAGGATCAGGCCAAGACGACCTTTAAGGATGTGTATAACATCCTGGAGGATGGAAGTATCAAACTGGAAAAGCATTTTTACTGGAATCTGGAAGTGATCCGGAATAAAAAGACTGGATCGGAACTTCGATTCCGAACTTCCAACCACAAGACCAAGGACGGCGGACGCCCTGGTAAGGTGGATTTCGATGAATATCACCAGTATGAGAACTATAAGACCATCGAAGTTGCGGAAACCGGCCTGGGTAAGAAGCAGCATCCCAGGAAGACCATCATCACAACGAATGGAGACGTCAGAGATGGTCCACTGGATCACATGATCGAGCGGGCGGAAGGCATCCTGGCCGGTAAAATGCCAGATAACGGACTGCTTCCGTTTATCTGCCGTCTGGACGAGAAAGAAGAAGTCGATGAGGAACGGATGTGGCACAAGGCCAATCCTTCCCTAAGATATTTTCCAACGCTGCTGGATCAGATGCGCCGGGAATATGAGAATTACCGACTGGATCGGATCGGCAACAGTTCGTTCATGACCCGTAGGATGAACCGACCGCAGGGCGATGTGGAAGCAGCGGTTACCAGTTGGGAAAATATCCTGGCAACGAACCGTGAAATTCCGGATCTGGAAGGATGCCTGGCAGTAGCTGGAATCGATTACGCGACAACTACGGACTTTGTAGCTGCCGGTCTGCTGATTGAAAAGGCGGGAATCTGGTACTGGATTACACATTCCTGGGTTTGTAATAATCCAGACGCTCTGAGTAGAATCCGATTCCCAATCCGGGATGCGGAAGCAAAAGGACTTCTGACGGTCGTGGATCAGGCGGAGATTCCGCCGGAAGCTCCCACGGAATGGATTCAAGATCGGGCGGGGCATTATAGTGTCAGCCGCCTGGCGATTGACTATTACCGGAAGGGCTTGATGAAAAATGCGCTGCGGTACATCGGTTTTGATGATGATAAGCACGGCGCGAACAATCTGAAGGCGATACGCCCGTCAGATATCATGCAGATCGCACCTGTGATTACCAGCCAGTTTACCAATCAGAGGATCATCTGGGGAGATAACCCTCTGATGCGGTGGTATACGAACAATGCCAAGCAGATTCTGGATAATAAAGGGAATATCACCTACGGGAAAATTGAACCGAAGTCCAGAAAAACAGATGGTTTTATGGCACTGGTGGCTGCGGCCACGCTGATCGGCGATCTGCAAGGCTCAAATGATATCGAAGTGATGGAAGACTATGAAGTCTACACCTATTAGGAGAAGCACATGGGATTTTTTACACGGTGGCTGTCCGGTCTGTTTGGAAGTGAAGCCACAGAGAAAATTGAATCCGAGATCGGAGGAGGCAGAGATCCGGATATGCTTGCGCTGAAGATGCTGGCCATTCAGACAGCTGTTGGGTATATTGCAGCTGCTGTCGGACAGTGCGACTTCCGGACGTTTCAGAAATCCGAGGAGTTCAAGGGAAAAGAGCACTTCCTGTGGAATTATTCCCCGAATCCGAACCAGAACAGCACGCAGTTTCTGCAGGACTGGGCGGAAGTGCTGCTGTATAACAACGAAGCTTTGATTGTGGAGGAGAATGGTTCGCTCTATGTGGCGGATATGTTCGGCGTTGTAGAGAGCGGTACACAGAAAGATGTGTACACCGGCATTACGGTGCGTGGGAAGGCATTGAAGAATCGCAGCGCGGATGATGTGTTGTATTTCCGTCTGAACAATGACGATGTACAGCCGTTGCTGGCGGAAACCTGCGGTCAGTACGAAGAAATCATCAAAGCTGCAATTGAAAGCTATGAGAAGTCATCAGCAGATAAAGGAATTCTCAGCATTAACTCTGTAGCACGGGGAAAACTTGGTGATAACTATGAAAAAATCAAGGCAGATCTGTTGAATCGTCGTTTTCGTGATTTCTTCGGGAAAAAGAGCTCTGTACTTCCGCTTTATGATGGTTTTACGTACACGCCGCATACAAGAAATGTTCGGAATGTGAGTGAACTGAACGATGTGAAGAGTATGGCGGATGAGATCTATAACCGTGTCGGCCAGGCGTTCCGGATTCCCCCGGCAATGTTGAGAGGAGAGACGGCCAATGCGGCGGATGTGACGGAGAACTTTATCAAGTTCAGCGTCTGCCCACTCTGCAATATGCTGCAGGAGGAAATCACACGGAAGCGTTACGGAGAACAAGCCTGGATGAAAGGAAATTATCTGATGGTAGATCCTTCGAATGTTGAGATTGGCGGCGTCTTCGATGCGGCAGCCAAGATTGACAAGCTGATCAGCTGTGGGGTCTTCTCTATTGATGAAATCCGCGGAAAGATCGGAGAGCCGCTTCTGGGAACTCCGGAGGCACAGACACATTACATCACGAAGAATTATGCAGAAATACAGGAGGTGGGAAAGGAAAATGGCGAAGGAAGCAAGTAGATACTTTATGGCCGTGGAAGAGAATGAAATTCTTGATGTTTTTATCTACGGCGATATTACCAGCTGGGAATGGCTGGAGTCAGATATCTCCAGTTACACGCTGGCCAAATTGATTCAGGAAAGCCAGGCATCTGAGATACGCGTAAGAATCAATTCCTATGGCGGAGAAGTAGCGGAGGGGCTTGCAATTTACAATGCGCTGAGAAATCATGCCGCGAAAGTAACAACGGTATGTGATGGTTTTGCGTGTTCAGCGGCTTCCGTGGTATTTATGGCCGGAGATGAGCGCATCATCAATGAAGCTAGTCTGCTGATGATTCATAACGCCTGGAGCTATGCCAGCGGCAATGCGAAGGAGCTGCGGAAGGCTGCGGATGACTTAGATAAGATTTCTACAGCGGCGGCGAATGCGTACCGGGCACATATGACAATCAGCGAGGAAGAACTGCAGGAGTTGCTAGATAATGAGAGCTGGATCCTTCCGGAAGAAGCGGTGCAGTACGGATTTGCTACGGCAATCAAGGATTCTGGAGAAAACGAAAAGCAGCAGTATTCGGCAAGAAGCCGTGTATATGCGGAACTGACCGGAAGAGCTCCGACAAAGCAGAGAGAGACAAAGACCCCGAAGACTACGGTTTCCGCGAAGACAGGCGAGCCGGAAGAAGCAGAAAAGAAAAGAATCCCGGATAAGCCTTCGAATGGACTTCAGAAAGTGTTCTCCGGATTTATCAATAAATAAGCAACCAAGAAAGAGAGGAAAAACACAGATGAAAGCAAAAGATCTGATTGAGCAGGCAAAGATGGCGTTTTCCAAGGACTTCCTGGCCGCGATCGGCAACGCGGATGAGGAAGGAATGGCGGAATGCCTGGCAACTTTCTCCGAGTCGCTGCAGGCAGCACTGATGGAGGAAGCAGAGACTGGAAGAAATGACGCGGCTGTCCTGGCATCCAGGGGAGTGAGAATGTTGACCAGCCAGGAAACGAAGTATTACCAGGCGCTGGCTTCCGCGATGAATGCGAATGATCCCAAGATGGCGTTAACAAAGATCGAGGTTACAATGCCAGAGACTGTAATCGATGCGGTTATGGAGGATATCGCTTCGGAATTCCCGCTGCTGGATGCAATTGACTTCCGCAATACTACGGCAATTACGAAGTGGCTGTACAATGCGCAGGGAACCCAGCAGGCTACGTGGGATGCGCTGGGCGGCAATATCACCAAGGAACTGTCCGGGGCATTCCAGAGCCTTGACATGACGCAGTGCAAGCTGACTGCTTACATGAGTGTCGGCAAGGATTTCCTGGCACTGGGACCGGCATGGCTGGATCGCTATGTCCGCGCGATTCTGGCAGAGGCGAATGGCCTGGCACTGGAAAGCGCAGTGGTAGACGGCGATGGAGCCAAGAAACCGATCGGTATGACCAGAGATCTGACAAATGGATCCGCAAGCGGCGGTGTAACTACCTATCAGCGTAAGAGCGCAACCAAAGTAACTACTCTGGATCCTGCTTCCTACGGAGCAATCCTGGCGAAGCTTACCAAGTCTCCGTCCGGCAGAAACCGTGTGGTAAAGGAAGTTATTCTGGTAGTGAACCCGGATGATTACCTGACAAAAATTATGCCTGCCACTACGATTCTGACTCCGCAGGGCACCTATGTGAGTGATGTACTGCCTTTCCCGACCAAGGTGATTCAGAGCACCGGCATTCCGGCAGGACATGCGGTAGTAGGTATTGGCAGCCGCTATTTTGCCGGTATGGGTACCAGCAAGGACGGCATGATTGAGTATTCGGATCATGCGCAGTTCCTGGAGGATGCCAGAGTATATACTACTCACCTGTATGGCAATGGTACGCCGCTGGACAATAACGCTTTCGAGTACCTGGATATCAGCAGTCTGCAGGTGCCGGCGGCCAATGTAAAAGTACAGGGAACAGTAACTACGAAGGCAGAGGCATAGTCGGTAAGGAGATTGCATGTTAGAGGACATCCGGAGGTACTTGCAGATCACCTATGAGGATGAGGACACCGATCAGGTCCTGCGTGGCCTGATCGAGAGAGGAAAGCAGATCATAGATGATTATGCAGGAACTCCGCAGGATTATGACAGTGAGGGTATGCCGAGGCAGCTGCTGTTTGATTATGTCCGATATGGCCGGTCACACGCGCTGGAAATGTTCGAGATCAATTTCCGGCACGATCTGATCGCACTGCGGGAGCTGGCGGAGGAGAAAATGAATGAAAATCAAGACACCGATTGAATTTCAGACTTTTAACGATGGTGTTTGCGCGATCTGCAGTGTGGAGAACGCTGCAGATCCGGGCAACCGGCCGAAGGAAGCTCTGAAAGAGAAGCTTCGTCAGGTTCCGTATGAGAACCGAAAGACAGGAGTTACCCGGTATTATGCGGCAAAACAAGCCGGTGTGAAGATTGCGGGCGTGATACGGATTCCATATCTGATATCCGTATCGTCTCAGGATGTCTGTGTGATTGATGGGATTTCTTACCGCATTCAGCAGGTGCAGCACATCCGGGATACCATGCCGGCATCTTCCGATCTCACATTACAGAAACTGGAGGCAGATTATGACCTTGCAGGAACTCCGTGATCTGCTTCTTCGGATCACAGATAAGGTATATCACTTTGAAGCGGCACAGGAAGCTTCTGGTCGGTATATTGTCTGGCAGGAGACGGGCGGCAGAGCGTTGTCCGGATCCAACCGCAGACAGGAAGTAATTCGCGATGTGCAGATCGATCTTTACACGGAAGAGGATTTTGATCCGATGGTGGAACAGATCCTGAATCAGCTGGAGGATGCCGGAATTGCGGTAAATGAGCCGACCACAGTATATGACCCGGATACCTGTCTGATTCGGCACATCATTGAATGTGAGGTGGCAGGGTGACATGGCAGACTTTGAATTTGATGGCTTGGCAGAATTGATGGATGACCTGGAAGCGGTGGCGGATCTTTCGGATGAAGTCGCGGAAGAGATGCTGCGGGCGCAGGCTGATGTTGTGATCAACGCGGAAAAGGCTTCCGCAGCGGCGCACGGGCTGGTAGATAGTGGACAGCTGCAGGCATCGATCGGAATCCAGGGAACCATGAAACGAAAGGGACTGAATCGTTACATTGATGTTACGCCGAAAGGCAGGCGTCAGAACGGCGTGAGAAATGCGGAAGTTGCATTTATTCATGAGTACGGAGCGCCTAAGCGCGGGATTCCTGCAAAGGCGTGGATTCGTCAGGCAGTCGAAACTTCTTCTGAGCAGACAACGGCAGCTGCTGCAGAAGTCTACAATCAATTTTTAAACAGCAGAAATTTATAACGGAGGTATAGAAGATGGCATCTTTCGGAGCTAAATACATTAAATTCGCGCCGATCAAAGAAGAGCCGGCAGGCAAGCTGCCGACTTACGAGGCAGCAGTGGAATTGGGGAAGCTGGTAAAGGCAGAGCTGACCGTGAATATTGCAACTGGTGAGCTGTATGCGAACAATATGCTGGCAGAGAAGAGTGATGAGTTCATCAGCGGTACGCTGGCAGTAGAAGTTGATGATATGGAGAAGGAAGTCGAAGGAACTGTGTACGGCTCTGCTTACAGTGAGGGTGAGTTGGTAGATAACGCAGCGGACGTAGTACCTTATGGCGGTTTGGCATACTATAAGACTCTTCAGAGATCCGGTAAGCCGATTTTTGAAGCCTGCTACTATCCGAAAGCGAAAGCAATTCTGAGCACGGATACTGCGTCCACCAAGGGCAACAGCATTACCTTTAACACCAAGCCGCTGAGCTTTACGATTTATGAACCTGACAATGGTGACTGGAGATATCGTAAGGAATTTACGGCAGAGAAGGAAGCGATTGCTTACGTGGACGAGAAGCTGAACAGAAAGACGGATGTATAAGCCATAAGAAGAAAAACGCCCCGGAGCTGTACTTCGGGGCGTTATAGGAGAGAGCAATGTTTGCGAAAACAGTTACCGTAATGATTCAGGAACAGGATTATCACCTGGCGTATACCGTAAAGGCTATGTTTGAGATCATGGATCTGCTGGGAGAGAAGGATCTCATGACAGTCATGATGGATAACACGGGGAAAGAGTATCAGAATCTCTGCCAGATGGCGGAGATCATGTCCAAGGCAGCGGAAGAGCTTCTCTTTTATGAAGGACAGGCCAGTGGGAAGGTATTGAATGCAGAAGAGTTGAAGATCGGTGCCCGGCCAGTTGATCTGTTGGCATTGAAGAGCGCTATGACACAGGCGGTTGCCTTTGGTTATGGCAGAGAAGTAAAGGATGAAGAGGATGAAGTTGACCTTGGCCTTGCGGAATTGCAAAAAAAAACAGAATAGGCCGGGCGGATTTTCTTGCCATGACATTGTCTCTTGGATTAAGCGTCCGGGAGACGGAATATATGTCTCCCGGACGCGTGTATGATCTGGCAGAGCTTCAGATCCGCAGAATGGGAGGTCGACGAAAAGAAAAATTCTGACAGGATTATTGATCCTTCTTTCTGTATTGGTCAACTCGTTCCTGACAGAGTTTTACATCGGATTCTGGAATCTGTCCGCGTTTGAATTTGCGCACGAGTTCGCAGCACTGCTTCCGCATGGCAGCTTTCCATCTGGGATCAGAGACTCCCTTTTCGTAGAGTCTGTAGTCCACATCCAAATGATAAATGGAGCGATACGCATTGGCAAGCCGGATCCACTCCACGTTCTTTTTGTCCCAGCGTTTCCAATAGCGTTCCCGGTAGATCTTGAAAGTGCGCGGAATCAGATCTGTGATCATTTTGTACATGAAATAGACGCCAATTGCGAGTGTTATGATGATGGTCATCCAGGCAGGCATCGAAGAAAAAAACATAGGGGCTTCCTCCTTTTTTTGAGAGTATCACGTTATAGTCGGAAAGTCAATGGCAGAGGTTGGTGAAGCATGGCAACAAGAACAATTAATACAAGAATTGCCCTGGAAGGGGATGCAGCATATAAGACAAAGCTGAAGGATATTAATTCTCAGTATTCCTTGTTGAAGTCAGAATTGGCGAAACTCCGGACGGAGTCCGCAGGAGCGGCAAATTCAGAAGAAAACCTTCAGAAAAAGGTGGATCTTCTTACCAGAGCAAAGCAGAACCTGACGGAGAAGCTGAGCCTTTATAATGAGCGTCTTCATTCGGCACAGACTGTGCAGGAAAATTATTCGCAGAAGGTTGCCAGTCTGCGGGAGAAGATTGCGCAGACGACACAGCAGCAGGAAGACCTGGGAGACGTCACAGAAGAGACGGCGGAAGAGCACGAACGCCTGAGTCAGGAACTGCAGCGGTATCAGCAGGAACTGCAGCGGGCGGAAGAAGGGCAGCGCCGGGCGGATGAAAGCGTACAGCGCTGGCAGACACAGGTTAATAATGCGGAAGTTAGTGTCAGCCGCCTGTCTGATGAACTGGAAGAAAATGAAAGATATCTTCAGGAAGCAAGTCAGAGTAATGATCATATGGCCCATAGTATCGATGAATATGGGCATTCTGTGCAGGAAGCAGCAGACGACACAGAAAACTTCGGAGAGCGGTCTGGCAATGCAATTGATGCGCTGGCAGCCTGCATTGCGGCATCCGGACTAAAGGATGGTCTGGATAAGATCAAAGATGCGCTGCTTTCCTGCATCGAAGCTTCCGGCCAGTTTGAGACGGCGGTGGCGAAAGTGGGAACCATTGCGGATACCAATGCGCTTCCATTGGATGAATTAAGAAGCCAGATTATTAACTTGTCGAACGATCTTGGCGTATCTGCTGCCGAAATTTCAGAGTCTACCTACAGTGCGATTTCCGCAAGCGTAGAGACAGCGAACGCGGTCGGATTCGTAGAGCAGGCGACAAAGTTGGCGGCTGGCGGCTTTACCGATACCACAACAGCGGTAGATATCCTTTCCACGGCAATCAATGCTTACGGTCTTGAGACTTCCCAGGCATCACAGCTGGCGGATTATCTGATTACCACACAGAATCTTGGTAAAACCTCCGTAGCAGAGCTGGCGGTGAATATGGGTAAAGTTATTCCGATTGCGGCAGCTTACAACGTTGAGATGGATAACCTGTCCAGTGCATATGCTGTGTTGACTGCGAACGGTATTGCGACAGCAGAATCGACTACTTATTTGAAGTCCATGCTGAATGAGCTGGGCGATTCCGGAAGCGTCGTATCTGCGACTTTGCAGGAGTCTACCGGAAAGTCATTCGCAACGCTGACGCAGGAAGGCAAATCCCTGGGAGATGTAATCGAAATCCTCGGGGACAGCGTAAATGGAGATACCGGCGCTTTTAATGAACTGTGGAGCAGTTCGGAAGCTGGAGTCGGTGCGTTGTCCCTGTTAGGATCCGGAGCGGAGAAGTATAACAGTGTGCTGGAACAGATGCAGCAGAGCACCGGAGCAACGGATAAAGCCTTTGCGACAATGACGGATACGGTAGAGTATTCGAAGCAGAAGATGGAGACAGCTTTCGAAAATATGAAGGTCGCAATCGGCGATGAGCTGACGCCTGCAATTCAGAATATGTCAGACATCGGAGCTGGAGCGTTTACCTGGGCAACGGATTTCGTAAAGGAATATCCGGAAGTTGTGACAGCCGTGACAGCCGTTGCGATTGGTCTTGGTACTCTGGTGACGGCAGTTACTGCAGTAACAACAGCAACAACGATAGCAACAAAGGTATGGTCCTCGTTCACAAAACTTGTGGCCAAGCATCCGCTTGTCAAGGTTGCAATAGCGATTGCCACTGCGGCATCTATGATTGGTTCATTCGCAGCGTTAACAGCGCAAACGGTTTCTGCGGAAGAAGAGCTTCAAAAGAAAAGCGAAGAATTAAAAGTATCGGTTGATGAAATAATACAGAGCTATAGTGAAGCAAAAGAGGAAACACAGCAAAATACAGAAGCCAACGAAAATCTTGCATCAGAGCTTTCCAGACTGATCGGTCAGGAAGAAAAAACAGCGGAAACCAAGAAGAGAATCCAGGAAATTGTTGGAATTCTGAATAATGAGGTACCGGAGCTATCCCTCGCGTATGATGAGCAGACAGATTCGCTGAATATGACGATTGCGGCATTGGATGCGTATCTGGATAAACAGGCAAGAGAGCAGGAATACGATGACGCGGTTAAGGAACGCACAGAGTTGCTGAAGAAGCGGGCGGAAGCTTCTGGAATTCTGCAGGAAGCGGAAGAAAATCTGACAGAAGCAGAAGATGCCTATAATGCGGCGTTAGAGGATAATGGGGAGGCAACTGCTGTTACGCAGGGAGAGTTGACACAGCTGAATGTAGCGCTTGTTAACTCTAAGACAGCATATGAAGGCGCGCAGGAAGCTCTGAATTTGATCGAAGCGGAACTTCAAAATTCGGAAGGTATTATCGCAGATCATCAGTTGAGTGTTGCCGGGATGAGTGAAACGGTTATTGCGGAACGGGACGCTCTTCTGGAAGCTGCTGCCGCATTCGGTGAGAACAGTGCGGAATGCCAGGAAGTAAGAGACGCAATTGCCGCGCTGGATGAGCAGTATATCATACATACAACGGAATTAAAGGCGCGGGTGGACGAAATCCGGGAGCAGCAGGAGCAGCTTCGGACAGAGCACGAAAATACGAAGCAAAAGATTCATGAGACGCTGACCAGCGAAATGGGAATGTATGAGGAGGTCAGCATCAAAGGGTATGACAGTATTGAGAAGCTGATCAGTTCGATGGATAGCCAGATCAGCTATATGGATACGTATGCGGCAAATATCCAGGCTGCTATGGATCTTGGCGTGGATGAAGGTATTGTACAGACTCTTTCTGATGGATCTATTGATTCCGCAAAAATTCTGCAGGCAATTGTTGATGATGGCGGTGAACATATCGATGAATTCAATGCGACATTCAAGAAAGTGGAGGAGGGCAGAGCCACATTCGAAGAAGAACTGGCAGAGATCCAGGATGGTTTTTCTGAGGCAATGGCGAAGCTGGAAGAAGAACTGGGTGAGACCATTGATGAACTGAACAAGAGTGGGGAAGCGTATGAAGCCGGGATGGATACTGTGCGTGGTTTCATCAAAGGATCGAATAATCCGGAACTAAAGGCAGAACTGATTGGAATATATAAAGATCTTGCGTCCGCAGCGATTTCTGCAGCACGTTCCACTTTGAAGCAGCGTTCTCCGTCCAGAGTGTTTCGTGAGATTGGTCAGTACAATGTCATTGGCGCAATTCAGGGTACTGAGGAGGAGAAGCCGCGTCTGGAACGTACCTATGCGCGAACGGCAAGTGCTGCGATTGAAGCGTATAACACGCAGATGGATGATCTGATACAGAATATGCAGGCACAGCGCTACGCGGAATATTTCGCTATGCCTTCTGCGATGCAGCAGAGTGGAGAAATTCGCCTGCCGGATATGTCTTCAGATTCGGCAATTACAAGAGTCCTGGAACGCCTGTCGGAAGTGCTAGAGCAGCGGGGAGGAAGAAGCGGAATTACACAGAATGTAACGATTGTGAATCCGGAAGGAACCCCAGCAGCGAATGCTAGAGCGTTGAGAAAGGTAGAAAGGGGGTTGGCATTTGGCCTGTAAGATACAATTCTTCTTTCAGTGCGGAGAAGATGTATTAACGATTGGGGATAACCAGTATGGAATTGTAGATTATTCCGACTTGGAATCCCCAGAGTATGATTATGATACAGAGAAACGGCTGAGCGGATACGGGAGTACGATCCGCAGCCGGAGAATTTCAGAGCGAGAGATTACAATCACGGCAGAATATAAGTCACGGCGGGAAGGTAAGGAAGAAGCCAGGGAATTTGTAACCAGGTTCTTTCGTCCGTACACCAGCGGAAATCTGACGGTCCGGCGTGGTACACTGGAGCGGAATATTGATTATGAAATTTCGGAATTCCGGTCGAAGAATACGAATATATATGACCGCTTTCGGTTTCAGTTAACGCTGCTGTGTCCGGATCCAGCATTGCTTTCTGAGAAACGCACAGGAGATATTACAACATGGGTCAACGGCCTCCGTTTTCCATTCAAACTCCCGTTCAGCCTTCGAAGGCACGGAGATACCTATACGATTATCGAAAATAAAGGGGATCTGGAAACACCTGTTTTGATTCGCTTTTACGGTCCTGCACTGAATCCTGTGATTCAGAATGTGAGCACAGGAGAACATGTAAAAGTTCGTTGTTCACTAAAAGATGGTGAGATTTTAGAGATTAATACAGATTACGGAGCAAAGAGCGTGATTCTGCGCAGAGGGGGCGAGTCCGAGAACCTGAATCAGGTTCTGGACCTTAGTTCCCGATTCTTCTGGCTGCAGTTGGGGGAGAATGTGATGTCATACAAGAGTGATAATACAGCACAGAAAAATAAAGTAACGGTTTCCTACCATGAAAGATATCTGGGAATCTGAGGAGGTTACATGGCAGTAAGTTATGGATTTTTTGATGGTGATACTGAATATGGGCAGGAGGAATTTAACCAGTATTTTGATGCGTTCCTTCGATCCGGTGTCAAGGTAGAGGATGCGGATGAAAATGGCCTGTATCAGATGGGGTTGAAAGTCACTACTGATGGAAAAAACAATATTACAGTAGCTTCAGGGATGGCAATTTTGCAGGGATTCTGGCTTAAGAATTCGGCCTCCATGAATTTTACTCTGGATCGGGCACAGGGAACCTATGCGCGCGTTGTTGTGCGCCTGGACAAGAGCGAAGGCAATCTGGCAATTTTAGTGAAATATAGCTCGAATGGCTTTCCGGAACTTACGCGGGATGAATTTGTCTATGAAATTTCGCTGGCACGCGCAACTGCCATGATCCGCGATAATGCTATTGGCCCGTTCCAGGTTTACGATGAGCGCACAGATCTTGACCTTTGCGGTTCTATCCGGCCGAGAAGCGTGACGGAATATGACACAATTATCAAATCGGAACAGGATCGATGGGAAGCATGGTTTGAGGAACAGCAGAGCGGTGCGAAAGCGCAGAGGGAGATCGCAATTCAGGCAACGCAGCCAAAAGAACAGGTGGCAGGAGCGATATGGTTCAGAACGTATTAATTCGTGTGTTTGACAGAGATTTAAGTTATCTTGGACAGGTAGATGATTATCAGGCACTGATTTATCGGAGAAAATGGACGAGCTGTGGAGAATTTGAAATTACTTTGGGATATCGTTGTCCTCTGCTGCAGGTCAATCGATTTATCATGCTGGATGAGGATCCGAAAAGGAGCGGCTTCATTGAATATGTTCAGTACGATGATGAGAAAGAAACGTATACGGCAAAAGGTTTCTCTTTAATAAAGCTTCTGGAAACGCGGATCACGATACCGCCGACAGGAAAAGCATATCAGAAATATAAAGGGACTCCAGCAGAAGTCATGCAGCAGCTGGTTGCGTCAAACGCAATAGTGCCGGAGGATAGCAGGCGCGTGCTGCCGAATCTGGTACTTGGCAGCAGACCGCCATCCGGCGAGAAAATTACATATGAGACCAGATACAATGTTCTTGCGGAAGATATTAGAGCAATTGCGAATTCCCATAGTCTGGGAACAGAGATTGAACTGAACTGGAAAGATAGGAAGCTAGAATTTGTGGTTCGGCAGGGTGTGAATCACACGGCAGGTCAGGTTACGCAGCCGCGAGTGATATTTTCGGATGCTTATGACAATATCAGTGAGCAGATCTATACGCAGGATATCAGCTCTGAACGAAACGTTGGCTATGTGGCCGGCCGCGGTGAAGGCGAAGAACGCAAAATTGTTATGGTAGATCTGGCCGGCGCTTCTGGATTTGACCTTAAAGAAGTTTTCATTGATGCCCGTGATGTGGATGAAGATGAGGATGAAGAGACTCTTTTACGGGAACGCGGTATGGCGAAACTTGCAGCTATGCGAGCAGCGAACAGCTACGATTTCACCGTATTGAATGGCCAGACATTGCAGTATCTTCGCGATTGGGATCTGGGAGATCTGGTAACAGTGATGAGTGACGGCATGAATACGATGATTGATGAGAGAGTACTGGAAGTCGAGGAGGTATACGACACTTCTGGAGTGCAGATCACTCCAACAGTAGGCGAGCCGGAAAAAACTCTTCAGGAGAAGCTTAGCAACAGTAGTAATGGAACTTATGTAGGAGATAGCGCTGGGAGCGGCAATAGTGGAAAGACAACATATACGTATGTGCAGGAATTGCCATCCGGCATATGGACAATTACGCATAACCTTGGGCGAATGCCATCAGTGTCAATTGTAGATTCGGCAGGAACGCTTGTTCATGGAAATGTGGATTATATTAGCAATAATGTGATTCAAGTGACATTTTCAGGAGAGTTTTCAGGAAGAGCTTATCTGAATTGAAAAATAGAAACAAGACAAAAAGCACATAAAAAAGGAGCATATCTATGCAGTTTTTATCCCCGATTGACTTATCACAGAACGAATTACAGAACGTAAGAGTGCAGAACCTGGCAACGGCTCCGACCAGCCCGGTCACCGGTCAGATGTACTACGATACCACTCTGAAAACTCTGCGAGTATACGCTAGCGGTACCTGGAAGGATGCCTTGTACAGCTACGGCGGCCAGACCCTGACGGCAGATGACAAGGCAAAGCTGAATGCGGCCAGTCTGACGGAGTTCGGCTATCTGAAGGGCGTAACCTCCGCGATTCAAACGCAGTTAAATGGCAAGGCATCAACTTCCCACGGCTATCATGTGCCGACACCGCAGACGGCGGATGCCCGCAAATTCCTGCGCAATGACAATACCTGGCAGTCGCTTCCGGCGGCTTCCACTAGCGTGACCGGTATTGTGCAGCTGAACGACAATATCAACAGCACTTCGACCGCACAGGCGGCGACGGCCAACGCAGTGAAGAAAGCCTATGACAAGGCAAACCACTCTCACCCTTACCTGGCAACTTCCCTGAAGGGCGCGAAGAACGGCGTTGCCAGCCTGGACGAGAACGGTCTGGTTCCGTCCGCTCAGCTGCCTTCCTACGTGGATGACGTTCTGGAGTATGACAAGCTGGCGAGCTTCCCGGCTGCCGGTGAGGCAGGCAAGATCTATGTAGCGCAGGATACCAACAAGACATATCGATGGTCCGGTACGGCCTACGTGGAGATCAGTGCATCACTGGCACTGGGCGAGACCTCCTCGACGGCTTATCGCGGCGACCGGGGCAAGATCGCATACGATCACAGCCAGAAGGCACATGTAACCGGTGTGAAGGGCGACAGTGAAACCACATACCGTACTGGCAACGTAAACATCACAAAAGCGAACGTTGGTCTGGGAAATGTGCCGAACGTGGCGACGAACGACCAGACACCGACATACACGGCAGCCAGCGCGAATGCGAACCTGACATCCGGTGAGAAGCTGTCCATTGCGATGGGCAAGATTTCCCGCGCAATCACCAGCCTGATCAGTCATCTGGCGGACGGTACCAGACATATCACGGCAGCAGAGAGAACGGAGTGGAACGCGAAAACCGGAAAATTCACAGGGACAAATGAAAATTATTCAACAAGCGATGACAATGCTTCGAGCGGATGGGTAACGGTAGCACATGGTCTTAACACAGAAGATGTTGTAATTTCTGTGTGGGATGCAAACGACAAAAATATGATTGCAACAGATATTTCTATCGTTGATGCAAACGCAGTTATGGTATGGCTGCCCAAGGCAGATGCAGGAACATACAAGATTACTGTTATTGGATAGAAGAGGAAAAGTGTATATGAAGATTTTCGGAGTAGAATTACGCTTTAATGGCTTCCGGATCTACCATGAAGGCGATAAGCCCACGCCCTCTGAGATCGGCGCGGCAGCCAGTAATCACACACATACGACAATGGGGGCGGCTTCCGCTTCCGTAGCCGGGAAAGCGGGCCTTGTGCCCGCCCCTCCGGCAGGAAAGCAAGGCCAGTTCCTTCGTGGTGACGCGACCTGGGCGGTTCCGTACACGCATCCAACGACTTCCGGCAATAAGCACATTCCTTCCGGAGGCGCGGCCGGGCAGGTGCTGGGCTACGCAGCAGCCGGAACAGCCGCCTGGAAGACGCTGACGGCGGCCAGCGTGGGAGCAGCCGCAAGCAGTCACACGCATGACGTTATGACAGCAGCGACAGCATCGGCAGCCGGTAAATCTGGAATGGTTCCGGTTCCTGTGGCAGGTGCGCAGGCAAAATACCTGAGAGGTGACGGTACCTGGGCAACACCTCCGACTTCATCTTATACGCATCCGACTACGGCAGGCTATAAGCATATTCCGGCGGGCGGTTCTTCCGGACAGGTACTTGCCTATTCGGAAGATGGTACAGCGGTCTGGAAGACGCTGGCGGCTTCAGATGTGGGCGCAGCAGCCAGCAGCCACACCCATGATGATCGGTATTACACGGAGACGGAAGTCAAGAACCTGATTGACGCCACCTTCCTGACAAAAACATTTACAGGCGCAAAGGTCAGCATTGCCGGAAAGACAGCTAAGGCAATCACAATCACATGTACAACGCCCAGCGGTTACACAGCAATCGGTGTGATCGGTTACTATACCGGAAGCACGTACGTCCTGCCCTGCCGTGTGGCAATTGGCCGCATGGATGTATACAACACGGACAGTAACACGATCAGCGTCACACCCACAATCACAATGCTCTATGCTAAGAGCGGAGCAGTATAAGGAGGTTTTCATTGGATGGCAGATAAAAACGCAGATTTTCTTGTATATGATGGCACACAGTATGATGAGATCCATTTGTCTACAACAGCAAGTCAGGTAAAATACGATGATACATCAACTGTGGAAGATAGATTGGGTAAATTGATCGGGCATAACCATGATGATCGATATTATATCAAGTCAGCAATGGATCTTAAGCTTGCAGGAATGGCGCCTAAAAATCACGAACATCCGTATCTTTCTACCAGCGGCGGAACGGTAAAAGGTAATATCAATGTGAATGGCAATTTAACTGTGAATTCTTCTGACAAGGATCTTGGTAACCTGAATATGGAAATGGGGAAAATGGTACGCTGGATTCAGGGATCAAAAGCTCAGGGACGTATCTATTGCAGTGAACCACAGCAGATGTATATTGGTGCATCGAACGAAGGCGATTACTTCCTGCATTTGGGAATTCATGAGAATATGTGGACGTTTGATCCAGATTGTACAGATGGCAAACACTTGGTGACACTTGGTACTCCGGAGCATAGATGGGGACAGTTCTATACGTGTGTTGCTGTGAATACTACATCAGATCGCAATGAAAAAGAGAACATTAAAGAGATCGGGGATCAGTATATTGATTTCTTCCGGGGACTGCAGCCAGTATCCTATAAGCTTATTAACGGAAATTCCGGCCGGACACATACGGGATTTATTGCCCAGGATGTAGAAGAAGCTATGCACGCTGCCGGACTTACAAATATGGATTTCGCTGGATTTTGTCAGGATCAGAAGACAAAGCAGGTACGGAAAACAAAAACGGTTTCTGCAACAGATCCGGAAAGCGGGCAGGAAATTCTAAAAGAAACGTCGTATACAGAGGATGTTCCTGTAGAGAATGAGTACACTTATAGTCTGCGTTATGAAGAATTCATTGCGTTGAATACGGCGATGATTCAGTATTTGATGTCAGAAGTTGAGCGGCTGAAAGAAAAGGTTGCAGCGCTGGAAGTGTAGAGAAAGCAGGAGGCAGCATGACAGAAATTCTTCAGGCAGTTGGTATTTTTTCAATCCTCGTTTCCGCCCTGGTCGGATTCTTCTTCTGGCTGATCCAGCGGAACATCAATAAGCGGGACGCTGCGGATCAGCACAGCAGGCTTGTCAGACAGCAGGAGCTGGATCAGAGAGAGCAGGTGCGGTATCAGCATGAACTCTATATGCTGAAAAGCATTGATGCGGCAATTGCGCTGGGAGAAGCGACCGCGCGGGCTGTACAGCGTATTCCGGATGCACATTGCAACGGGGATATGCACGCAGCGTTAAACTATGCGCAGAAGGTCAAGCATGACCGGAAAGATTTCTTAAATGAACAGGCATTGCACATTATTGAACCCATGACGGGAGAAGGAGGCACGTATGATTAATTGGAAACTGAGACTCAAGAACAAGGCAACTCTGCTGGCGATCGTCACTGCCGTGATCGCGCTGATCTACCAGATCCTCGGTATGCTTGGCATCGTTCCGGCCGTATCGGAATCGGAAGTTACCCAGGCAGTCGGTCTTGTGATCAATATCCTGGCAATGGTCGGCATTGTGACAGATCCGACCACACAGGGCGTATCTGATTCCGATCGGGCGTTGACCTATGACAAACCGGCGAAGAACAGCACAACCAATGACTATGATTTTGATTAACCGGCAGGAGGCAGTAGTATGACGAACAAAGAGAAGAGAGCGGCGCTTGTAGCGAAGATCAAGAGCCGTGAAGGCAAGAATCAGTACACCCAGAGCAGTAAGCGTGACCAGGTCAGCAGCGGCTACAGCGATTGCTCCAGCCTGCAGCAGTGGGTGTATGAGCAGGTGCTGGGCGTCAACATTGGCGACAACACCGAAGCGCAGATGCTGAGTAAGAAGCTGACCACGATCGACGCAGGGATCAGCGGAGGCGTGCCGGACGAGGATAAGCTTCTCCCTGGTGATCTGCTGTATTTCCGGGGCACTGATCCGGATCGCAAGACCACCGGCTACGTGGGCCATGTGGAAATGTATGTAGGGAATGGCGAGCTTTCCGGCCACGGCTCCGGCGTCGGACCGACCCGCAAGAACATGAAGGAATACTGCCAGAGCCGCCAGAATCGCAGTGTAGCCGCGCCGATCTATAACCGTGGCCTGATCTGCGTACGCCGTGGCTTGCCGGAGGACGATTCCGATCGGGGGACAAATGCCTGGAAAGAGAAGCTGACGGATCTGTATGTCACGCAGCTGGGGCGTATGCCGGATGAAGCCGGGCTTGCCTTCTGGCAGGCGCAGCTGGCCGGCGGGAAGAGTTGGGACGAGGTCTCTGCGGCTGTCATCGACTCTGACGAAGGCCGGCGCCGCTACGTGCGGGAGCTTTACATCTTCCTGCTGGGAAGAGAGCCGGACAAGGCCGGGCTGAATGCCTGGGTGAAGGAACTGGCCGCCGGAAGAACCCGCGCGCAGGTCTTCCAGGGATTCATCCAGTCGGAAGAGTATAAGAGCAAAAAATGATAAAATACAAGGCCACCGGCAGAATTTATGCCAGTGGCCTTGTATTCATTCAGCTAATGGAGCAACAGCATCGGGAGTAATGATCGGCGGTTGTCCAAAGGAAGAGGTGATCTCGGCAATCAAAAGGCAGATCCGGCGCATCAGATTGTCTGTAGCAAATCGGCCATTCTGACGAAATTCTTTTGCAAGATCAAGCTCATCCCAAGAGAGATCAGACTTGAGTTCCTCTTTGAAAGTTAGAACAACTCCAAAAGAAACTGAAAGCTGAAAAATTCCTTCCGGATCAAATTTTAATGTTCGCGTTAGAACAAGTTTTACAGAATTTGAATTTAAAAATGCGTCCAGCTGATCAATGCAATTTAAAATGCGTGCAGGGGTACCGGAGGTTGATTCCATACGGTTGTAAGAAATCTTATCCAGAAAGAATCGCTGGTCAGGTTTAAAATAATCTTCAAGATTATTAATCATTAATTTTCCACCACCTTTTTATAAGTTTGTGCAGTGTATACCAAATGAATCGGCGGAAGTTCACTGAATTTTGAACCTTCGTAATCTTCTGGAGAAGGAACCGAAAGCGTTATTCCATCGGAGCTTTCTGTTGCTTTGCTGTCAGCAGAAACATAAGCAGAAAGTGCTTCTTCTACACACTTATTTAAGCTATCTCCCTTTTTATATGCCACAAGGGCAAGTTTTTTATGCAATTCCGGAGATATGCGAACATTAAAAGAACCCTTATATTCCTTTTCCGGAGCCTTGCCGACTTCTTCACAAAAAGAAAGATAATCATCAACAGCACTGTGAAATTCGTTTTCTACATCATCCAGATTATCGCTTTCAAAATTTACATAATCATTGATACCTTCAATTTTTCCATATAAAATATGATCCTGACTATCGTACTCTACTTTCGTATGATATCCTTTATATTCTAATATATTATTCATTACAATTCACCTAAATCTGTGAGAAAATTAAATAATTGTTTAACGGCGCCTTGCTTCATAACATCACCAGGATGCGGTTTGTGCAGCAATACTACCTCCTGATCTGCTTCCCTGTAGAACTGAACCCTTGAGCCAGACGTTCTTCCTTTATTAAATTCGGAAAAACCGAGCTGACAAAGCAGGGTTCTGGCTTCTGAATAGGTATAATCACTGGGAAGAGATTTTATTCGTATTTTTGCCTTTTCCAGCTTACTCATACTTCAAAATTCACACCTCCTTATCATGCAACTACTCTTTAGTTGCATGATAAACGATTTTTATCTGGTTTGTCAATAGAATAATATATAAAAAAGTAAAAGGGCGAAATGCAGAAAATCATATGTTACTGGTATACAGTCCACCATACTGACTTATAATAAACTGAGCCATCTTCGGGTTCGGCTCTTTGATATTTACAGGATACTGAAGCCTCTTCTCATAATTCCACATCTAGCACGCACCTCCTTCCCAGGGCCAGGGGCCTTCCACCCAGTTCCACCAGGAAGAAACGTCCACATCCATGATGGTCAGCGGGCCAACCTTCTCATTGTACTCCTGGCAGGCATCCTGGTAGGCGTCTCGCATACGCTTGTAGTAGGCGCGGGCTTCGCAGTCATCCGGATGCGTATCCAGATAAAGGATCACATCATCAATTGCAAAACCGTAGGTGTAAACCTTCTGAAGCAGAGCAGCTGTTTCACGATCAGAATTCATCGGCATCTGGAGCATCGTCCCACCTCCCATGGATAATCGAGTTCGCGGAAGATGGTTCCGATCGGAAAAGCATCTTCCGGATCGTATAAGTCCTGCCAGACCTGCCAGGGCACATAGGCCATACCGACCGGGAAAGTATCCGGGCTTCGTCGAGGCTCCGGCCGTGGGGGCGGCAGAGGTGGTCCGCCGGGTTTGCCATCAGGTCTGCCGCATCCGCAGTCGCCGGAAGGTCGTTCCGGAGGTCTGGGCCCACTGGGTCTGCCGCATCCGCAGTCGCCGGAAGGTCGTTCCGGAGGTCTGGGCCCACCGGGTCTGCCGCATCCGCAGTCGCCGGAAGGTTGTTCCGGGGGTCTGGGGCCGCCGGGTCTGCCGCATCCGCAGCTATCCGGGCGTCCGCGTCCGGGCTCTGGCGGGCGGTTATCCGGCATGGAAGAACGATTGCAGCCGCAGTCCTGATTCCTGCGGCGCATAGAATAATCAGGAGAATAATTCACGCCTGTCACTCCTCTCAGAAATCGTTTGTGTTGCTATAGTGTATGGGAAGAATCCTCTTTTGCCACTGGAATCTGAGGAATCTTTGTGGTAAAATAAGCGGCATGAACAGAGAAGAAAAACAAATGGAACAGGTAAAAACCGAACAAACTGCAACCAGGCAGGGGGCAGGTGAGCAAGCGATAATAAAACAGACAGTAACCGAACAGACTGCAGCAGGGCAAACTGTGACGGAACAAATTACAGCTGAACAGCGCATCGTAATCCTGCAGGATGTAATCCCAACCATGATGGAGTGGTATCGCCGGACAGCCAGAGATCTTCCATGGCGGGAGCGCCCGGAAGCCTACCGCGTGTGGATCTCCGAGATCATGCTGCAGCAGACGAGGATCGAGGCGGTAAAGCCGTATTATGACCGCTTCCTGAAACAGTTCCCAGGCGTACGCGAGCTGGCGGAAGCACCGGAAGAGCAGGTGCTCAAATGCTGGGAAGGTCTTGGCTACTACAGCCGGGCCAGAAACCTGCAAAAGGCAGCTATCCTCTGTATGGAGAATTATGGCGGTGAGCTTCCAGCCTCCTATGAGGAGCTAAAGGCTTTGCCAGGCATCGGTAATTATACGGCAGGAGCCGTTGCCTCGATCGCATACCGAATCCCTGTCCCGGCGGTGGATGGAAATGTTCTGCGCGTTTTGTCGCGTGTCTTTGCGGACAGCCGCGACATCAGCAGGCAAAGCATCAAGACGGAGACGGAGAAGCTTCTTCTCTCCGTGATTCCGCAGGATGCGCCCGGCGCGTTCAACGAAGCTATCATGGAGATCGGAGAGACTATCTGTATCCCGAACGGCTTCCCGCTGTGCGAACAGTGTCCGCTGGCCGCACGGTGTCTGGCCAGAGAGCGGGGAGAGCAGGAACTTTATCCGGTGAAAGCGCCGAAGAAGGAGCGCCGCAAAGAAGAGAAGACCATTCTGGTACTGCTCTGTCAGGGCATGGCCGCTGTACGGAAGCGTCCGGCGAAGGGACTTCTTGCAGGCATGTACGAACTTCCCTGGATGTCGGGCTATCTTTCACAGGAGGAGATTGCTGATTGTCTGCAGCTTAGCAATGCGTCCGCCGGAGAGGTTTTAAGCAGTATCTCATATATGGGCGCAGCGAAGCATATTTTCTCCCATGTGGAGTGGCATATGAAGGGCTACATGATCCAGACGGAAGCGCCGATCCCAGGCGACTGGGAATACGTGCCGATTCCGGAGTTAAAAGAAAAATATCCGATACCAAACGCATTTTCAGCCTACACGGAGGGGCTCCTATGAAAGAACTTCTTTATATCTGCAATGCGCACGCGGGAAAATCCGCAGTAAAGAATAAAATCGCGGATATCGTGGACTGCTTCATCAAAGAAGGGTATCATGTATCTATCCATATCACACAGTCGCGGGGCGATGCCGCACAGATCGCGGCTTCCCGCGGAGCCGGAGTAGACCGCATTGTCTGCAGCGGAGGCGACGGCACGTTAAATGAAGTCATCAGCGGTCTGATGCAGCTGCCGGAGACGCTCCGTCCCATTGTGGGATACATCCCCGCCGGCACCACGAACGATTATGCCAGAACACTGCATCTGCCGGTGCAGATGACGAAAGCGGCTGAGATCGCCATGAAAGGTGAAGTACATGCGGTGGATGTCGGCCGCGCCGGAAGTAATTATTTCAACTACGCTTATGGATTCGGCATGTTCACGGAGGTCTCCTACGCGACTTCACAGGAGCTCAAGAAGACATTAGGGCATTCCGCTTATGTCCTGGAAGGCATCCGTTCGCTCATCGGAACCAAATCCTATGCGATGACGATCCGCTGGGAAGATCAGGAGCTGAAGGGCAGATTCCTTCTCGGCATGGTCACGAACGCGAACAGCGTCGCTGGTATGAAGGGACTGTGGGGCGAGCATATTGGATTGAGCGACGGCGTCTTTGAAGTGACTCTGATTGAAGAACCGCAGACCCTCGCCGAGTGGCCGGAACTACCCATGAAATTCCTGGCGAAAGGCAGCTCGGATCATCTGGTATACCGCTTCAAGACTTCGAAGATCAGCTTTGAATGTGAAGAAGTGGTCAAATGGGTCAAGGACGGAGAATTTGCCGGAAGCCACGCGCAGGTAACGGTTGAGAACATTTCCAGGGCTGTGAGAATCACCACGAAAAAGTAAAACAACATGTCCTCATTCATACAAGCATGATTCGTACATTTGCTAAAAATCCGCATGGCTCTGAATAGTTGCAAAAAAATGTCGATTTCTGTTGACAAACGGGAAAAAATGCTGTAAAATGTGTACTTATAACATAGTGGACAAATAGCTGCAAAATTCAAAAAAGAAGGTTGCAGCTGCTATGGAAAGGATGCGTACCGTGGAAAAAGACAATTTTCTTGAAGTACTGAACAAGCTGGTGGATCTTGGTAAAAGTAAGAACAACACCCTGGATATCAATGACATTAATGATTTCTTCAAGGGTGTTTCCTTAACTCCGGAGCAGCTGGAGAACATCTACACCTACTTGGAAGGTAAAAACATCGACGTTCTACGCGTGATGACCGACGAACAGACAGATCTCGAATCGATGGTACTGGATGATGACGACAACTTCACGAACGACGAGGACAACGAAGAAGATATCGACCTGGATGCGATCGACCTCCTGGATGGTATCGGAACCGAAGATCCTGTTCGTATGTATCTGAAGGAGATCGGCACCGTACCGCTGCTGACTGCAGAAGAAGAGACTGAGTTGGCCAAGCGCAAGGCGGAAGGCGATGTGGAAGCGAAGGAACGGCTGATCGAGGCGAACCTGCGTCTTGTTGTCAGCATTGCCAAGCGTTACACGGGGCGAGGCATGAGCTTCCTTGATCTGGTACAGGAAGGCAATCTTGGACTGATCAAGGGTGTAGAGAAGTTTGACTACACGAAAGGCTATAAGCTGAGTACTTACGCAACCTGGTGGATTCGTCAGTCTGTAACAAGAGCCTTAGCCGATCAAGCCCGCACCATTCGAGTTCCTGTACATATGGTTGAGACTATCAACAAGATGTCGAAGATGCAGAGAAAACTCACGCTGGAGCTGGGCTATGAGCCGTCGGTAGCGGAACTTGCACAGGCGCTGGATATGTCGGAAGAGAAGGTCATGGAGATCATGCAGATCGCCCGTGAGCCCGCATCTCTTGAGACCCCCATTGGTGAGGAAGATGATTCCAACCTGGGTGATTTCGTTGCGGACAGCAACGCGGTAACCCCGGAAGGCAACGTAGAATCCGTCATGCTCCGCGAGCATATCGATATTCTGCTGGATGATCTGAAGGATCGTGAGAAGCAGGTCGTTATCCTGCGTTTCGGTCTGGAGGACGGCCATCCCCGCACGCTGGAAGAAGTCGGCAAGGAGTTCAACGTAACCCGTGAGAGAATTCGCCAGATTGAAGCAAAAGCGCTTCGTAAGCTGAGAAACCCTGTAAGAAGCAAGCGAATCCGGGATTTCCTGTAAAGATAAAACTGTATAGAGAACAAAAAGAAGCAATCCCTCCGGCGCATGGCGCCGGGGGGATTTTTTTTAGAAAAAATTTTGAGAAAAGTGAAATGCTTGTTTACATTAAGAATGAAGGACTTACCGCTGATGGCAAGGCAGGACTGGCGACGATGACTATTTTGGCCGGACGTTAACAGAATAATTCTGTGAGCAATTATTGTTTGAGAAGAGCTTGAGTTGACTTCGGAGGGATAAAAGATATCTCATGATCTTTTATCCCTCTTTTTTTACTATAGTTTTGAAAAATGTAAAAAGAGGGATTGCAAAAGAAGGAAAAAAATGGTATAGTTTATATAAATAGTGGATTATAAAAGGAGTAACTTTTATGCAGGATAATATTCGAAAGATATGCCAGAAAACCCTTGGCTTAACAGTGATAAGGAACTAATTTACTTATCAACTGTTAGCTGACGGTTTCCGGGGTGCATACGGACAAATCCCGTCTGATTTCTAACAGGAAGTCAGACGGGATTTTCGCTTTATATTTCGAATTATGGAGGACATACCATGAAAACCTTAATATCTTGTGCTTACACTATGGATAATTGCTGTGTGGAACTGAAATTCAGGGACGGCAGAATGATTGCGATTGACACTATCGCTGTTGAGAACGAGATTGCAGACAATATGTATCAGCGGTCAGAGTTGGATTATTTGATCTACAATGACCCGATAGCATATGCTGACTTGATATTGAATGGCGATCCCGAAACCTATCTGAAAACTGTAACAGAATACAAGCCTTTGGATAGCTGACAACACGCTGCCCGCAGGAGAAAATCCTGCGGGCGTTTTTCTGTTTATATTATTTCCCTCCGTTGGATCTCAATTTAGGAAAGAAGATGACAATCTTGAAGCCCTTTCCCCACTGGGAAGTAGCTTCCAGATGAAGATTTAGATCGTCGGCCATCTTCTTAACCAGGTAAAGTCCCATACCGGTAGCCTTCTTTCTGCTGTCAGTAGAATCCCCGGTAAAGCCCTTTTGAAAAATGTACGGCAGATCATATTTTTTTACGCCAATGCCGTTATCTTCAACAGAAAGGATATCTGCGGTCTCCGAATGTATCATGGAAATCGTAAGCATGGGACTATCGCTGCTATATTTGATGGCATTGCTAACGATCTGTCCCAACATAAACTGAAGTCCTCTACGGTCTGTATAGACTGTTTCAGATTGCAGTTTGTTGAGAATGACAAACTGCTTCTCTTCAAGAAGTGGGGCATAGTCCTCCAGAACTTCACCCAAGCAGTCATTCAAATTGACATCCTCAAATCGGTAATCCTTTGTACTGCTCTTCAACCGGGCATAGTACAGCATCTGCGTGACATCCTCCTGAAGCTGACTGCGGACATAATCCAGCTTTGCTTGCAGGGAAGGAGAGATTTCATCGTTCCGGTTATCCAAGAGCATGGTCAGCAACGATAGGGGCGTTTTCGCTTCATGTGCCCAGCCCTCCACGTATTCTTCATAGTCCCGTAGGGCATCCGCCATATTGTTACTCTCGTTTTTGTATTCCCGTAAAACCGAAGCCAAAAATCGGACAGATTCTCCTTCTTTCTGACTAATGGCACTGAGCAGCCGTTCTTCATTGCAGATGGTAGGATCACTGAGGAAATCCCGGAACAGTTCCATGTGGGTGTTCTCCCTCTTGTTTAGTACAAACAGAATCGCTGAAAACAAAAGGATGCTCGTCAGAACTACTAACCCGATCAAGGTTTGAAATGCCTGAATGTCAGAAATCCAAAGAATGACAGCGCAAAAGCAATCCACGCCCAGCAGCAACAGAAGCCAGGGGTAGTACCGTTCTATCATGTGCCAAAGCTGCTTCATAGAGACACCTCCGCTTCCAAACGGTAGCCCATTCCTCGAACTGCAACGATTCGCTGCTTCATTTCAAGGGCGGACATCGTTTTTTTCAACCGGGTCAGGTTAACCTGCAAGGCATTTTCATCTATGTATTCCGTAGTTCCCCACAGTGCCATGCAAAGCTGCTCCGTTGTAACCAGTGCATCACCACTTGCCAAAAGAGCAACCAACAGTTTTCCCTGATTTTTTGGAAGCACCACAGAGGTGTTATGAATATAAAGTGTGTAGGTCTGCTGGTCCAACAAGAAGTCCAATCCCTCTATGAGGTTGGTACGACCTTCATACCTTTTGAGAATATTGGATACCCTGGCGAGAAGTCGGTCTTTTCTGCACGGCTTCGTCAAATATTCATCTGCACCCAACTGGAACGCTTGCAGTTCATCCTTTACCTGATCTCTGGAAGTCAGCACCAGGATGGGGATAGCGGTTTTATTCTTTAACTCCTGGCAGATTTGAAAGCCACTGATTTCTGGTAAATTCAGGTCTAAGATCACGAGGTCAGGACGGAGGGCTGCCAAGAGCCGAGCGGCATCTTCAAACTCGGTGATTGCCTCCACAAGATACCCGTCCTTTTGAAGCATATTGCAGAGTTCTTCCCGCATATAGACTTCATCTTCCACAACAGCAATTCTTTTCACGACAGCACCTCCTTCCAAATTATTCTTCTCTCTGCGGCTGCATCAGTGTCAGCAAATACCGATCACTGGAGTGCTTGACCACTCTCATATAAATATATTCTATCACGCAAAGCAGCAAAATCATAGCAGCAGATACAAACATCATTTCAGCCACTGTCCCACGGGTTCGGGACGAGAGTATCCCTGTAAATAACGCCCTGACTCCAAACAGACTGCTGACAGCTGCAACCAATACAGGAAGTCCCATAAACCAGGTAATTTGCTTTCCAGCAGACTGGCAAAGGGTTTCGTAAGTAGCTCCCAGGCGGATCAGAGTCTGGTATCTGCGCCCGGTTTTCTGCTGACTCATCAGGAACTGAACACCCACGATGGTGTTGGCAACTACCAGGAAAACAATCGCAAGATAGAGGGTAATATAACTGGATGCTATGGTGTAGAAAAGCTGGCGGCCCATATTCTGAAGATAGCTTTCATATTCGATACCTATTTTGTCCAGCTTCTCGTTCAGATCGGAATAGGCAGTCATAAGGCTATTTCCTTCCATAGCCTGCTCACTGAGTACCGCATTCACATACGTATCATACATTCCTTGGGTATGATAGAGGAAGGCTTCATCTGGAAGAATCAATGCAAAGGACAAAGTAATAGAACGATCCGTAATCAAATTTACAGACTGAACCTCTCCAGTAAGATAAATCGGACTGCCAACCAGTTCCGTTTCAGGCTGTTCAGTAAGTATGTCGTTCAGCATTGCGGTACGATTTACAGTAGTAAAGTCGGAACCTATATAAACAGCGGCTTCATCCTCACTTAATTTAATGACAGGCTTGCCGGACAATTCCAACAAACGATTATAGTCCGATAAACAAATCAAATATGGGTATGTGGCATAACCAAGATTGTTCAGAAGGACATCCCGGTCTTCCGACTGGGGCAGGCTCCGAAGAGAGTCCATAACAGCGTCCATGCTGTAGGCATTATCATAATCTTCTGTGGTGCGAATACGCCCAACCCTCATTTCAAAAAGCTCTGAAAATTGATTTTCCAAACTGTTTTCTTTCAGGACTGCCTTTATATTCGGAAGAACCTGCGATGAGTCTTCTGCAGTATGATCTTCAAAAGTATAGTCGATTACATGGCCAGAAGACAGGTTATTCGTTCCTGCAATTCCTACGCCCGCACCAAAACAACACAGCGCCGCCAGAATCAGCAGGGAGCTGATGGCCATGGAGTTTGACTGATGAATGACATTCTCCTGAATCTGCCGGAAGGTAAATACATGAAGCTGCTTATTTCCTTTTCCTTTCTTAACAATCAAAGCAATCAGCGCACGCATCCCATAGAAAAGCAGCATCGTACCAACTATGCCCAACAGCAAAGTCAGTCCCATCATACTTACCTTTGTCCATGCAATTCCCTGAATCGCCATGTAGTAAGCCACTGCCAACATCACACTTCCGCATATAGCAGCCAGTCCATAGATAACAGATGGCATTTGCTTTTTGGGGCGGTTCGTTGGCTGGGATAGCAAAGTACCGATCTCCTGGCGGCTGATTCGTCCACTCAAAATCAGAAGTGCCGTCAGCTTAATTGCCAGAAATCCTGCCAGCGTCCATTCAATCGCAGACCAGGATAAAGAAAACTGATGACCGATGATCCCCATGCCTACCAGCTTGGCGGTGACAAGACTGACAATTTCTGAAAGCACCACAGCCACAGGTAAGCCTATGAGCATGGCAAGAATACTGGTCAGGAAATCTTCCGCCAGAAGCATCCAGAACAGTTTGCTTCTGCGCATTCCCAACATCAGATAGACACCAAACTCGTGGCGTCTGCGCTCAAATTGATACTTGCAGGCGAAGTAAATCAAAAAGAAAAGAATACCCAGGGTCATTCCGTAAAACACAGGAATCAGAAGCAAGAGCCTGTTCACTGCGTCGCTCTCCATTTTCTGCAAAAAAATCATTACATCCTGTGTGGAGATGGAAAGAATCATATAAAAGGCAATAATAGAAATCACCAGGGAGCTGAAAAACAGACCGTTTTCCTTTCGGCTGCGGCGACTGTTTCGAAAAATCAGATTAGAGAACATTTGCGCTACCCCCTCCCAGTTGAGCCATCACCTTCAGGATGCGCCCGTAGAACTCCTGCTGGCTTTCGTCTCCACGCCGAAGCTCATGAAAGATCACGCCATCCTGGATGAACAGGATGCGCTTACAGAAGCTGGCGGCATTGGAATCATGGGTTACCATCAGGATCGTAGCTTGTTCGTCACGATTCAGGCCGGACAGCTTCTCCATAAGACTTCTTGCGTTCTTAGAATCCAGCGCACCCGTCGGTTCATCGGCAAGGATCATTTGGGGATGTAAGATCAGAGCCCTTGCTGCCGCAACACGCTGACGCTGGCCGCCGGACATCTTGGACGGAAACTTATTCAGAACATCAGTGATTTCCAGATAGTCAGCCAACTGCTTCAGCCGCTGGCTGCTTTCTGCTTCGGATACCCCATGCAGAGAAGTTGGAAGCAGTATATTTTCACGTCCGGTCAGATTATCCAGTAGCTCAAAATTCTGAAATAGATAACCAACTTTTTTTCCACGGTAATCTGCAAGAGTCCTTCCCTTGAGTGCTTGCAGATTAACGCCCTCCACCTGAATGCTTCCACCTGTGGGTTGAATCACAGTCGCAATACAATTGAGCAGTGTGGATTTACCAGAACCACTGCTTCCCATAATGCCAAGAAACTCTCCCGGCATCACCTGGAAGGTGACCCCATTCAGTGCCTTTGTTTGACTTGGCACATTGCCATAGATTTTTGTTAAATTTTCAATATTCAAAATGGGTTTCATGTGAATACCTCCTATCATTTGTAATAAAATGATAGCATGGGAACACAGCAAATACCACTTACAGTTGTTGTAAGGATTCAAGATATAAGTGGCGGCTCAAGGGGGACGAGCATATATTTTTTAAGAGCATCAGGCGACAATGATAAAATATACCGGATCGCCTCATTGGCAAACCAGTTCGTTTTAATTGTATCCCAATCAGCAAGCCGAATGATTTCTGCTGTGCCGTTCTCAAAATCAACTGATATTTCGCCCCATTCGCCGTCGCAGTCTGCCTGGTATTCGTAGATTGCGGCGGTGATTTTCTTTTTGCGCTTGGTTTTGGATTTCTGTTTCAGCCGGACTGCATGGATAGCACCCTCGGCAACCAGAAGCTCTGTCAGCTTATCCATCGCTTTCCGGTAAGCCCGCTCTGCACCGCTGGCTGTGCTTCCCTCAAACATAACCGCCAGGTCTTCAAAGGTGGGGCGGTTCTTCCATGAGCCAACACGCCCACAGGTCATGCAAATTGCTAACCGTTTTTCGAGCAAGGTCTGCTCCCGGTAATTCAGTTTCTCAAATGCCCGTTGCACCTTTTCTGCCTGTATGCCGTTCCAGAGGATGTCGGTATAGTTCCAACTATCGTCAAGGGCGACATCTTCGCCAGTTTCCTCGCCGTCCTCGTCTGTCACATAGAATGGCTGCTGATTGCGGATACCTCGGACAACTTTCAGATATTCTTCGGCAAGAGCAAGATCACAGTTGTATTTCTTGGAAAACTCGTTGACCGCATCCTTGGTATTGTGGTACAGCCAAGCCATTGACCGCACCATTTTGTAATTAGTCAGAGAGGATACCGACCATTTTTCTTCGCCCATGCGGAAACGGAGCATAGCATCCCGGATGAACGGAAAAATGTATGTAGCATACTCCGCACCCTTGGCAGGATCATAGTCCATCAGCTTTTGGAGCATTTGCTCCCGGCAGGACAGTTTTATATCCAGAAAACGGTCTGTATCGTACAAATCGCCGCCATCCACACCAAGAAAGCTCTTGATGCGCTTATTAAGCTGCGGCTCGTAGTGATGTAGAAAGAACGAAAAATGTAGCAAATTCTTTTCATGCAAAGCAGACAGGATATATTCGTTCAGATTGCCCACTGATGGCGGCTCCGGTTCCAGTTGGAAGATGCGCTCTGCCACATAGGGAATGATGCCGTCACCGTGCGGATTGACAGCGTGTTTTGGTATGTATCCGGTCATATTCCATGTAAAATCATTCAGCATAGCGCACCTTCCTTCTAAGTAATCAGCGGGAATAATTAACCATAATTCCAGGTTTGTCTTGCAGCATTTATATTATCCAGAAGAACAGATGCAGGATTTGCCTCGTAATAGTACGTGCTTATATCCAAAACGCCTTCTTCCATTTCACCCCACTCTGCTGTTCGGGAAACAAAGATTCTATTATATACACACCAATCGCATGTGGTGGTGAAAGCAGCAATATCTGCAAAGTCTTTTGGAAATACAATTCTTCTTCCATTTGATGTTGGCTTAAGATAGTTCTCCATTATTTCTTTGAAATTCTTCAGATCATAATCCGTAGCGTTTTCCAAAGCTTTACAGACAATCAATTCTTCGTGCGTGAATTCTGTAAGTGTTTCTAAATGGTTTGCAAGAATTAGACCATAAATAACGCAAACCTTTGGGCATTCTGCATTTACGGTTTGTTTGAACAGATTGGCTACGATAATAGCCTTTTCCGGGCTGGAGTTTACATAGTTGTAAAGCTCATTCAATCTTCTTTCGAGATTAAAGCCAGATGCAAGACCGTTCAGTAGATGGCCGAGTTTGAAGGTATTGTATTCAGATAGAAGATCATTTCCTATTCCGCCTACAATTCCCGCAACTGGGTTTACTACGCCCAACACACCAATAGAGCCAGAACGGATTATTTTGGTCATAGGATTGTCCATAACCCGGCTAAGCGCATTCCCAATATCAGTTAAATCATATTTCTGTGCCATTACATATTCCTCATTTCGTCCGTAATTTTGCTTCTTTCTTCAAAGCCGCCTGCTCCATCTCTTTTTCATAATCACCCTTGGCATAGGCAACATTGCTGAGTGCCCGGAGCATCTTATCTTTTGCCAGTTTTTTCATAACCTCTGCAAGATCAGCGTCCAGAGTACCACGCTTCACATAGCGGTTTATGGTGTTCAGCCGCTTCTCATAAATCTGTTTCAGCGGATGATCGTCCGCAAGCTCCCGCTGTTCTCTGCCTTTCAGATTGCCGATCTGCCGGCAAGTGCGGTGCAGCTTATCTCCCGGTGCATAACCGCCGCAGTATTTGGTGTGCCTTGCGTTGGTGGTCAGAAACCATTTGCCGCAGATCCGGCATTTTTTCGGTGCATGACCAACACACAAGCCCTCAAAGAGATCAGAACGGAACATTCCCACAAAGGATACATAGTGCATCCGTTTGACGAGCTTCGCCACATCCTCGCCGGGACGGACAGTTGTCACATACTGAATAGAGTTGTTCGCAACAGACATCCAGGCATTGCCCTCCGTGATAGAAAACTCCGGCGGGAAATAGCTGCCGAACATTTTTGCAAAGCCCTCTGCGGTACGGTCTGCTTCGTTGCTGTCTGATTTTTCCGCAAAATCAAGCACTGCGGTTTGGTATTCCCTAAGAGAATATGCCAAATGTCCGAATACAGCGGTATAACGTTGGAGCATCACCGCATCAGCATATTTCGGAACTTCTTCAAACGGTAAAGAATTGGTTGCAGCTTTTGTAGCGAACTCCACATATTTTTGTGCGCTGTCCGCAGTAAAAACCTTTTCTATCCGTTCCCGGTGCTTTGGTATATCCATATAGGAAAACGGCGGCGTTTTGCTGAGAATCTCTAACATTGTCAATGCAGCTTCCCTTGCCATAGGAAAGAGTGCAGAAGCGTCCTGTCCGGCGTTCAGCATTCCAAGCAGTAGATTAATTTTCTGGCATTGTTCATTCATTTTGGCAAGAGTATCCGCCGAAACATTCAGCGCATCACAGGCAAGAGTGCCGATAGGAAGTGCTTTGTCCTCATATATGATTGTATCCTGCCAAAAATCCAATGTCATCAATTCTTGATTCATGCTTGCTCTCCTGTCCTGTTTTTTCATTTCTTTCATTATATCATGCAAATGTGAAGAAATCTACATCCTCCGAAAAGCTGTCCTGTTTTTTGAAATGGGGTTGTCCACCGATTAGCCCGTTTTTTGAAAAATCCGGCATAACAATAGTAGACGGAGCGAAGCACCTGCCAATCACGGCGGGTGTTTCGTGCTTTCTGAATACTATGAACGGAGGTTTTCTATGACAATCTATGAAACCATCAAGGTGGCAATCAGCGTAAAGCAAGCCGCCGAACACTACGGGCTGAAAGTCAACCGAAACGGCATGGCTTGCTGCCCGTTCCACAATGACAGGCATCCGAGCATGAAGCTGAATGAGGATTATTTCTTCTGCTTTGGCTGCGGAGTCAAGGGGGATGTGATCGACTTCGTGGCAAGGTCGTTCGATCTGAGCAGCTATGAAGCAGCACAAAAGCTGGCTTCGGATTTTGGGCTTGACCCGAAACCGCCCACTTCCGCAGCTATGCTCAAGCCCAAACGTCCCTATATCCGTCAGTTTCGGGAGGACGAAATGCTGTGCTTCCGGGTGCTGATGGATTATCTGCATCTGCTGGAAGATTGGAAAGTGCGATATGCACCGAAAACACCGGACGATGATCTGGATGACCGTTTTGTGGAAGCCTGCCAGATGATTGATTATATCGAATATCTGGCAGATATTTTGACAGTCGGTGATTTAGAAGAACGGGTTGCCGTGGTGGACGAGCTAATGAAGGAGAGCAAGATTGCTTTCCTTCGGAACTATGTGGCACGGAAACGAAAGGAGGGGTTGTCCCATGGGGAAGAAAGGTAAAATGCCGGATATGAATCTGCCGATCTGGTTTGACGGGCAGAACATCAATGAAGCTCTGTTCTGTGAAGAATTTCTGCGTGAGCGCAGAATCATCTTCGCAAACGGAGCTTTTTTTACGCCCGATGGTCGGGTAACAGACGATCTCCCTCTCCGGGGTGAGATTTACGACAAGCTGAAATTCTGTGCCGTGAACAACATCCCCCGGAAGATCACCAATATTCTGGAGGTGCTGAAACTGGAAGCACAAGTGCCTGACTTTCCTCCGGAGCAGGATCGGATTCATGTTGCCAACGGTACGCTGCTGCAGAACGGAACATTCACTGAGGGCAGACCTGCTATCGTGCGGAGCCGTCTGCCTGTTGCCTACAATCCCGATGCTCCTGCTCCTGTGGTCTGGCTGAACTTTCTGGATGACCTGCTTCATACAGAGGACATTCCCACTTTGCAGGAGTTTATCGGCTACTGCCTGATTCCCTCCAACAAAGGACAGCGCATGATGGTGATTAAGGGCAACGGCGGCGAGGGTAAATCCCAAATCGGTGCGGTGCTTTCGGCAATCTTTGGCATGAATATGAAAGACGGCAGCATCGGAAAGATTTCCGAAAACCGCTTTGCCCGTGCCGATCTGGAACATATCCTCTTGTGCGTGGATGATGATATGCGGATGGAAGCTCTGCGCCAGACCAACTATGTGAAATCCATCGTGACAGCACAGGGCAAGATGGATTTGGAACGCAAGGGCAAGCAGAGTTATCAGGGCTGGATGTTCGTCCGGCTGCTTGCGTTCAGCAACGGCGATTTGCAAGCTCTTTATGATCGCAGTGACGGATTTTATCGCAGACAGCTTGTGCTGACCACCAAGGAAAAGCCTGTGGATAGAGCTGATGATCCTGACCTTGCGGAGAAGATGAAAGCCGAAGCCGAGGGCATCTTCCTGTGGGCATTTGAAGGCTTACAGCGGCTTGTTGCCAACAACTTCAAATTCACAGAGAGTGACCGTATCCGGGAAAACCGGGAAGCGGTCAAGCGTGACAATAATAATATCTTTGATTTCATGGAATCGGAGGGATACATCCGGTGCAAAGCGGATGCGTCCATCAGCTCCAAGGATTTCTATGAAATCTACCGGATGTGGTGCGAAGAAAATTCCCTTGCACCGCTGAAAGCCCGCAGCTTCAGCGACGCCATGATTGCCAATGCTGGGAGATTCAATCTGGAACATTGCAACAACATCACCAACTCTGCCGGACGGCGGGTGTGGGGATTTATGGGTGTGGAAGCTGTGGCAAGACCTCATATAAATGGGTTTTACGATGTTTCGTCATGTACGTACGTACCGGAGGAATGGCGGGATTGATTTTGCCAGTCATGCTCTGTACGTATGTACGCAGCATTTACCCCTGTTTTCTCCCATTATAGGAAACAACGGCTTTCAGAGACAACCTGTTTTCGGGTATTGAAAATCAATGGCAATGGAAACAGCAAAGTTTTTGACCGCAGGACGAAGCTATTTCACGAAATCGTGCTTCTCTGAACCGTGTACCCTGTTCACGGAACAATAGATGTTTTCATTTTTCCAGACCAAATCACACGAAACAGTAAAGCGGGATATGGTCATATATGGACAGGACATCACAAGCAAAATTCTGAACGGATTTCAGAGATTGCAGATTTTTCACTGTTCGGTGTATCTGCTCCGTTTTGGGGTGCAGAGATTGTACCGAACCACAAACAGAATTATGGAGGATTTTTCAATATGAATGTACGCAATGAAATCAAGGCACAGATCATCCGTGCTGGGATGACCATGCAGGAAGTTGTTGACCTGCTCTCGGACGAGTACGGATGGAGCGACAGCGTTTCCAACCTGTCCGCAAAATTACAGCGGGAAAGCATCCGATACAAGGAAGTATTGGAGCTTGCCGATGTGCTGGGATGCGACATTGTATGGCAGCAAAGACGGGAGAAGTGATGCCCCCGGCAACAGCCCCTCGCATCTTCCGTCCCCATAGGCACACCGCAGTGCTGCCTATGGATGGCGGTGAAAGACGCTGCCAACGTCTGCAAGAAACGTTCCGCAGAACAGCTTCATGCAGACGGGCTGACCATGGGAAAAGTTGCAGACATTTTGCCTTGGTCAGCAGAGGTCACCGCAGTGACCGCACACCCCCTCGGGAGAGCCCACGGCACTTTGCAGCCAGAATGGATGAAAGTGTTATAGTGGGTTATTACACTTCCGCAGAAGTGCATCCCCGCAGCCCCGCCCGTCTGCTACTCTCGAAAGAAAGGAAAAAACCTATGGCAAGAAACGATGGAATTGACCGTACCTTTGCCCGTAACCAGGACTTGCCCACCCTCGACGATGTGGCGAAAGTTCAGGAGCATAACGAGCGAGAAAAAGACAGCTACTCCAATCAAGATATTGATACCACCCAGACCCACCGCAATGTCCACTTCAAGAAACCTACCGACAGCTATGCCGCCATGTTCGATCAGATGATTGCAGATGGTGTTATCTCCACCCGTGGTCTGAAAGCCGATGCGGTGAAATATGGGGAGCTGCTGTTTGATGTAAACTCTGCCTACTTCCACAACCACGGCGGCTATGAATATGCCAAACAGTTCTATGCCGATGCCTACAAAGCCGCCGTGGAGATTGTGGGCGGCGAGCAGTATATCCTCTCCGCTGTGATGCACGCCGATGAGCGCAACCGGGCAATGTCCGAAGCCCTGGGCGAGGATGTGTATCACTACCACCTCCATGTGGTTTATATCCCGGTGGTGGAAAAGCAAATCCTGTGGTCGAAGCGGTGCAAGGATGAATTCCTCCGGGGAACGGTAAAAGAAACGATCACACAGGTCAGCCGCAGTAAGAAATGGGAATCCAAACCCGTTCTCAATGAAGATGGCAATCCGATGTTGAACGCAAAAGGGAAAAAGATTTTGAAGTCGTCCTACAGTGTGCTGCAGGATGACTTTTTTAATTTCATGCGAGCCGCCGGATATACCGATGTGGAGCGTGGAGAGCGTGGCAGTACCGAGGAACATCTGACGGTGACACAGTTCAAGTTACAGGCCGAACAGCACCGCCTGGAAACTGTGACCGGACAGGTGGAACAGGCCGAGCAGAGTTTGGCGGATGCCAAGGCTGCTACGGAGAAGCAGAAAAAGAAACTGGAAGCTCTGCAAAAGGAAACCAAGGCAGCAAAGACCATTGCGCTGACGGTGCAGGATATTGAGGAAATGGGCAAGAAAAATGCCCTCACCGGAAATGTCTCGCTCACGCCGGATCAGTGCGATACACTCAAACGCTATGCGGTCAACGGCATTATTGCCAATGCTGACAATAAGCGTTTGAAAGAGAAACTGGCTTCTGCTGAAAAAACAATTTCCATCTGGAAACAGCGGTATGAAGCAGTAAACGAAAAATATATGGAACTGAAACAGAAAGCCCAGCCTTTCTTGGATGCGATAGAGATTGCGTCTGAAAGGGTTTGGGCTTTTGTTCATGCCATTCTCGCCAGAGGAAAGGAAACACAGGAACATAAGCATCCTGCCCGTAAGCGTAGGCAGGATATGGAAATTTAAGGAAGGAACTATTTGCCTATGAATAAAACCGTAGAGGAAATTAACAAGATGATTATGGAAGATGCCCCGATGGAAGAAATCAATGATGCCATCGGCTATATTGATATTTACTCCTGCTTCGACCCGATTTTTGAGCCGCCCATTGATTTTTTGGAAGAATGCCGCAAGCATTGGGAAACAGCGCAGTCTTCTTTCCGCAAAACCATTGAGCGTAAGATCGGGAACACATGGTATGTGATTGAAACAGAATGTGACGGGAATGAGCCGCTTGCCGACAAGGTAAAACGGCTCATTTTTTCTGACAAGGGGGTGATTTGTTAATGACTGCGACACAAAAGCATGATATAATTCCAGTATGCACAACGGTACTGTCGGCTGACCAACAACCGAAGGAGGATATTATGTTGGATCAGCAGAAAATTACCATTCTCTACTGTCGTTTGAGCAATGAGGATGCCCAAGATGGAGAGAGTAACAGTATCGCAAATCAGCGAGAGTATTTAACCCGATATGCCCGTGACCACGGGTATACAAACCTGAAAATTCTGGTGGATGACGGTTATACGGGGACGAACTTCAATCGTCCCGGTGTGCAGGAGGGCTTTGAGCTTGTCAAGCAGGGGCTTGTAGGCTGCTGGCTGGTCAAAGACCTCAGCCGATTTGGTCGTGACTATCTGACTGTTGGACAATATACGGATATTATCTTTCCGAGCTACGATGTCCGCTTTATCGCCGTAAATGACGGTGTGGACAGCAACCGGGGAGACAGCGAGGGCTTCGCCGCAATCCGTAATCTGTTCAACGAGTGGTATCCCCGTGATACCAGCAAGAAAGTCCGTGTCAGTTTGCGGCAGAGAGGAACCAGTGGGAAGCACATGGGCAAACCGCCCTACGGATACCGCTGTGACCCGGAGGACAAGGATCACTGGATTCTGGATGAAGAAGCGGCTCCGGTAGTCAAGCTCATCTTCGACCTTTGCATTGACGGCAAAGGCCCGGAGCAGATTGCAAGGATTCTGGAAGAAAAGCAGATTCTGACCGCAAAAGCTCTGTATGCCAAGCGAAAGAAAAAGCCGATGCCGGAAAGACCGTACCACTGGAGCAACCAGTCCATTGTAGGGATTTTGGAACGGCAGGAGTACACAGGCTGTACCTGCAACTTCAAGACTTATTCCAAGTCCTACAAGCTGAAAAAGCGGATTCCCAATGAGCCGGAGAATATGTTTTATCTGCCGGACACACAGGAAGCGATTGTATCTCAGGCACAGTTTGACAGGGTGCAGGAACTGAGGAAAAACAAACGCCGCCCCGCAAAAGCGGAACGGCAGGGATTGTTCTCAGGGCTTCTGTTTTGTGCCGATTGCGGCGGCAAGCTCCACTTTGCCACAAGCAAAAGCTTTGAGGGCAAGCAGGATCACTACGTCTGCAACAACTACAAGAGCAACCGTGGTACTTGTACTGCCCACTATATCCGGGAAGATGTGCTTCGTGAAATCGTTCTGGAACGCATCCGGGCAGTCAATGAGTATATCCGAAGCGATGTGGACGGTTTTCAGGAGGAATGGCTGCAATGCCGCAGGACTGACCAGGAGCGCAGCATCCGGGATGACAAAAAGAAGCTGGAACAGGCAAAGAAACGCCTTGCCGATCTGGATGTCATCATCTCCCGGCTGTACGAGGACTATGTTCTTGGAAATCTCAATCAGGACAGATACAGAAAGATGTCTGCGGACTATGAAGCCGAACAGGAACGGTTAAAGCTCGAAATTGAAGTTATCGAAGAATGGGTGGAACAGCGGGAAGAAATGAATGACGGTCTGGATGCCTTTATCGCCCTGACACAGAAATATGTGGATGTGGAGGAACTGACACAGACCATCGTGAACGAGTATATCAAGAAGATCGTTGTCTATGCCCCGGACAAGTCCAGCGGCAAGCGCAAGCAGAAAGTGAAGATTTTTTTCAACTTTGTGGACGATGTGGATATTCCCGTTATTTCCGAGCCTATTGTCACACAAACAACCTATGAACGCAGAAAAACGGCGTGACCTTCGGGTCACACCGTTCTCTGCGACAAAATAGTTACTTGTCACTATTAAGCCTTCTGATTGCCGCTTTTGCAGGCTGTATGGGGTGTTCATCGGCGAAGGAAACAACCGCAAGTGCAACGATTGCACAGGAAAGCCAGGAAAAAACATCAGAAGCGGCTACAACTACAGTTGCAGCTGTAGAGAGCACGACAGCCGCTGTGGCAACAGTTACACAGCCGACCAGTACAGCGGAATCCCCTTCTTCGATTGCAGAAACAACAGTTGCTGCATCTGAAACTGCTACGTCAGCTTTAGAGAGTACCCGTTCAGTAGAGCCGGTGTATTTTGAGGGCAGTGAGGGGGATATTTTAGATCAGAAAATGGCTCTTGGCAGAGAGAATTATTATGCTCAGGTTGCCGGAGATTTTTTTGAACATGTACAGGGAATTACAGATATTAATAATTACGACCAACTGTTCCCTCAAACAGCTGAGCGCTATTTTACTGCAGAGGATTTTGCTGATTGTCCGGAAGATATTCTTGTGCTTGCCAAGAATGAAATCTATGCCCGCCATGGAAGAATGTTCCTGGATCGTGAAATATACAAGTATTTCCTCACGCGTATGTGGTATGAGCCGACGTATGCCCCGGAAGAATTCGATGAAAGCTGCCTGAATGAATATGAAAAGGCCAATATCGAGCTTCTGGTAAGCCTTGGCGCATAGGAATACAACATACGAAAAACATCAGCTTATGCTCTAGTAGAAATTTCCAAAAGAAAGAAAAAGACTATTGCATAGGCTGATTTTTTATGCTATATTCTACGTATATAGAAATAAAACAAAGGAGAAGAGTCAATCAATATGAATACAAAAAAGCTTTTTTGTTTAATCAAAGAATAGAAGTCAGGAAATCCGGATAGTATGTCAGAATTGATAGAAAACTTTGATTTATTTTTAAAAGCAAATGCGAAAAAGACCGGCCGGGAAGATGGTTACAATGAACTTGTGAATTTCTTTATCGATTTTATTCGTCAGTTTCCGCTGGAAAACTTTGATCCGGATTCAAATATCAAGATTTCATTCTATCTAAAGACAGTTGTTCGAAACAAAACCTATGAATATTCGCAAGAACAGAGGTGCGTGAAAATTTAAACTCAAAATTCGATAAAAAAATGACCTTTTCATAAAGTTATCATTTACAAAAACAAAAAAACTACGTTATTTCTTTCTGTAAGTATTACAGAAAGGGCGTGGTAGTGTGCATAACTTTTTCGCGTTAATTCAGGAAGCAAAATCCGGCAATCCAGACAGTATGTCACGGTTGATTCAGGAATTTGATCCATTGTTGAAGGCGAATGGGAGGAAAACTGGCAGGGAAGACGGATATTATGATTTGGTATTGTTCTTCATTGAACTGATTCTGAAATTTCCAATCGGGAAGTTTGATGAAAACTCAGAAGATAAAATTGTGATGTACATAAAGATAGCCATTCGCAATAAGGTATACGATATCTGGCGCAAGGCTGATCCTGTCGTTTCTTATGAGCTGGCTGATTATGATCGCCCGGAAGAGGAAGACGCGTATTTGTGGCTGGAGTGGGAAAATCTGCTGAAGCAGTTACCTGCGTTGCAGTATGAAATTATTGTAGGAACCATCTGGAAGCAGGAATCAGTTGCTTCAATTGCAAAACAATTTCATGTGAGCCGTCAGTTTGCCAGTCAGGAACGAAAAAGAGCGCTGGCCTTTTTGTATAAGCAACTGCAGAAAGGACGGTGATCTATATTGTATCGTCTTATCATGGCAATATTGACTTCAGAGATTGGAGAAAGAATCCCATGCGTAGCTGTATTTGCAATCATGATGCTGCTCGACTATATATCAGGATTTTTGGCGGCAAAACGTGAATCCATAAAATATCCGGATAACTCCAACTTTGGACTGGACAGCCGAAAAGGTATTCTTGGAATTATAAAAAAGGTCGGTTATACTTTAATTGTAATGGTGGCGTTCCTTTGCGATTATATGATTTCAGAAGTAGGTGATTATTTTGGCATTAGTCTGGAAAACAATGTTCTTTTTGGATGGATTACCCTCTTCTGGCTTATGTTGAATGAATTGCTGTCGATTACGGAAAATCTTGGAAGAATGGGAGTTCCGGTTCCTGGTTATCTGAAAAAGGTAATTGCTGTTTTGAAATCAGATGTTGAGAAGAAGGGAGAAGAGAAAAAATAGGATAGTCAGGAATAGTAAAAATAAAGATTGCAGAAAAATGGAAAAAACAATATAATATTATATCAATAGTGGATTATAAAAGGAGGAACTTTTATGCAGGATAATATTCGAAAGATATGCCAGAAAACCCTTCTGATTGCCGCTTTTGCAGGCTGTATGGGGTGTTCATCGGCGCAGGAAACAACCGCAAGCGCAACGATCGCACAACAGAGCCAGGAAACAGCATCAGAACCTGCTACAACTACAGTTGCAACTGTAGAGAGCACGACAGCCGCTGTGGCAACAGCAGCACAGCCGACCAGTGCAACGGAAACCTCTTCTGTCGCAGCAACTGCTGTATCTGAAGCTGCTGCATCGCCTACAGAGAGTACCCGTTCGGTAGAGCCGGTGTATTTTGAGGGCGATATCGGAGAAATCAGATCACAGAAAATGAAATTAGCGGAAGGCAATCATTATTGCGAATCATCGAATGACTACTTCGAAAATGTCCTTGGCGATACTGGTGTAAGTAATAGCTATGAATTGTTCCCTCAAACAGCTGAGCGCTATTTTACTGCAGAGGATTTTGCTGATTGTCCGGAAGATATTCTTGTGCTTGCCAAGAATGAAATCTATGCCCGCCATGGAAGAATGTTCCTGGATCGTGAAATATACGAGTATTTCCTCACGCGTATGTGGTATGAGCCGATGTATGCACCGGAAGAATTCGATGAAAGCTGCCTGAATGAATATGAAAAGGCCAATATCGAGCTTCTGGTAAGCCTTGGCGCATAAGAAAGTGAACATATGAATCCCGAAGCACTGCAAATAAATGAAAGGCAAATCAGTAGATTGCAAACTGGTGAATCGTAAATTAGTAAATCATAAACAAGTAAATTATATCTGAGTAATTGACACCCTCGGATTCGTTGGCTATAATGAAGGAAAGGATAGACCACGAAATATCTCCGGGGGGTGATTTTTTGTTTATTGGCAGAGAGCAGGAGCTGAATGCGCTTCGGCGCCTTTATAATTCTGATAAGTTTGAGTTTGCAGTGATTTATGGACGTCGCCGGGTAGGAAAAACGGCGTTAATCAGTGAATTCACGAAAGATAAGGATACCATTTTCTTTACGGGCGTAGAAACGAATGCAAAGCAGAACCTGGAGAACTTTTCCCGATGTATTATGGAGTACAGTACAGGGATTCCGGCAGATTTTTCCTTTGCATCTTTTCAGGCTGCGCTGGAGTACGTCTTCGAGCTTGCGAGGACAAAACGCATGGTTTTGGTTATCGATGAATATCCCTATGTAGCCCGCGCTTCCAAGAGTCTTGCCTCCACGCTTCAGATGCTGATAGATAAAAATAAAGATACCTCCAGGCTCTTGTTAATTCTTTGCGGGTCTTCCATGTCGTATATGGAAGATCATGTTTTGGCGTATAAAGCGCCTCTTTACGGCAGGAGGACGGCTCAGTTTAAGATTCAGCCGTTTGATTTCTTTGAAGCCTGTCAGCATTTCGGCGGTTTTTCTGATTTTGACAAGGCGCTGGCGTATGGAGTAATCGGAGGTACGCCTCAGTATCTGCTACAGATCGATGACAGATGCTCGATGGAGGAGAATATTAAAAATACCCATTTGAATCCGTCGTCTTCTATATTTGAGGAGCCGGGAAACTTACTGAAGCAGGAGGTACGGGAACCGGCCATTTATAATGCCGTGATTACCGCGATTGCGAACGGATGCTCAAAGATGAATGAGATTTCAACTAACGTTGGTGAGGATACCAGTGTGTGTGCAGGCTATATTAAGAATCTCATTATGCTTGGCATTATAAAAAAGGAACTGCCTTACGGAGAAAAATCCAGTAGGCGAACCATTTATTCCGTTGAGGACAACATGTTCCGGTTTTGGTATCGTTTTGTGCCGGAGAATACCTCTCTGATTTCCCGCGGGGCAGCAGATCTGGTCTATCAGCGTATTGCTCCGGAACTTCCGGATTATATGGGAGGCGTATTTGAAGAAATTTGCAGGCAGTATCTCTGGAGGCTGTTGCTGGATGGAAAGTGTGCAGTGAATTTTACGGATCTTGGCCGCTGGTGGGGAACAAATCCCAGGACACACCGACAGGAAGAAATTGATATTATGGGGACGGATAAGAATACGGCTCTTTTCGGTGAGTGCAAATGGAAGAATGAGAAGATCGATTGCAATGTGCTGGAGGTCCTTGTCGGGAGAAGCAATCTGTTTCACTTCGATAAAAAGCACTTTTATCTTTTTTCGAAGAGCGGTTTTACGAAGGACTGTATGGATGAAGCCGCGGAAATGGGGAATGTTACATTAGTTGCTTTTGCGGATATGATACATTAGAATGTGAAGAGCCCCTGAGATTTCCAGGGGCTCTTCGTGTGTGTGAAAAATTATTGCAGCGAGAAAAATTATCGCTATGTGAAAAATTACTGCTGATCAACCAGCGCGATGCCGTAATCGATGTAAGCGGAGTACTGTACTCCCTTCTGGATTGCCAGGTTGCTGTCCTTACCCTCGTACTACGGATAATCCTGGGAGCAGGGATATACTTCGTAATTCATCGTGCCGTCAGCGGTGAAGGAAGCCAGCTCCATGCCCTTGATCTGCTTCTCCAGAGCGCCGGACTTGAATTCGCCGCTGGTACCTTTGATCTGCAGCGTCATCAGATAGTTCTTACCGGTTTCTTCGTTGGTTCCGGTCATGTAAAGTCTTCCGTAGGTTCCGTTGCCCTTCAGAAAGGTGACGGAGATCTTTTTGCCGTCCGGGATATATTTTACATCGCTGGCCGTGATCGGTACCTGGGTATGCTCAGTTGCGCTTAAGGTAACGGTTTCGGGTATGGTGATCGTATAGGCAGGTTCATTGGGAACATACAGGGAGATATCGGTGTGTCCGCTCTCGGTGGTCGCCGCCAGAACAGGCGTTGCACACATAAGACCGGCGAGAATACCTGCAGTTACTGCCATCATGTTCTTTTTCATTTCTTTTTTGCCTCCTGATGAGATTGAGATATGCCGTGCGGCACACTACTTTACGACGTGAAGATCCGCCTTTACACTGGCTCCATTGAGACGCGTGTGATTTTCATCCATCGAGTAGGTGGATATATTCATATAGATTTCGTGATCTCCGGCCTCCGGCGTATCTGAGACGTCAAACTGTGTAACAGCTTTTCCAGGCTCTATGTAATCAGATTCATAGACGGGATCTTCACTGCCGTCCAGCGTAATGCTGTATTTAAAATAGCAGTTGTTGTCCTGGGGATTTGCCAGAGTGATCTTCCAGATGTTCGTATCCGCAGGAACGGTGATATCGCCATATCCGGGGATCTTGATTCCGGAGGACTGCGCGCCGGAGAGATCCGGAAGCTCCGGATTCCACCCGGAAGCGTTTGCTTCGATCACGATGCCGCTGCTCTTTTCCTGAGCCTGCAGATCTTTTCTGAGGCAGTAGGAGGTGATAAGTCCTGCCGCCGCGGCGACTGCCAGGATCAGGCATAAGAGATAGAGCGGGAAGCGTCTCCCTTTGGTGTTCTCTTTATTTCCGTCTATGTTCTGCATTTTTTACACATCCTTATTCCAAATGAGATTTATGATTTATTCCATGTCCATATTTCTTCCGGCGTGGCACAGAATCAGGAGAACTGCGGCACTGGCGGTCACAAGTGTGGTGGACGCCCAGTCAGCGTTGGTATCGCCAGTGGCTACGGCACTGCTGCCGGTTGTTTTCCCTGAGCCTGAGGTGCCTGGCGCGGAGGTAGCCTTGGCTTCCTGACTGGATTCACTGTTCTCCGGTACATAGAGCTGCAGCTTCGTCTGATCTTCGGCATGCGCTGTCACACTGAAGCAGAAAGCGAAGGCGCACAGCATGAGAAGAATTCCGTGCCGGAGAAGCTTACTGGAGCGCGATGCCAAAGGTGATACTTCCTGTGTAGGCTACATCATACTTGTAACTTCCAGCGATTACAGGAATGATCTGATACTGTTTGCTTCCATCTTCTGTGAAGGATACGACTTCCTTGCCGACGGCGGTTTCACCGGTAGCAGCGTTCGTCTGAATCGTGTCTCCGGCTTCGCTGATGATCTGATAGCGGATCGAAGTGCGGGGAGATGTATCTGCTTCCAGAACCATCTGGTTTCTGTATGCGCTGGTTCCGGCGATCGTAACAGAGATTTTCTTGCCCTCCGGCAGGTTTTTGACATCGGACGCCGTAACATTTACAGTTGTTCCGTCATTGCCCATCGAGACGCTTTCCGGAATGGTGATGGTGTACTCCGGCTCTGCTGTCAGCGTAACCGAGATGCTCTGGCTGGATGCTGTATCTGTTTCCGCAGCCATGGAAGCGGCAGGAAATGCGAGACAAGTGCAGGTGCTGAGTAAAATGGCGATCATTTTTCTATTCATATGTTGTTACTCCCTTCCCGGATCGTTCCGTTCCGATCCTTACACTTGGAGTATAAGAGAGAAATGTATGATCTGCTGCCATGAATGTGTAAATCTGTTGTTAAAGCCCTGAAAAATAAGGAAGGGATCTTTTACATAAGAAACAGAGAAAAAAAGAAAAATTCAGAACATAAAGGTGAATCTGTCGCCGCTGGATCTGATGCGGAATGACTGCGGAGCGCATCTGATTCAGATCCTGGATGAGTTCGGCTCCGGCTACGCGAATCTGAATACGGTTATGCAACTGCCTTTTTCTGCGATCAAGCGCCGGAAAAATAAATCGCAGAACAAGTTAAATCAGAAAACGCATGAACGATAAAACCCCGCTCCGACGCTGCTGATACAGTATCGGGGCGGGGTTCTTTATGGAATTCATTTCATTTCTGAAGATTTAGTTATCTTCCTCGTCTTCGGTTGCCTGGGATACGTATACCTGGCGTTTCATCGCCATCTCATCGCTGGCCAGGTACTCGTCATAAGTCGTGATCTTATCGATCAGGTTGCCGTTCACCAGCTCCATGATGCGGTTCGCGGTCGTCTGAACGATCTGATGGTCACGGGAGGAGAACAGTATAACGCCGGGAAACTTGATCATACCGTTGTTCAGAGCGGTGATACTCTCCATATCCAGATGGTTCGTCGGCTCATCGAAGATCAGCACATTCGCACCGGAGATCATCATCTTGGAAAGCATGCAGCGGACGCGTTCACCTCCGGAGAGTACATTGATCTTCTTCACGCCGTCATCACCGGCGAAGAGCATACGGCCAAGGAAACCTCGGACATAGGTGACATCCTTGATCGGAGAGTAACCGGTCAGCCATTCTGTGATGGTGTAGTCCTTGCTGAACTCAGCGGTGCTGTCCTTCGGGAAATATGCCTGGCTGGTGGTTACGCCCCACTTGAAGGAACCTTCGTCCGGCTCCATCTCGCCCATCAGAATCTGAAACAGGGTCGTCTTCGCCAGCTCGTCAGAGCCAACGAATGCTACCTTATCGTCGTGGCCCAGGATAAAGGATACGTGATCCAGCACCTTCACGCCGTCGATGGTTTTAGTAATATCTTTTACTTCCAGAACCTCGTTGCCGATAGAACGCTCCGGGCGGAAGTCGATGTAAGGGTACTTACGGCTGGAAGGACGGATCTCATCCAGCTCGATCTTCTCCAGGGCTCTCTTACGGGAGGTTGCCTGCTTGGACTTGGAAGCGTTCGCGGAAAAACGCTGGATGAATTCCTGCAGCTCCTTGATCTTCTCTTCCTTCTTCTTGTTCGCTTCCTTCATCTGACGGATCATCAGCTGGCTGGACTCGTACCAGAAGTCGTAGTTACCAGCGTAGAGCTGAATCTTGCCGTAGTCGATATCGGCGATCTGCGTGCAGACCTTGTTCAGGAAATAGCGGTCATGGCTGACTACGATAACGGTGTTCTCGAAGTTGATCAGAAATTCCTCCAGCCATGCGATCGCAGCGAGATCCAGATGGTTGGTCGGCTCATCGAGAAGCAGGATATCGGGGTTGCCGAACAGTGCCTGCGCCAGCAGAACCTTTACTTTCTCACTGCCGTTCAGATCCTTCATCAACTTGTAGTGCAGTTCAGTCTCGATGCCGAGGCCGTTCAACAGGGTAGCGGCGTCGCTCTCTGCCTCCCAGCCGTTCATCGCTGCGAAGTCTGCTTCCAGCTCGCTGGCGCGGATGCCGTCCTCCTCGGAGAAATCGGGCTTTGCGTACAGCGCGTCCTTTTCCTTCATAATCTCGAACAGACGGGCATTTCCCAGCATAACCGTATCCAGGACGGTGCGGTCATCATACTGGAAATGGTTCTGCTTCAGGAAGGAGAGACGCTCACCGGGAGTGATAATTACCTCGCCCTTGGTCGGCTCCAGTTCACCGGTCAGAATCCGCAGAAATGTGGACTTGCCGGCGCCGTTCGCGCCGATCAGACCGTAGCAATGACCGGGAACGAACTTAACATTAACATCTTCAAATAAGGCTTTCTTGCCGAAACGCAAAGTTACGTTGCTTGCCTGAATCATGTATTTAGAACCTCCTAAAATTCTGCCGGGTACAGGCCGCGGGCTTTCATATCCGCGATGGCTTTCTGCACCATGGGTTTGTCTTCTTTATAAGTAACTCCGTACCACTTGTCCGGCGTGGTCATCACGCGGACGTCCGCGCGTCCGGCTGCGAGCAGCTCATGGACGACGGAAGGAATATAGTATTCGCATTTCATCGGATTTTCCGCCAGTCCACGGTTCAGGAAATCGGCGAAGCGGGCTTCCGTCTCGGCCAGGAAGCTTCTTCCGAAGCCCCACATATTCATGGATACGGGAGTCTCTGCCGGAAGAGAAGTCCAGGTCACGCCTTCATCCAGCGTGTAGGCCGGAACGCTGTCCCTCCACTCGATCCGGGTGCGCTCCACGATATCGGTCAGGTATCCGCGGGCATCGGTTGTACAGACACCGCGGGAGACATGCCCATTCTCCGTCAGCGTATTCGCCAGATGATAGCCAGACATGGAGTAGTGATAGCGGCTGCTCTCATCCTCCGTCTCTGTCAGAAAGCGGTACTGATCGCGGAATGCCTGCTTCCCATAGTAATCATCCGCATTGATTGCGACGAAAGGACCGTTTACTACATGGCGGGCGGACAGCAGTGCATGTGCGGTTCCCCAGGGCTTTACGCGACCTTCCGGAACGGAAAATCCTTCCGGAAGATCATTCAGATTCTGGAATGCGTAGGCAACCTCCATGCTCCGGCTGACGCGGTCGCCGATTGTGCGGCGGAAGACATCTTCGAATTCCTTCTTTATAATAAATACAACTTTCTCAAAACCGGCTTCGCGGGCATCATAGACAGAGAAGTCCATAATGATGTGTCCCTGTTCGTCCATGGGGTCCATCTGCTTCAGACCACCATAGCGGCTTCCCATGCCGGCTGCCATAATGACAAGACAAGGCTTATCCATGCTATCCTCCTGATTGATATATCTGCCTGTGCGGATACTATGATAAAGATAGTTACAAAATAGAATTGTTACAAATACCATTAATTGCGCATCCATTGCTTCACGGACACACCTTTCATTACTATAACAAAGATGAAACCAGAAGTAAAGAGGCGATACACTAAAAAAAGTGTATAACGGCGCATAAACGTGCATAACAGAAGGCGCATCCGGGCTGCGGATAAAAAACTTCCCGCTGGATATAATACAGAACAGAATAACAGCAGTCAGTGGTCAGTGAACAGTGAACAGGAGAGAATGGAGAAAATAAAGAAAAATAAAGCGAAACAAAGAAAATGAAAAAAATGAAAAAGCAAAAAAGGGTGGAGAATACAAGAACTCTGCCGGAAAGGAGCGGGAACAGGATGATCCAGGGAAAAGCAAGTATCCGACTGGAGCGACCGCCGCATATACTGGGAGCGGCCGCTGTGGCAGGGAGCAAGGAGGGAGAGGGGCCGCTGGGAAATTATCTGGATCTTATCAGCGCGGACCCTCTGTTTGGACGAAAGACATGGGAAGCAGCAGAGGCGCATATGCAGAACCGGGCGGCGCATCTGGCGCTGGAGAAGGCCGGACTCACTACGGATGATCTGCGTTACCTTTTCGCCGGTGATCTGCTGGGGCAGCTGATTGCAACGTCGTTCGGTCTGGCGGAACTTGGTGTTCCGCTGTTCGGTCTTTACGGGGCCTGTTCCACGATGGGCGAAGCGCTGAGTCTGGCGGCCGTCATGATCGATTCCGGCAACGCGAAATATACCGAGGCGCTAGCCTCGAGCCACTTTGCTTCCGCGGAGAAAGAGTTTCGATTTCCGCTGGCCTATGGCAACCAGCGGCCATATTCCGCGACCTGGACAGTGACCGGTTGCGGCGCGGTTGTACTTGGCCAGAAAGGCGGAAAGGTGCGCATCACCGGGATTACAACCGGGAAGATCGTAGATCTGGGGATCAAGGATACGATGAACATGGGAGCGGCCATGGCTCCGGCTGCTGCGGATCTGATCATGCAGAACCTGATCGATTTCGATGTGACACCGGAATATTATGACCGGATCGTGACCGGCGATTTGGGAACCGTTGGTCAGCGGGCGCTGATTGATCTGCTGAAGGAAGAAGGCATCAGTATCGAATGTCAGCACATGGACTGCGGCATCGAGATTTACGATGCGGAGACGCAGGATACACACGCCGGAGGCAGCGGCTGCGGCTGCTCCGCCGTAACGTTGTGCGGATATATTCTGCGGCAGATGGAACGGGGAATCTGGCGCAGAGTCCTCTTTATTCCGACGGGAGCGCTGACTTCACAGACCAGCTTCCAGGAGGGGCAGACGATTCCCGGGATCGCGCACGGAATCATCCTGGAGAAGGTCTGAAGGAAGAAAACGGCGAAAACGCAGATGAACAAAAATAAATGAGTCTGAAAGAAGGAGTGTTCGTATGGATTATATCAAAGCATTCGCTGTCGGCGGTCTGATCTGTGCGCTGGTGCAGATTCTGATGGATAAGACAAAGCTGATGCCGGGACGTATCATGGTGCTTCTGGTGGTTATGGGAACCATTCTGGGAGCTGTCGGCCTGTACCCGCCGTTTCTGGAGTGGGCAGGAGCCGGGGCGGGCGTTCCCTTGCTGGGATTTGGTAATACGCTGTGGAAGGGCGTGAAAGAATCGGTGGACAGCGAAGGCTTCCTGGGAATCTTCAAAGGTGGCCTGACCGCCAGCTCCGCCGGGATCTGCGGCGCGCTGGTATTCGGTTATCTGGCTTCGCTGATCTTTCGGCCGAAGATGAAGGAATAGGTGGAACGACGGGAAGATAGGCAGACAGCAGCGAGAGCCGCTGTTTTATATAGAAAAAAAGAAGAAGCCGACCGGTGATGCCGGGCGGCTTCTTCGCTTCTGCAGGATATCTTTTGCAGAGAATGTTTTAGTGGACGCTTGGCCGTGTGGATTCCGTCGTGGTTCCGCTGCCGGAAGCCATGCTGGAGCTTCCGGCGGTGCCAGTTGTACCAGTTATTCCTGTGCCGGTTTCTCCGGTTGTATTCGTGGTTCCATCCGGGTTCAGCAGACCGGGGAGCGTGATCATAGGCTGGCATTGATCGCAGGTCCGCCTGGAAGAATAAGCATAGTTATTATCATCCGTAACTCCGGTTGTCTCCTCCGGCAGCTTGATTCGCGCGCGGTAGGTGGTCTTCTGGCAGTAAGGGCCGGGCTTCATACCGCTGACGCTGCAGACCTCATAGGAAGTATGCAGATCACAGTATTCCGTCGGCTCGGTTCCGGATTTGAAATACTCTTCGGATACGATACCATCACGCGGGTCGGCGGAGCAGGCCTTGGTCGCCAGCTTGCCGGACTTGTTGCAGATTTTGGCAGTTACGATATCGTCCGGCTGATTGAAGTCAATGGCAGCCTTTCCTTCTGTGATCTTCTCCATAATTGTCTTCCACATGGTCTTGTGGAAATTGCGGTTATCGTCACTGTCGAACTTGGCGTTGTCATCGAATCCGCTCCAGATACCCATGGTATAGTAAGGTGTGTAGCCGACGAACCAGAGGTCATTGTAACTGGTGGTCGTACCACTTTTACCGGCTGCTGTGATATTCGAAGGCATGGCTTCGTCACTGCTGGAAGAAATGGTCATGCCGAACAGGCGGCTGTCCTTCATGGAGTCACGCATGGCGTCTGTCAGCAGGAAGGCAGTACTTTCCTGAAGAACCCGGTGCGTCTCCGGTGTATTGTCGATGATCACCTGACCGTCGTTATCGAGGATGCGAGTGTAGAGCACCGGCTCGGTGTATGTGCCGCCGTTGGCGATCGCAGCGTATGCGCCGGTCAGCTGCATATTCGTAACACCCTGGGTGATACCACCGAGAGCGATCGTGGCGCGGACGTCGTGCTGACCGGAACGGGAGTTGTCATCCGTCTTCGGGATCAGGGTGTTGATGCCGAAGTTCTCCACATAACGGTAGGCCAGTTCCGGCGTCACATCCTCCACCAGGCAGCGCACCGCCAGAATATTCATGGAGTACACGATGCCCTGGCGGATATTCGCATAACCGGCGTATTTACTGCTGCTGTACCAGTTCTTCGGTGTCCATTCACTGCCGTCCACCATTGTGGTGTAGGGTTCGTCGTAGAAGGTGGTGGCCAGCGTATCGCCGCAGGCGTCGATTGCGGGAGCGAAGGAAGCCAGCACCTTGAAGGTGGAACCTGGCTGACGGAAAGTGTTCGTTGCGCGGTTCAGCGAAAGGCTGGCGGTCTTTTCTCCGCGGCCTCCGGCGATTGCCTTTACATAGCCGGTGGATTGGTCCATGATAACAACGGATACCTGGGGCTGAAGCGTGATATCCACATCTTCAGAGTATTCATCGCCCTCCATCATCATTTCCGCGCGGTATTCCGCTGTCAGCGTGTAGATCTCGTCGCGTGTATTGAACTCCAGCTGTGACATGCCGGAATACTGACGGATATCGCTGGTGCTGTAGCTGGTGGTTGTGCCATCGGAATGTTTCAGCGTCAGGCGATAGGTGAAGGCGAACTTTTGCTGGATACCTTCATAGTTGGCCTCATTATTCACTTCCGTATCTACAATTGACTGGATCTCCGGATCCTGCGTTGTGTAGATATGAAGGCCGCCGCTGTAGAGCATAGCGTTCGCCTGATCCGCCGTATAACCGGCAGCTTCCAGGTCGCGCAGAACATCGCTGATCAGACGATCGACGAAGTAGGTATAGGGAGTAGATGTTGTCGAACGGTTATGATCAATCTCCGCGATGCGCTCGTAGACGTCATCCGCCAGCGCTTCTTCTTTCTGCTGGGCAGAGATATAACCCTGTTCTTCCATATCGTTCAGAACTTTTTCACGGCGTTCCGCATTCTTCTCCGGGAACTTGATCGGATTGTAGCCGTAGGGATTCTGTGTGATACCAGCGATGACAGCACATTCGGACAGTGTCAGGTCGCTGACATCTTTATTAAAGTATCGCTCGGCAGCCTTCTGAACACCGAGGCAGTTCGCCCCCAGATTGATTGTGTTCAGGTAGTTCTCCAGAATTTTCTCTTTGCTCATCACATGATCGAGCTCCAGTGCCAGATACTGCTCCTGGATTTTTCTCACGAAGCGGGCGCCGGTCGTCTTCTCCTGACCGCCGTTCTCGAAGACATTGTTCTTGATCAGCTGCTGTGTGATCGTGCTGGCGCCCTCGGAGAAGCGGCCACTGGTCAGTCCGACAACACCGGCCCGGAGGATGCCCTTCAGATCGATACCTTCATGTGTCCAGAAACGGGAATCCTCGATAGCGACAAAGGCATTAATCAGGTTCTCCGGCAACTGATCGTAAGTGATCAGACTTCGGTTCGCGCCCTTGCCGATCAGTGTCTGGATCTTATTGCCGCTGGCATCGTAGATGGTGGTGGCCAGCCCTTTCGGGGATACGTCCAGGTTACCCATGTCCGGGGTTTCATCCAGGATGCCCATAACTGCGCCGTACAGGCAGAAGCCTGTGACCGTGACCGAGAAAACAATGGCAACAAGAAGAAGCTTGAACAGAATCAGGACGGATTTTGTCCGTATTTTCTTCGCGTGGGACTGGGAGCTGTTCAGCTGCTCCATAAGTCCTTTCTTACCGAAATCCATAAGTTTGATTCTCCTTATTGTACAGATAACTGTGGGTAGAAATGCAGGTCCGCGGATGCAGACCTCATATATAGTATACCACAGTTGGAGGAAAGAAATAAAGTGAAAAATTCCTTAAGCCACCGCCGCAGAAAATGTCAATGAAGCCATGCGAAGAATATCGTCAAAATACTGTGAAAAATTCAAGTGAAATGCCGTGGGAAATGCCGGTGGAAATAAAGAGCGATTTGTGGTATGATTGGCATCATCAGGTTACGGAGATGGAACGGAGAAAAATCTATGAAAGCATATAAAGTACTTTATGAAGGCGCGAGCGCAGAGATCGTGGAGAAGAAATCCCGCTTTATTGCAGATGTGAAGCCGGTGGAGTCTGAGGCGGAGGCCACCGCCTTCCTGGAATCCATCCGGAAGAAATACTGGGATTGCAGGCATCACTGTTCTGCGTTCACTATCGGTGAGAATAACGAGATCACGCGCTGCAGCGACGACGGAGAGCCCAGCGGCACGGCAGGACGTCCGATTTTGGATATTATTCTAGGTATGGAGATTCATAATGTGTGCGTGGTGGTATCTCGCTACTTCGGCGGAACGCTTCTCGGAACCGGTGGTCTGGTGCGTGCCTATGGTCAGGCGGCGAAGGAAGGGTTGGCTGCCAGTACGGTCATTGAGAAGATCCCGGGGCGGGAGATTACGCTGACCTGTGATTACAACAGCATCGGCAAGATCCAGTATATCGCCGGGAATCTGGACCTTCCGGCCGTCAGTAGCGATTATACCGATAAGGTTGTGTTAAGCTATATGGTGAACTCTGATCAGGTGGACAGCGTGATCGCGAAGATTACCGAAGCTACGGCAGGTAAGACCGCAATTGAAACCGGTGACGAAGTCTACTACGCAATCATTGATAAAGAACTGATGGTGTTTTAAGCAGAAAGAAGAGGCGGCCGAAGGCC